>JAFTBN010000001.1 GCA_017455185.1 Clostridia bacterium
ACAAACTGACACGAAAGCAATTAAAAATATTGGACTTGTGGGGTATAGACGAAAGATTCATTGACGAACGGATTTCCGATTTGTCTGAATGAAGCTTTATGCTTTTATCCATGCGAGGTTATATTTTTAAAGAAGTTAAGGGATAAAAAGCGACAAAAAGCATTATATGAGCAAAACAGAGAGA
Source organism: Clostridia bacterium (assembly GCA_017455185.1). Lineage (GTDB taxonomy): Bacteria > Bacillota > Clostridia > Oscillospirales > CAG-272 > RUG14240. The sequence continues at coordinate 185 of JAFTBN010000001.1, forward strand.
AAAAGTTTGCCGAACGGAGTGAAAGAGCATGCAGCATTTTTTTGTTAACAGCGAACAGATTGATCCCGCACAGGGAATCATTTCCATCGACGGACCGGATGCCGGTCACATTGGCTTTTCCCTGCGTATGGCATGCGGAGAAAAGATTCTGGTTACGGACCGGAACACGTCGACCCGCTATGAATGCACATTGACGCAGATTCAGCCACAGCTGGTTTTGTGCCACATCGAAGAAATACAGGATTCCGTGGCCGAACCGCCCTATCAAGTCACTCTTTTTCAGGCCCTGCCCAAGGCAGACAAGATGGAATGGATTATACAGAAAAGCGTGGAATGCGGTGTGTCCGCCATTGTTCCTTTTGCTTCCTCCCGCTGTATCGTCAAATTGGACAGAGAAAAAGGAAAGCAGAAAACCGAACGCTGGAACAAAATCTCCCTTGAGGCTGCCAAACAATGCAAAAGGGGAATCGTTCCTCCCGTTCTGGATGTGCATTCCTTTGACCAGGCACGGATGAGACTGCAAGAGAATTCATTCGATCTGATTCTGATCTGCTATGAAAACGAGGGCACCTGTACGTTCAAACAGGCACTGGACGCATGGAAGAAAAAGGATCTTCGACTGGCGCTCGTCATAGGCCCCGAGGGAGGGTTTTCACTGCAGGAAGTGGAGATGATGCAAACACAAAATGCAAAGAGTGTCAGCCTCGGAAACCGCATTCTTCGCACCGAGACGGCACCCATTGTAGCGCTCAGTTATCTGTCCTTTTTATATGAATTGACATAATGACAAAGAATGCCCTGTATTTGAAAGCAGAATTGTAAATTTTTTTAAACTTCCTATTGAAATTACACAAAAAACGTGCTATAATCTTGTCACATTTAACTAGAGCCTATCTGTAATCTTCAAAATTTGTAATCTTCAAATTCAAAGGGAGAATTCAAAATGTCTAACAGACTGTTTCAGGGAATGATTCATCAAATGAAGGACTCCATTGACCGTGTCCTTGGCGTAATAGATGAGAACGGTGTCATTGTGGCTTGTTCCGAACTGGGAAGAATCGGAGAGATTCAGCAATCCATCAAGGAAGAGGCTGTATTCAGCGAAGATCTTCTGGTCAAGGACGGGTATACCTACCGCCCGATTGATGCGAATTCCAAGTCTTCCTATATTGTCATGGTAGAAGGAGAGGACCGGTACGCAGCCAGTTTCACCCAGCTGTTCGCCATTTCTCTGGCCAACATCAAGAATCTGTATGACGAAAAGTATGACAAGGGCTCTTTCATCAAAAACATCATTTTGGACAACATTCTTCCTTCGGATATTTATATCAAGAGCAAGGAACTTCACTTCAATGCGGAGGAATACCGTGTCGTCTTCCTGATCAAATTCTTCGGCAAGCAGGATATGGTACCATACGAAATGGTACAAAACATGTTCCCGGACAAGTCCAAGGATTACGTCATCAGCGTAGGCGAACATGACATTGTCCTGGTTAAGGAAGTCAAGCAGAATACGGATGCTCTGGAAATGGAAGCGCTTGCGACCAATATCGCCGATACGCTTTCCTCTGAATTCTATTCCAAAGTCGCCATCGGTATTTCCACCATTGTGGACAATATCAAGGAACTGGCAAGAGCTTACAAGGAAGCGCAGGTCGCTCTGGAAGTCGGCCGAGTGTTTGAAACCGAAAAGAGCATCGTCAGTTATGACAATCTGGGCATCGGCCGGTTGATTTATCAGCTCCCGACCACTATGTGCGAAATGTTTTTGTCCGAAGTCTTCAAGAAAGGGTCCCTCGAATCCCTGGACCGTGAAACCTTGATGACCATTCAGTGTTTCTTCGATAACAACCTCAATGTATCCGAGACATCCAGAAAACTGTTTGTCCATCGGAATACCCTGGTCTATCGTTTGGAAAAGATCCGTAAGCTGACCGGCCTGGATCTGAGAGAATTCGACCATGCAATCACCTTCAAAGTTGCTCTGATGGTCAAGAAGTATCTGGTCAGCAAAAATCCAAAATATTGAGCAAGCAGCGAAATGACATTCCGATGTCATTTCGTTTTTGCATCCTTAGTGATGCAGCCTGACATCTTTCAAAGCAAAAAGACATATGAGAAAACTAATCTTTTCAATTGAAAACATCGATTCGCCCGAAAAAGCGAAAGAAGCGGAAGAACTGTTCAGCCGCGTCAGCGGATACAACGCTTCCATCGACATGGAAAAAGGGCAGATGAGTATGGAAATCCCGAATGATACGGACATCAGTCAATTGGGGGATTCGCTGGAAGCGGTTGCCGCTGCCAACGGTTTTTCCATCAACCCGACCCCGCGTTTTATCAATGACACGCAAACAGACAAGCCGAAAACCAATTTCCCCAAGATATCGTTTCCGACTTTTATCGTTGCAATCATTCTTGCCATTCTGGTCTCCACTCTGACCACGTTTGCATTGTTCCGCAAGGCGTACAGCCCGACTCGAACCATTCAGCCGATCCTGAACGATTCGACTGACGTCAGCACCTACGCAGACGTCAGCACATTTGCTTCCATCTTCAAAACATACAGCATGTATGATTTGGATGACGAGGAGATGATCAATCAGATCCTCAAGGCATTCTGCAGGGCATCCGGAGATTATTTTGCAGAGTATTATACCGATGAAGAATACCGGCAGCTCAACGAGAGCGATGCCGGACATATGGTCGGAATCGGCGTTTCCTGCGTTCCGTCCTTTGAAATCGAGTACAAAGGCAAAACAGCTTCCATGATCCAGGTGGTACGGGTTTATCCGGATTCTCCGGCTGAAAAGGGAGGCTTGCTTCCGGATGACCTGGTCATCGGAGTCAAGGTGAACGGAACGGCTCAACTTATAACCGAATCCACCTATGACACAGTCCTGAATCTGATCCGGGGTGAAGAGGGAACTCCTGTAACCCTGATTCTTCTCCGCCGGGAAGGCGAAGAGGAAGAATGGAAGGAACTCGAACTGACGTTGACCCGCGAAGCCGTAACCGTTCTTTCGGTTTCCCACAGGATCAGTACAACCGACCCGACAGTGGGCATCATCTCCATCGAAGGATTTGACTTTACGACTCCCACAGGACTCAAGGATGCCATGAACGACCTGCTCGATTCAGGCATTGAGAAATTTGTCTTTGATTTGCGGTTCAATCCGGGCGGCGATTTACGTTCCATCGAAGCGATCCTTTCCTACTTTCTGGAAGAAGGCGATCTGATGATTTCCACCAAGGACAAAAGCGGTTATGAAGCCGAGGATGTCGTCAAACAGGTCTATTACAGCGGCGCCGCAAGCACCTGCTCGGTAAAAGCCGAGGAAATCGGTATGTATCGCGGATACAAATACGCGGTTCTGGTCAACGGAAACACTGCTTCAGCCGCCGAACTGTTTACCTCGAATTTCCGGGATTATGAACTTGGCAAAATCGTCGGAACCAAAACATTCGGGAAAGGCAGCATGCAAAGCATTTTTTCCTTGTCCAGTTACGGCATTCCAGGTGCCATCAAACTCACCACCCGGTATTATTATCCTCCATCAGGCGAAGGATACAACGGTATCGGAATCTACCCCTCGGAAGGTTACAGCGTCGAATTGAGCGAAGAAGCGCAAAGCATTAACCATTACCTGATGACCGAGGAAATGGACAATCAGCTTCAGACCGCCATCCAGTCTCTTTACGACTGAGCTTTGGCATCAATACATGGATAAAGAATAAAGGAGCATAAAGACATGGCACGTATGCAGCAAGAAAAAGCAAAAGTGAAGTATTCCAAGCAGGGATATGAGGAATTGCAAAAAGAACTGGCGTTCAGAAAGACCGAAAAGAGAGAGGAAATCATCAAAGCCATTGCGGCTGCAAAGTCCTTTGGTGACCTTTCCGAGAACGCCGAATACGATGCGGCAAGAGACGCGCAGGGCCAGAACGAGGCCCGAATCGCCGAACTCGAATCCCTGATTGAAAATGCGGAAATCGTCGATGAATCCACCATTGATACCAGTATCGTCAACATCGGTTCCATCGTAACGGTCTGGGACAAAGACGAAAAAGAGGAAATCGTCTACACCATCGTAGGTTCCAACGAAACCGATCCGATGCGCAACATGATTTCCGAACTTTCTCCAATCGGCAAGAAACTGATCGGAAAGCATGAGTTCGACGAGGTAACCATTGAGGTTCCCATGGGCGAACTTCATTTTGAAATCAAAAAGATCGAACACGTACTTCATCACTGAGAACAAAGAAAGCGGATTCGAAAGAAGCCGCTTTTTTGAGGTAAACGCATGAAATATGAAGAGGATAAATTCGAAGAGAATGATATTCAATTCGAACAGAAAGAAAAGACCGGATTTGCGGCATGGCTGGACAATTTCTGGTACCATTACAAGATACCCGTTATCCTGATTCTGTCTTTTGCTTTGATTATTATCATTTCCGCCGCGCAATCCTGTTCGGTACACAAAGAAGGGAAGTCGGACATCTCCTTCATCTATGCAGGCCCTTACAAATATACTCCCGCAGAGGAACGGATTGTTGAATCCACCCTGGCGGAATATACGGTGGATCTGGATGGAAACGGCAAGAAAACCGCAGCAATCCGCTCGTTTCAGGTCGCTTCCAAGGAAGAAATCCAGGCATCCGACAATTCCATTACCAACTCTTACAGCACTGAACAGATGAAATTGTTTTCAGACTATACGATGACAGGCGAAGCATCCATTGCCATCCTGTCCGAATACCTGTACAATCAGCTCAAGGAGTCGGAAAGGCTGATGGATTTGTCCGCTTTTCTGCCAAATAAAGCAGTCGCACTGTCGGATGACGGCTTCGGCGTACTGCTCAGCAAAACAGAACTATACAAAGGCAGTGAGGAATTGCAGCATCTGCCTGAAAATACCTATCTTTGTTTGCTTCGCCCCCTGATCATCGGAGAAAGCAGCAAACAATCCGTATATGAAGCAACGCAAAATACTTTTAAGGCACTTTTAATAAATGAATAAAAAAACGCGAAACAAGATTCTGGGTACGTCGGCCTTGTTTTTGGCAGCGATCGTATGGGGCTTTGCTTTTATCGGTCAGGTCAGCGCTTCCAAATCGGTTGAACCTTTTACTTTTAACTTTTCTCGCAGTTTGATAGGCGCATTGATTATTCTGCCTTTCGCAGCAATTGTATACAGAAAGGAACGCAAGGAAGACCGGGTCCCGAAGGAAAACTGGCAGACGCTTTTGATTCATGCCGGCATTACAGGCTTTGTCTTTTTCCTGGGAGCGAATCTGCAGCAATACGGAGCGCAGATTACCAGTTCTGCCGGTGTGTCCGGATTCATTACCGGTTTTTACATTGTTCTGACACCGATTTTCTATTTTCTGATTTTCCGCCGGGGCCTTTCCAAATGGAATGTGATCGCAGCGCTGTTTGCTTTTTTTGGTCTTGTTTTGATTTCCTTGCATTCCGGCGATGCGTTCAAGGTCGGAAAAGGGGAGATTTTCCTCTTTATCGGATCGATTTTCTGGGCCTTTCATGTCCTTTCGATTGATTATTTCGGCAAATCCCATCACGTTCTGTTTTTTGCCGGAGTCCAATATCTGTTTTCCGCCTTCTATGCGGGCATCTGCATGCTTCTGTTTGAACATCCTTCCTGGCAGGGAATCCTGGATGCGAAATACGGCATATTGTATTGCGGTATTTTCTCTACCGCCATTGGCTTTACGCTTCAGATGTACGGACAGAAATACACCAATCCAACCGCAGCGGTTACCATATTATCCATCGAAACCATCGTATCCGCATTAGGCGGAGTCATTTTCGGAATTGACCATCTGTCCTGGGTCGCTTACCTTGGGATGGGGATTATCCTGGTTGGAATATTGCTGACCCAACTGCATGAAGTCATTTTCAAAAAGAAACCGAAACCTGCTCCGGACGATGCCTCCTTGAAGGAGACCTCGGATATGGTGCAAACGGATGAGAACAAAACAGATTCTGAATAAAAACTCCCCGCAGCCGGATGCTGCGGGGATTCTTTTCGGACTGTGCCGAGTCTGTTTACAGAGGCTGAATCTCTTCCGATTTTTTCAATACAACCGTATTCTCATCGCCCATGACAGCCGTAACCGAGTCGCCGGCCTGAATCTGGTTCTCCAGAAGAGCAGTGGAAATCGGATCCTCAACCAGTTTGATGATGGCCCGACGCAAAGGTCTTGCTCCGTATTGCTCGTCAAATCCTTCTTTTGACACAAAGGAAACGACGCTGTCATCAATGGAAAGTCTGATTCCGAGTCCGTTGACCCGCTTGATAACCTCGTTCAGCAGCAGTCTGGAAATACTCTTGATTTCATCCTCATGCAATTCGTTGAAGATGATAATCTCATCAATCCGGTTCAGGAACTCCGGACGGAACGAATCCTTCAATGCGTTCATCATCCTTTCGTGGGACGCTTTTTCATCCGAAGCACGGGCGCTGGAAGAGGAGAATCCTACGGTTCCGGTCTGTTTGACAGCCGAGGCGCCAAGATTGGACGTCATGATGATAATGGTATTCTTGAAGTCGACGTGACGCCCTTGGGAATCCGTCAGGATTCCATCGTCCAGGACCTGAAGCAGGATGTTGAACACATCGGGGTGCGCCTTTTCAATCTCATCGAACAGGACCACGCTGTAAGGATGACGGCGAATCTGTTCGGTCAGCTGTCCGCCCTCATCGTATCCAACGTATCCCGGAGGGGAACCGATCAGTTTTGAAACGCTGTATTTTTCCATGT
>JAFTBN010000057.1 GCA_017455185.1 Clostridia bacterium
CGTCATATTCGTAGATTATATCTTCCGCCGTGCTTTTCAGCACCGAAAACGACAGTTTATTTTCCGTATCCTTCGGGTCGAACCTCTCGCCTGCGTAGGAGACAGTGATCGCAGTACGCTCCTCCCGCTCCGAGTGCTCCAGCAATATGTGAATCGGCCCCTGCGGCAACCGCGGCAAAAGGATTTGCTGCACCAGCTCCTCAACGGCGAGGTGAATACGGTATTTCTCCTTCGGAGCAACGTCGTTTTGGAGGCAATATCGGTCGATCGACCCGCCGGCCCCGATAAAATCGAAGTCCGACGTATTGATCGTAAATTCCAGCACCCGGAGTTGCTTGATGAAGCGCCGGGTCAGTTCCTTTTGCGGATGCTCAAAAATCTCCTCCGGTGTTCCCTCCTCGTAGATGCCGCCCTCGTCCATGTAAAAGACGCGGTTCGAAATCGCCCGGGCGAAGTTCATCTCATGCGTAACGATCATCATGGTCTTTCCGCTGCGGGAGAGATCCCGGATGACCGCCTGCACCTCGGACACCATGGTCGGGTCCAAGGCGCTGGTAGGCTCATCCAAAAGAATGATTTCCGGGTCCATCGCCAGCGTCCTTGCAATGGCAACGCGCTGCTGCTGGCCGCCGGAGAGCTCGTTGGGGTAGTTCAGGGCCTTGTCCGCAAGGCCCACGCGCCGCAGCAGCTCAATGCCCTTCTCATACGCCTCCTGCCTGCTTTTCCCCAGGAGATCTATGGGAGGGGTCATCAAATTCTCGATCACCGTCAGATGTCCGAACAGGTTGAAGGACTGGAACACCATGCCCATTTTCCGCCGTGCCTTTCGGACATCATAGCCTTTTGCCGTGATTTCCTCGCCGTTTAAGATGATCTGACCGTCTGTGGGCTTCTCCAACAGGTTGATGCATCGGATCAGTGTGGATTTTCCCGTACCGGAGGGGCCGATGACCGAGACAACGTCCCCGTCGTTCACCGTGACCGACACATCCTTCAAGGGCTCGGCGTTTTCATAGGTCTTTTTCAAATGCCGCAGTTCAATCATGGGTTTTCACTCCCTTCAGGATATCCTCTTTCCTGCGCCTTCTCGGGTTGATGTTGATCTCGATCTTCCCCACAAGGAAAGTCAGGATTCCGGCGAGGATGAAATAGATCACCGCCACGGCGATCAGAGGGAAGAACGCCTCATAGGTGCGACCGCGGACGATGTCGCCCATCTTCGTCAAGTCCTGCACGGCGATGTAGCCCACGATAGCGGTGGCTTTGATGAGGGCCACGATCTCACCTTTATACGCCGGGAGGAAGTGCGGGACCACCTGGGGCAGAATGATGCGGAAGAAGGTCCGCGCGTTCCCATAGCCCAGGGCGTAGGCCGCCTCGGTCTGTCCCTTCGGAACCGCGCCCGCACCGGAGCGGAGCATCCCGTAAACCGCCGCGCCGAACACGAGGGTAAAGCCAATCACCGCGACCGCAGTTCCGTCGATGGAGGATTTTGCGAAAATGACGTAGTAGAGAATCATCAGCAGCACGACCACCGGCATTCCCTGTACCAGCCACACGAAAAAGCGTGTGATCAGGTTTGCTGCGGGGTTCCCGTTCCGGCAGAGCATGTAGACCGCAAAACCCAGAGCCGTACCGAAAAGAATCGACAGCACCGTAATAAGCATGGTGGTTCCGATGCCCTCCAGAAAGAGCTTCCAACGGTTCTCGCGGAGGAAGGTCTTCTCAAAGCTTGACTTGACGGAATCAAAGAACGATTCGCTATTCCCCGCCGTAGCACCGTCCGGAACTATGGCGACCACGCTGTTGAGATAATACGGCTCCGAGAAATCCACCTGCTCCTTCCGTTCCTCCGTAATTACAAGACAGGCGCCGGCAAAATCGCTTTTTCCCGACTGTACAGAGGCAAGGATACCGTCAAAGTTCATCTGTTCCACTTGCAGGCAGTATCCGGCTTCCTCGCAAAAACGGGCCGCAAGCTCAACATCAAAGCCGACGATCGTGTTGTCCCGGACGTAATTGAACGGCACCTGAATCCCCGCAGTCGCCATGCGCAACGTCCCGTTCGTTGCCGGCAGCGCTGTATAGTCAATCATGGTTTTGACGCTTTCGTCTGCGCGAAACCATTTGTCGGTCAGCTCGGCCAGTGTGCCGTCCGCCTGAATGGCGCGAATATATTCGCTGAAGCGCCCACAGAGCAAGCGTCCCTCCTCCGTTTTGGGGAACGCAAAGCCAACATCTCCATCCTGCAGACTCTCGTCCAGCCAAGTGATACTCCCGTCCTCATAGCGCATGAAGATGGCGCTGGCTTCCGGCAGGACAAATGCGTCGATCTTCCCGGCCTTCAGCGCGGCCAGCATATCCGACGGCACCGTGAAATAGACCCGCTGTGCAGTGGGAAGACGTTCCGCTACCAGGCCGTCGTGGATAGACCCCGTAATCACGCCGATCCGTTTTCCCGCCAGCTCATCAAGGCTTTGGTAGATGCCATTAACCCCGCCCGATGTTGCGGGCGCGAGGTCGGAAGACAGTACCGCCAGCACGATCCCGCCGTGGGCCGTGGGTGCGGAGAACAATACCTGTTCCTCCCGCTCTGGCGTTACGTTCATATCGGTAGTGAAGTCAGATTTTCCGGACTGGATCGCCGGAATACGGCCCGCAAAGTCGACGTCACCCAACTCCAAAGCGTAGCCTCGCTCCCTACAGAAGCGCACCACCAGGTCGATATCATAGCCCACGTTTTTTCCGTCTTTGATATAAGACCAGGGCATATCCGTGGAGGTGGTGATGACCCGGATCGTGCCGTTTTCCCCGGTCAGGCCGGACATGTCTACGTCTTTCCGGCTTTCATTAACACCAAGCCAAATCTCTCCGATTTCCTCCATCGTGCCGTCCGCCCAGCTTTTGGCAAGGAACTCGTCCAGCTCAGCGCATAACGCGGCAGAGTCCGGGTCATTCTTGCGGAAAGCGAAAGCATAG
>JAFTBN010000058.1 GCA_017455185.1 Clostridia bacterium
ACCTTTGTTGTCCTTGATGCAGTGTACGAACATAGCTTCCTCCACAGCATATTTCTTACCTACATTATATCAAAAATACAGCAAAATTACAAGACAAAAAGCAAAAAATCTTACCTACAATTTCGACTTTTTAAACGACTTATTCACGCACCAGCCTCCCGTTTTGTTTACCTCATTTTTTTCATGCGTTTATCCTGCGGCTTCCGTCGGCCCCATTCGGGGGCTGAAACAAAGAGGAACGGGAGTTCATCCAAAAGCGATGAACTCCCGTTCCGGCGTATCCGAAGACGGCTTATCCGTTCGTCAGGGATTCTTTGAGGAAGGCATAGAAGTTGAAGGGATCCAGAACCACGATTTCCGTGTCGGGCATCTGCTTCCGGAAACTTTCCACGCAGGCTTCCAGATAGGCGGGTGTGGACCATACGGTTCGCACCGACATGAATGTGGCGTGTCCGGCCCGCTTGTATTTTTCACTGGCCTCTGCCCATTTGATTCCGCATTCTTCCGAATCTTCCCGCGGGAAAACGTTGCAGATGGCATTGATCGGGACGCCGCTGTCGCTGACGTGCGGAACGGTCGGAGCGCCGGTGCCGCGGCCGTTCTGCCGGGAAATCAGCGTGCCGATGCCGTCGGTGCAGTACTGGGTGATGTAGGATTCACTCAGGGCGCTGAAGGTCTGGAAATCCCACATGTCGGGCGCGATGGTGATGTCGGTCAGATCAAAATAGTGCTTGTGGTGAGCCACGACGGTTTCCCAGGTGTCGGTTCTGACCCGGCTCGGGTTGTACCATCCGGCGCCCATATTGGATACGAAGAAATCGTTGGGCGTTGCGGTGGAGTAGAAATATTCGAAAAGGTCGGGATAGAGCTCAATCAGGTTGGAGTTTACGGCCCAGGCCAAAGGCATATTGCCGCGGGCGGAATTGTTCCAGTTGTTGTACATCCTGATATAGAGGGAACCGCTGGCGTCATAGTCGCCGACGACCAGAAGCAGGTAAAGCACGTCGGGCGCGTCGTCAAAGAAGACTTCGGGTACGGGCTGCTGCTCCAGATCGATTTTCACGTCGTACTGGCAGTGCAGACTCATGTTGTAGGAGTAGGCCGCGACCGAATTCCAATAGAACCCGTAAGGGGTGAACTGGTAGGTGTATTCCCATTCGGTTTGTGTTCCGTTTCTCTTGGCGGTAAAGGTATCGGTGTTTCCTTCCGAGCAGTATTTGCCCGAGGGGAAGAAACCGTCGATTTCGGTCAGTTTGTCCATGCCGCGCTTTTCGGAGACGGTCTTCAGGATCTGCATGTACGTGTCGAAATCGGTTCCGAGTTTCTGACCGGGGTCATCCTTCGGACGTTCGTCGGACCAGACCGAAAGGTCAAAAACAAACGCTCGGTCGTATACGGCCAGGTCGCGGGTGACGGTATAGGCGAGTTCGTTCTTGTCGCGGGGAAGGAAGGAATCTTCAAACGAACAGATCCGGTCAAACGTGCATTTGCCGGTTTCCAGGTATTCCCGGATGGCCCAGCGGTATGCGTCGTTTTTGGCGCTTCCGGTTTCCGAACCGTCAAATTTTCCTACCAGGGACTTGACCTGAGCTTCTTCGGGCAGAACGTCCTTCAGGGCGTCGTACTGCGCCTGGGTCAGGACGATCCCGTCTTCCACGCCGGCCATTGTGGTGGCTACGTTGAGCGTGGCGGCAAGACCCGGATCCCAGATGATGACCGTCTTGATGTACTCTTTTCCGAGTCTGACCCAGTCTTCCAGCGTGGAGACCGAAATCAGGTTGTAAACGGACAGCCAGCCGTCGTTTTCACGCATCAGTTTGAGAATGTTGCTCGAGTTCGGGACGGTCTTGTGGGAAATGTACATCCGGCTTCCGGAGGATTCCCGGTTGTAAAGGCCCTGCAGCGTGGCGGCGGCGACGGACAGGTCGTATGTGCCGGCCTTGCTGCTGTCCAGATGGATGTGGTACAGGGCGTTGACTTCCACCCGTTCGTTGAGATTCTCGGGGATGATTCCCGCCTTTTCACCGCTGAGGTATTCGGACACGAAATATTGGATGCCCCTTACGAGACAGACGTCGTCCACGGCGCCGATCAGAATCTTTTTTCCCTCTACCCGGATGACGAAGAAGGATGCCGTGGTCTGCGTCTCCATCTCGGCGTACAGGGCCTCGCTCTGCGACCGGTTGGTTTTTCCGATCAGGATCTCGTATTCGGTTTCGGGATGGTCGGCGACGCCGTTGCGGTCAATCCAGTCCGTCCCGATGACGGGCTGATGGCCGTACAGGTCGTTGAGCGACCGCGCGATGGCGGCCGAAGCGGTTACGACCGAAGCGGACGCAAAGTCCGAGCGGATGATCTGGTACAGAACGGTGCCGTCTTCGGCGGTGAGCGAAAGAGGCTCTGCCTGTGTTTCGGCTTTGCTCCCGTCGGTTTCCGGCGGATTGTCCTGCTTGCCGCAGGAGGAGAAGAGGAGCAGCAGGCTCGAGCACAGAAGCACCGCGAGCACAAGAGAGAGTATTTTTACGGTTTTTTTCATAAGGACTCCTGTTGGGGGATCACAAAGAAAAAGGGTGCCCGTTTTGCCCGGACGCCCTTTTTCCTTGGTTGAATCATCAATATCTGCCTGCGCAGCCGAACAGTTCCATCTTAGTCATGGTAGCCTGCTTAACGGCCTCACGTACGACGGGCATAATGTCAGTCTGGCCCATGCCGGGTTTATACATTTTGTTTGCCGCGTCTGCAAAGGCGGTGTTGATATCCGTGAAGATGTTCACTTTTGAAATGCCGTTGGCAATGGTGCGTTTGAAGTCGTCGTCGGACAGACCGGAACCGCCGTGAAGAACGAGCGGGGTCTTGACCATGCTGGAAATCACTTTCAGACGGTCGAAGTCAAGCTTCGGCTTTGCCTTGTATGCGCCGTGTGCCGTGCCGATGGCCACCGCGAGGGCGTCAACGCCGGTAACGGTTGCGTATTCGAGCGCCTGCTTGGGGTCGGTGTAGATGCTGTTGTCATCCGTTCCGGCGTGCTCCGCACTCGCGGCGTTTGCTCCTACGTGACCGAGTTCGCCTTCCACCGAGATGCCGCGCTCGTGCGCATAGCGGACGACGGCGCGAACCTTACCCATGTTGCTGTAGTAATCATCGGTGGAGCAGTCGTACATAACCGAAGTGAATCCGAGGCGGATGGCCTTCTTGACCATGTCCAGCGTCAGACCGTGGTCCAGATGGAGTACGATCGGGACGGTGGCCTTGCGGGCCAGCGGAATCAGAAAGCTGGACAAATCCTCCAGGGAAGCGAACGGAGTGAGGATCTCGGCGGTACCGATGATAACCGGTGCACGCATTTCCTCGGCTGCTTCGATGACGCCTTTGGCCATTTCCAGATTGACGGTGTTGAACAGACCGACAGCCCAATGTTCTGCTTTTGCGCGGGGCAGAATATCATTCATAGAAACTAACATGTTTTTTTCCTTCTTCCTGTCTGATATATAAAACTATTCTTTTTCTTTTCCGATGATGAGGGGATTACAGAAGCCAAACGGGCAGCTCTTCGGTAATCATGACGTAATTGCCGTGACGGACCGGCTTTTCGGAAGCGGAAGCTTTCTTGGCCGGAGCCTTTTTGGGGGCCGGAGCGGCGGGCTGTACCGGGGCTTCGACTGCGGGAGCGGCTGCCGGAGCGGCAGCGGGTGCGACTTTGGCGCCGGAGGCGCGGCTGATGCTGTTTTTACCGACTGACATGATTTAGAATCTCCTTTGCAAGGTTTGCATATTCGTTGGCGCTGCGGGAATTTCTCTTGTAGGCGCCGACCGGTTTGCTGTTGTCCTGGGACCATTCAATCGTGCTGTCAATCCGGATGATGGTCTCGAACACCGGCATATCGCTTTCGTGCAATGTGTCAAGCATTTCACGCAAGTATTTCTTTCTTTCATCGGCTTTGGTCACGGCGATTCCCATGACGTGGAGCTGGGGTGCGATGGTTTGCACCTGCCGGACAAAGTCGTTCATCTTTGCCACACCGAAGAGGCCCCAGGGGCTGGCTTCCACCGGGATGACCAGTTCATCCGATGCGCAGAGCATGTTCATGACCCAGCAGCCCAGGGTGGGCGGTGCGTCCATCAGGATGAAATCGTACGTTCCGGAAGCCACGATATGGGACAGGCACTTTCTCAGGATGAATTCGCGCTGCCAGCGGGGGAACAGTTCGAATTCGATCGAACTCATTTCCGAGGAGGAGGGAATCAGGTCCAGATTGGGATACCCGGTGTGGACGATATAGGGGGCGAGGTCTTTTTCGGCTTTCAGACCTTCGTAAAGCGTTTTTCCGCTTTCCACGAAGGAGAAGGTCATCGAGTCGTCAAAGAAGGAAAGCGTCAGGTTCATCTGCATGTCGCCGTCGATGAGAAGCACTTTTTTGCCGGTCAGAGCCATCTCATATCCGACATTGACGCAGGTTGTGGATTTTCCGCTTCCGCCTTTGTTGTTTGCAAAGCAAATCACTTTGGTCTTGCTCATACTTGTCCTCGCTTGATATGACTTAATGTCTGTGAACCGGCCGGCGGACAGAAGGTCTGCCTTCGGGCGCGTCCTGGTCCAGAAAAGCAATGATTTCGTTCAGGCCTTCCCCTGTGATCGAACTGACGGGGAAGATTTTCTTGCATCCGGCCAGCCTGAGCCAGTTGGATGTCATCGGAATGTTGGCGTCCGCCCGGTCGATGCCGGTCAGGATGCCGATGACCTCCCGGTTGCACATGTTGGTGATGCAGGGAGGAAAGAGCGTGAAGGGTTCGGCAGCGCTTACGAGCAGACCGACCACATCGGACTCATAGGTATACAGCGCCAGAGCGGCGCCGAGCCCGCGGGTCTGGATGTATTCGCCCGGGGTGTCGATGATGGTGTCCGTATAGTGAATGAACTGGGTCTTGCAGTATTCGAGCTGCTGTCCTTTCAATGCCTGCGTCAGGGTGGTTTTTCCCGCGCCGACGCGGCCGATCAGGATCAGACGGCGCATTTTACGTTTTGGTCATCGGGCATACGCTGTAGCCCAACGTATCGCGCACGTAGGTGCAGATGGCGTGGAAGGAAGCTTCGACCTCGGACACGGTGCCCGTGATGATGAGCGTTCCGCTGAAACGGTCCACGAATCCAAGCTCGGCTCCGGAAGACTTCAGCGCGATGTCCGCGATGATGACGGCGGTTTCGGCCGGGCTGATGGTCATGACGCCGATGGCGGCCTTGTCGTATTCCACCTGAGGATCCAGCCCGAGTTTGTAATACAGAATCGGGTCGGGGTTGGCAATGATGTGCGCCAGAGTGATCTGCCGTCCGGGAACCAGTTCCTGGACGATGCGCATTTTATCATGCAGTTCAAGTTGATCTTTCTCGTTCATGAAGATGACTCACTTTTCAAAATCAGAGATTGTCCCAGAGTTCCTCGTGGGGAGCCGCGATGACCACCTGGCTGTTGAGCATGCCCAGATCCCGAGCGTAGTTGGCCCCAGCCGCAACGGCGGCGGAAACGTCTCCCACCTCACCGGTCAGAAGGACAATGCCCTTGCCGCCCATGCCGCGGGAAACGCGCAGGTCGTAAATCTCAACCTTGGCTGTTTTGACCGCGATGTCGGCCGCCTTGATGATGCTGGCCGCGCTGTAGGTTTCGATGACGCCCAGGGCGCCTTTTTTCGCTACGGCCTGGGTGCTGAACAGGGCGGCGATGACCGTGGGGTCTATCCGGCCCATTAGGGACGTATCGATGATGGTATCGGCGAAGCGGCCCTTGACGTGGTCGATGGCGGCCGTTACGTCCGCAATGGAGCCGGTCAGCATGATTTCGAATTTGCCGGGGCAAATGGCATGCGCGACAATCAGCCGCACTCCCGCGCTTTTGAGCGAGGCGTCGGTTGCTTCGATTCCTTTTGCGATGCTTTTCAGTTCTATGACACCAACTGTCTGATACATTGGTTCAACCTCTTATTTCCACAATTCAGTTTATTTTTTCGATGATGATCTTGGTCTGGTCCACGTAGGTGACCCGCCCGTCAATCGAGGCGGCCTGCGGAATGGACAGTCCCGGTCCGCACTCGGCGATGCGGGTGCCCTTTGCAACCGTGTCTCCTTCCCGGACGCACGGAACGCTGGGGGAACCGATGTGCTGGTGCATGGGGATTTCCACCCGGTCGGGCTGCATCAGCTCGGGGTGGAACACCGGAGTCTTGTCGTAGCGGGTGATTCCGAGGAAATCCTTCCACCGCTCCGTACTCATCATGGTATAGCTGCGGTCCTCTCGGACGTGATATTCCTTCGAGGGATCCGAAAAATGCAATTTGTTTTGCGCCAGAATGCTCTTGTGGTCCAGAATGACCGCGCGGGGCGAAATGTATTGGCAGCAGGCCGCGATCTCGCAAATGCCGCACGAGCAGCACAATGAGGCGCTCAGGACGCTCTCCGGCATCACTTCGTTGACGCCCGAGGCAACCCGCACGTGCATGTGGGGCTCAAGCGGATAGCCGAGCGCGTGGCGCGGGCACATATCCGTGCAGCGCGTGCACTGGCAGCACACCGAAGAGGCGATGGCCCGGTGAATCTTCTGGCCGCGCATCTTGACGCGGACCGCCGGAGTCTCCTTCGGGATGACGATCAGGCCTTTGGTGGTCTTGGTGATGACCGCGGTGTTGGGGTGAATGATGCGCCCCATGGAGGGACCGCCGTCCATCAGGACGTCTTCCTCCGGAATGGTGATATGCAGCCGGTCAAGAAGTTCGGATACACGCATGCCAATGGGGACATGCACGACGACGGGGTTCGGAATGTCCCCGTTTATGGTCAGGTACTTTTCGGTCAGCGGCTTTTGATGGAGAATGGCTTCGCGCGCATTGCAAAGTGTCTCCATATTGAACACGATGACGTGCTGCGAAACCGGAAGCTGTCCGGGTTGAACCAGTCGGCCCGTGCATTGATAGATCAGATTGATCTCATCCCCCATGGGGTACACATCGGGCAACTGCTTGACGAAGCAGCCTTTTCCCAGTTCCTGCCCGTCGGACAGACCCAAAGCCTTGCAATTGTGCGCCTTGATGCCGAACAGACACTGTGTCATGCCCGCCTCTTCCATAATCAGACGGGCACCTTCCACCGCCTGCGCCATTTTTTCGTGCATCAGCTGGAAGTCGGTATAGAGCATCGGCTCGCATTCGGCGGCATTGATCAGCAGAATCTCTTCTCCCGGCGCCAGTTTGGCGTAGGAGGGAAATCCCGCGCCGCCCGCGCCGACAATGCCGGCATTTTGCAAGGATATTTTTATCTCATCTAAACTTGCCAAAACGAACTCCCCGGAACGATTCAACGTTCCTTAGTGAAATACTTCGCGGAAAACCCGCGGCAGGCCCTAAGGCTCAGCTCATGTAATCGATGATACCGACAATGGTCGCATCGACCGGGATCTGGTTTCCTTTTGCATCGGCCGGAAGCGCCAGACGCGCGGAACTGCCGGTTGAAATGAGGACATATTCCCCGATGCCGGCGCCGGCGGCGTCTACCGCCACAAGGTATTTGTTGGTTTCCTTGCCGTCCTCAATCAAATGGACCTGCATGAATTTGCAGCCGATCAGGCTTTCAACTTTACGTGTGGAAACAACATTCCCGATTACTTTTCCTATCAGCATATCTTCGATCCCTTTCTTTGGGATTATTTGATCACGGTAACCCGGCTTCCGTTTCCGATGCCGGCCGCATTTGCGTCGTCGGTGTCCACATGCATCTCAAGACGGAACTTGTCGGACACGCGGATTTGCACGTCGAACCAGACGGTGTGCTTGGTCCCGACCACGTCCACGTTGACGTAATCCCCGTCCTTGACGCCGAAATGCTCGCCGTCGGCCGGAGACATGTGGATGTGACGGTTGGCAATGATGCAACCTTCCTTCAGAGTCACAATCCCTTTCGGACCGACGATGGTCACAGGCGCGGAACCCGAAAGCTTGCCGGATTCACGCACGGGCGGCTTGACTTTGAGGATGTAGGAGTCGGTGACCGAAATCTCAACCTGGGACTGCTTGCGCAGCGGTCCGAGAACGCGCACGCCTTCAATGGCGCGCATGGAGGGACCCAGAAGGGTCAGGGTTTCCTTGCAGGCGAACTGCCCGGGCTGGGACAGGTCCTTCAGGGGGGTCAGCTGGTATCCCGGCCCGAACAGGATGTCCACGTGTTCCTGGGTCAGGTGAATGTGCCGGTTGGATACGCCGATCGGCACGGTAAAATCATTTGCAGCCTGTGCGGGCGCCGCGGGCGCCTCTTTCTTTGCGCTGCCGGCCATGGCGGGAATCGACATTTCCGCTAAGGCCTTTTTGACCATTTCTTCAATTTGCTCGTTGGTATAAGCCATGAGAAAGGAGTCCTTCTTTCTTTTGATTGTAACACAGATGTTTCTGAATCTATGGGAATCCGCCATGCCGGAGCCGGCGGGGATATTTCGAAATGCAAGGGGTAGGGAGGAAATGGAAACACTTCCACCTTTTTTAGGAAATCTTCTCCTTAACGGAGGGATATTGCCGGTCTTTGAAACAAAAAATCAAAAAACCGGTCACGTTCAATCCTGAGGGAGGATGAATCCATCCTTCCCTCAAGATTGCGCATTGGCAGAATCTGCCAACTCATAGCGCTTGGAAAGAACCCCGAAGATTAACCGATCTTAGGCAGAATCTTCTCAACATCGCTATGCGGTCTAGGAATTACGTGGGTAGCGATGACTTCGCCCAGACGAGCGGCAGCAGCTCCGCCTGCTTCAACAGCAGCCTTGACAGCGCCAACGTCTCCACGGACCATAACGCTTACCAAACCGGAACCGATCTTCTCAGAGCCGATCAGGACAACGTTCGCGGCTTTTACCATAGCATCGGCAGCTTCGATCGCTGCGACAAGACCTCTGGTTTCAACCATACCGAGAGCTTCCATTTTGAGTATCCTCCTGTATTATTTTTAAAAATGAATGTGGACAGCCGGAGCGAAAGGGCAACGGCTGTATTCCTCAGGCCTTTTTCTTCGGCCTCAAGAACTTCATGATTTCGGGATGGGGGTTCGCAATGACTTCGGCCAGCTTAACCTTGCCGACTTTTGCGGCGGCCGCCTTGCCTGCTTCAAGAGCAGCCGAAACGGCCGATACCTCGCCTTCCACTATCACGGTAACCAGTCTACCGCCCAACCGCTTTTCACAACGCAGGAACGCTACGTCGGCTGCTTTACACATGGCGTCCAGACCCGCTATGGCAGCGACCATAGCCTGGACCTCGAGCAGTGCGATTGCTTTGTTATCCATTTAATTTTTCCGTTATTTACAATTATTTGATTGTCGGAAGAATCTTCTCGACATCATCATGCGGTCTCGGAATGACATGGGTAGCGATGACTTCGCCCAGACGGGCAGCAGCCGCACCGCCTGCCTCGACAGCAGACTTGACAGCGCCGACGTCGCCACGGACCATAACGCTTACCAAACCGGAACCGATCTTCTCAGAACCGATCAAACGAACATTTGCGGCTTTAACCATAGCATCGGCTGCTTCGATCGCGGCAACCAGACCTCTTGTTTCAACCATACCTAATGCTTCTAACATAATTGTATCTCCTTTATTATGTTTTCAAAAAATTGTTTTTTGTTTGGGAACGGCGGTCAGATGGTACTGTTTCTTCCCAGCGCGTTCAGACGTGCAAACCATTCGATTTCCTCGGACTGGTTCGCGATGATCTTGTGGGTGATGTACATCCCCCGCTTCTTGGCTTCCTCGACTCCTGCCATCGTGGCCGCTTCCACTGCCGCGACGTCTCCTTCGATCTTGACCACCATGACAAGCGGCACTTCGCATTTTTCCGCGTTGGCCGGTTTGTTCTTGTCGATGGCGACGATTTCAATCGGAGCTGTCTTGGCGGCTTTGTCTGCCACAACCATGGAGGTTACGAAGCCGAAGCATTCAATCATGCCAAGTGCCATTGCGAGCACCCCGTATCAGTTGGCGATATAGCAAATCTTGATACCCTGCCGTGCTACGTTGACTTCCATTGCTTCGTTCATCTTGTCGAGCGGGAAGTTGTGGGTGATCAGGTCTTCAATCGGAATGTTCATTTCCTGGCACTGACGCAGGAACGCCATGGTTACGGGATAGTCCTCGGCGGAATAAGCCCATGAGCCGACCAGATTGATTTCCTTGTTGCACATTGCAAAGTGCGGGTTGACCTGGTATTCGCCGTTGTTCACGAAGAAGCCCATCTCGCACATACCGCCGCCGCGACGGATGAAGTCGTAAATGTCGGCAGCCGCGCCCGGAGCTCCGGTGCACTGGTAAGCGAAATCCGCACCCGCGCCGTCGGTCAGGGCCAGAACTTTGGCGACCCGGTCCTTCTTGTCGGTCATCTCGCGGTAGTTGATGGTGGTCTTCGCACCCAGTTTCTTGGCCATTTCCAGACGCTGGTCGTTGCCGTCCACAGCGATGACGTGGTTGATGCCTGCTGCACGCAGAACGGCGCACATCATCAATCCGACAGGACCGCATCCCTGGAGCACAACCTTGCTGTTGAAGTTCAGCAGGCCGGTGGCCTGTCCGCGCAGGTACGCATGTACGCAAACGCAGGCAACTTCGAGCAGCATTCTCTGGTTGAGGTTCAGGTCATTGACCACGAAATAGGTCGAACCCTTGTCCCGAATCAGCAGATGCGTGGAGAACCAGCCGCGGAAGGGGTTCTTCTCATCCAGCGGAACAAGACCGTAAATGCCCTGGTTCCAGCACAGGTTCTTCTGACCCGGATGGTTGCGGCAGATGAAGCAGGTGTCATCGCTGATGACAGACGTCACAATCTTGTCGCCGACTTTGATCGGGTGACCGGCTGTGTCGCACTTTATGTTCTTGCCGAGGTAGATGATGGTACCGGTTCCTTCATGTCCCAAAACCAGAGGGCAGAGACCGAAGGGATCGCCTTTCCACTCGTGTACATCCGTGCCGCATACGCCGGCTCCTTCGACTTTGACCAGGATGTCATCGTCGGTCAGCGCCGGAATCGGATATTCTTTCACAACAAACTTCTTCGGCTCCTGCAGAATCGCGACTTTGCCCGTTTTGGGAATTTCGCAGCATCCGGAAGAGGAAGAGGCGGAAGAGGAAGCCATTTCACTGAGAATCTTGCGAACGACTTCTTCTACCTGAGAAGCAGAAACATCCATTTTTCTATCTTCCTTTCATAATTATTCTTCTTGGGTGATTATACAATCCGGAAATTGTCCACCATGACGCAGCGGCGGCTCCGTGTGAAGCTCTTGGCCGAGGTCAGTCCTTCGCCTGTCGGACCGGCAATGGTGAAGGTTGCATGTCCTTCGCCGCCGAAACCGATGCCCGCATAGGACGGAGCGTTCTTGACGAAGATGGTGGTTTCCACCGCACGGGCGAACCGTGTCAGGTGGTCGATGTTCTTGGAATGCATATGAGCGGTATGACGGTTGCCATGCTCGGCTTTGACGGCCAGGTCGATGGCTTCGTCGATGTTCTGGACTCTTACGATGCCCAGAATCGGCATCATCAGTTCGGTCTGAACAAAGGTGTGCTCAAAGGGAACTTCCGCGATGGCGCAGCGGATTTCGTCTCCGACGTGTACGCCGATCTTTTCAAGCAGAACCTTTGCGTCGCGTCCGACGCAGTCACGGCTGACCGAGGTGCGGGTTACGCCGTCCTTGCCGACTTTCTTCTCGACCACGATTTCAGCCAGGCGGTCTGCCTGTTCACGGGTCAGCAGATAGCAGCCGTGCTTGAGCATATTGGAAATCAGTTCGTCCGCGATGTTGGCGAAAGCGAATACTTCCTTTTCGGCGATGCAGGGCAGGTTGTTGTCGAACGTGCATCCGTCGATGATGTCCTTGGCCGCTTTGGCGATGTCGGCGGTATCGTCCACGATGACGGGAGGATTGCCGGCGCCGGCGCCGATGGCCTTTTTACCCGAACTCAAAACGGCTTTTACCACGCCGGGACCGCCGGTGCAGCAGAGCATCCGGATAATCGGGCTCTTGAACATGATGTCCGCGGTGTCCAGGGTGGGCTTGACAACCGAGGCAACCAAGATCTTCGGGCCGCCTGCGTTCGCGCTGGCACGGTTGACCAGGTCAACTGCGTAGTTCGAGGTTGCGATGGCGCCAGGGTGCGGGTTGAAGACCACACCGTCGCCTGCCGCTACCATTCCGATGCAGTTGCACAGAACGGTTTCGGAGGGGTTGGTGGACGGAGCAATGGCTCCGATGACGCCGAAGGGAGCCATCTCGGTCAGGGTCAGACCGTAGTCGCCGGTCTTGACTGTGGGAGTGATGTCTTCGGTTCCGGGGGCCTTGTCCGCCAGAAGATGATGCTTAGCGATTTTGTGATCCACACGGCCCATTTTGGTTTCAGCCACACCGAGAGCCGCCATGATGGGCGCTTCCTCGTGGGTGAGCCGGCGGATTTCCGCGATGATCTTTTCGCGTTCTGCCAAAGTCATGGAACGAACAGCCTTGTATCCTTCGTTCGCCGCAGCAATTGCATCGTGCATGTCCTCGTAGATGCCGATGAATTTCCGGCCGTTGTACTGGGTGGCATCCCAGTTGGCGGAAACCTTCGGGGCGCTCGAGTTCATCTGCGCCATAACAGACTGTACGATTTGACTGATTTGGGCGTCAGTCCAATTGATAGCCATGAAATGTACCTTCTTTCTATATTCTACTTGTTGAAAAAAATGAAATTTTTCGTGCTTACATCTTATACAGCTCGGCCAGAACCTTCGCGGTCATTTCGTCGATGACGCGCTGGTGCTCCGGGGAGATGACGGGCGCCTCGACTTTGGCTTCGCTCTTTGCGCATGTGCAGGAGGAATCGGCGCAGGAGCCCGATTCGCACTTGACGCCGCGCACCGCGTCGATTCCGGCGCCGATGGCGTTCATGCGGCAGTAGTATTCGCAGGCGTCGATGTTGTCGAACGCATTGTCCAACGTATCGCCGACGGCAAAAGCGGAATTGCCTCCGAAGAGGAACGCGCACTTGTCGGCCAGGACGTTGCGGAATGTGTCATCGGCGGTGTTGGAGGCCTTGTCGTACGAACCGGCGGGAATGACACCCAGATAAACGCGGTTCTCGGGAAGCACGCAGGAGTCCACGGCTACACCCTTGATGGCATAGGCGGTTGCGAACGAAGGCTGGGCGTGCACGATGGCCCGGATGGAGGGACGCAGGCTGTACATCAGAATGTGCAGCTTGGCCTCGGAGGTGGGTTCATACATGCCGCTTCCGATCTTTTGGCCCTGCGCGTTGACCTTGACGATCATATCGGGGGTCAGACGGTATTTGCATACGCCGCGGGGCGTTACCAGATATTCGTTGTCGCTGAGCTTGTAGGAGATGTTTCCGTGCTTGGCGGCGACGTACTGTTTGTCATACAGCCGATGGGCGGTATCGCACATCGCTTTTTTGATATCGAATTCGGACAGAATCATGATTCGTTATGCAGGAAAACCTGCATCGTCTCCTTTTCCTTATTATTTACTTGTACAGTTCGGCGAGCACTTTGGCGGTTACGCTGTCAATGTAATCCGCGTTCTCCTCGGTCTTCTTGGAGATGGGACTGTTGACGGTAATGGCCTTGAAATCGCTGTCGTTGGGATCTTCTCTCTTTTCGTCGGCCAGCGGCTTGTAATTGTGCTTGCAGCGGCAGTTCTCGGTCCCGAGATTCTTGCATTTTGCGCAGCCGGGATGACGGCCGGGAACCTGAAACTTCTTGCGCAGCTCAAGCAGCTTCTCAATCTCTTCGCAGGACAGTTCCTGATCTCCGCCCAGTTGCTTGGCCATCAGGGTGACCTTGGCGTAGAATTCGAGCGTCTCCATGTTGAAATACGCCTTTTCCAGGGTCGCGCCTACGGTAACGGCGCCATGGTTGGCCAGAAGGAAGGCGTCATGGTCCTGCAGGTAGGGCATCATGGAGTTCGGCAGCTCGTCGGTGGAGGGGGTTCCGTAATCACAGGTCGGAACGGCACCCAGGAACAGGGAAGCTTCCGCCATGTTGTAGCGGTCAAGCGGAACGTGCGCCACGGCAAAAGCGGTAGCCGTCGGAGGATGTGCGTGCACAACCGCGCGTACGTCTTCGCGCTGCTCGTAAACCTTCAGGTGTACCTTGAATTCGGAAGAAGGTTTGCAGCGGCAGTTTTCCAGCAATTTGCCCTGCGCGTCTACGTGGCAGATCATATCGGGTGTCATATAGCCCTTCGATACGCCGGTCGGGGTGCAGTAAAACTCGTTGGGGCCGACTTTGACCGAAATATTTCCGTCGTTGGCGGCAACGAATCCGTTCTGATAGATCCTTTTTCCGATCTCGCAGATTTCTTTTTTGATTTCGTAAGCGGATTGCATGGGAAATTCCTTCTTTATCAGTTATTCTTGACCAGGTTCAGTGTGTCGGTCGCAATCATCAGTTCCTCGTCGGTCGGGATGACCAGCACTTTGACTTTGGAACCGGGAGCGGACAGGTCAACGTTTTCTCCGCGCGGGCAGGACTGGTTGTATTTTTCATCGATGGCGATGCCCAGATAGTCCATGTTCCGGCAGACGGCCTGACGGAAGTCGCGGTCGTTCTCGCCGATGCCGGCGGTGAAGAGCAGGATGTCCACGCCGTTCATTTCGGCGATGTAGGACCCGATGATCTTCTTGGTGCTCTGGACGAGCATGTCAAGCGCCAGTTTGGCGCGCTCGTTGCCCGCCTGTGCGGCAGCCCCGACTTCGCGCATGTCGCTCGACACGCCCGAAACGCCCAAAAGACCGGATTTCTTGTTCAGAACGTCGTCCATCTGATCGGGGGTCAGATTCTCCTCGCGCATCAAGTAGGTGACAACGGTCGGATCGACCGAACCGGACCGGGTGCCCATGGGCAGACCTTCCTGGGGAGTAAAGCCCATGGAGGTGTCGATGACTTTGCCTGCGTTGACTGCGGTGATGGAAGAACCGTTGCCGCAGTGGCAGGTGATGATTTTCAGGGACTCAAGAGGCTTGCGCACAAAAGCGGCAGCCTGGTTGGCGACGTAGCGGTGGGAGGTTCCGTGGAATCCGTACCGGCGCACCTTGTACTTTTCGTAATACTCGTAGGGCAGGGCGTACAGATAGGATTTCGGGGGCATGGTGCTGTGGAAGGAAGTATCGAAAACGGCGACCATAGGCTTGCCGGGCATGACTTTGCGGCAGGCGTTGATGCCCTTGATGGCAGGCGGGCCGTGCAGCGGGTTGATGCCGACGATGGATTCCAGATAATGCAGCACTTCGTCGGTGATGAACATGGAGGACTGCAGTTTGCCTCCGTGTGCCACGCGGTGGCCGATGGCGTCGATTTCGTTCACGCTGGCGATGACACCCAGCTCGGGATCCGTCAGAAGGCGGAGCACCAGGGCGATGGCGTCGTCGTGGTCTTTCAGGTCTACGTCGGCTTTGTAATCCGGCTTGCCCGGACGCTTGTGCGTCACCGCGGCGCCGATGCCGATTTTCTCACAAAGTCCTTTTGCGATGACTTTGTTCTCATCCATGTCAAACAGCTGATACTTCAGGGAAGAGCTGCCTGCATTGACTACCAGAATTTTCATGGGTTCTTTTGCAGAATTGAGGACAATCCCGCAAACTCCTTTCTAAATTTTCCGGATGATTTGCCGAAAAACAGATAGATTAATTGTGCATAATATCATTTTAAAATGTATCAATAATTTACAATAAATCTATTTAATTATTCTTCAAACAAATCTAATCATACAAAATAATTATAGCATGGGCGGTCTTTGTTTTCAATAGAAGGTACAAAAAAAATCCATTTTCGCCAAATAGGCAAAAATAAGAAATGTGAGGGGTCTTTACGGTTGTTCAAAGTGGCGAAAAAAAGCCCCCCTTGGCGGCTCCGGAAGAAAAAACGGGGCGGCCTGACGCCCGGATCTGCCGTTTGAGGCGGGAGGAGAAATAAAAAACGGCACAGCCGGAGGGACGGCGTGCCGTTTGGGAACCGGTTCTTTCAATGAACCAGGTGACGTTTGATTTTGCGGGTCGTGGTTTTTTCGAATTCGGTGTCCCGGAATTCCACTTCCTTGACCTGTTTGTAGCGGACCAGCTTCTTGTTGGCTGCCGCAACGGCGTCCCGGATGGTCTGCTGTACGGTTTCCATCGGGGTTTCCTTCGGGAATTTGTTCAGGTTCGGGTAGACGATGGCGACCAGCTTGACGGTCTCGCCGTCCTCTTCCTTGCGCCCGACCACGACGACTTCCTCGATTTCCTCGATGCCTTCCAGGGCTTCCTCCACCTCTTCCGGGAAGACGTTCTTTCCGTTTTCCAGCACGATGACGGATTTGCTGCGGCCGGTGATGTAAATGTATCCGTCCTTATCCATGTATCCGATATCGCCCGTGCGGAAGAATCCGTCCTCGGTAAAGGCTGCGGCGGTGGCTTCGGGGTTCTTGTAATAGCCGAGCATCACGTTGTCGCCCTTGACGCAGATTTCCCCTTCAAGGAACTTGCGGTCGTTCAGCTCGCCGTAGCGGATTTCGGCCCGGCAGCTGCATACGGTCGGACCGACCGAGCCGCGCTTGGGCTTGTAATAGGGCGTGACGGCCACAAGGGGAGAGCACTCGGTGATGCCGTAGCCCTCGCAGATCTGGATGCCGAATTCGCCGAAGAAATCCACCATGTCCGGGTTGAGCGGAGCTCCGCCCGAAATGATTTTTTTCAGTCTTCCTCCGAAGGCCTCGGTGATGGCGCCGAACAGGCGCTTGGACATATCCACGCCGAAAACACGCATGAATTTGGAAACCCGCATGCCGATTTTGAGGTTGGTCTCCATGTTCTTTTTGCGCACTTCGTCCATGATCTTTTTGTACATGGTGTTGATGAAGAGCGGAACCAGGACCAGGGCCGTGGGACGGAACGTCCTGAAATTTTTGAGCACGTGGCGCAGATTGTCGTTGACGCAGATTTCCACTCCGTAGTTGAGTTCGGCCATGACGATGGCCAGCTCATAGGTGTGGTGAATCGGCAGGACCGAGACGGTGACGTCATCGGGGAAATAGTTGACCGAGGTTCCGGCCGCATTGACGGTGGAAGTCAGGTTCTTTTCGCTGAGCATGACGCACTTGCTGGTTCCGGTTGTGCCGGACGTAAACAGCATGATGGCCATCCGGTTGACGTCCTCGGGCGGTGTGTGAACGTAGCGGCCCGCCTCGATTTCCTCCTGCCCCAGTTTCAGGAGCGAGGAGAAGGGAAGAACGCAATAGTGTTCGCTTCGGACTTCTTCTTCGATGCCGTCCATCGGGATGAAGATGTGGGTTGTGGGGTGCGTATCGGCCAAAGGCATGAACTTTTCGTGGAAGGAGGAGGAGTAGGCAATGGCGTCCGCCTCGGCAAAGGCCAGAAAGCCCGAGATTTCCTCGATTTTGAGGTCCTTGTCCATCGGAATGATGACTCCGCCGGCCAGAATGACGGCAATATAGGTGGCAACCCACATCGGGGAGGTTTCCCCGATGACCGCGACGCGCCGGCCTTTGAGGTCCTGCGTCCGGTAGGCGGCTGCAAGCCGGCTTACGATTTCTTCAAATTCTCCATAGGTCAGCGACGCGATTTCACCGGGGGCGGTAAAATAGCGGAAGGCGATTTTATCTCTCCGGGTCGACCATCCCTGTACCATTTCGTACATGGAGTCGATGGTTTTGAAATTGCGTTCGGTTTCTTTCAGTTTTATCATGGTTTGATCCTCGCCGAAGCGGTTTTTTTCTGCGGAGTGCACCGAGGCGTCCCCGCCTGAAAGCGCGGCTATTATACCGCTCTTTGCGGGAATTGTCAAGCAAGCGGGCGGCATGGCTTATCCCAGCTCATCCCGGCGGATGATTTCTTCCTGCCCGTTGCGCGACATATCCACGAATACGGCGCTGTATCCGGTGATGCGCACCCTCAGGTCGGCGTAGTCTTCCGGACAGCATTGCGCCCGGCGCAGCGTGGCGGTGTCGGCCACCGAAACCTGTACCTGCATGCCCCCCTGGGAAAAGAAGGTGGAGAGCAGGACGTTCAGTCTCTCCAGGCCTTCGGGTCCGGCCACCAGTTTTTCCTGCAGACGCACGTTGAGCGCTCCTGCGGCAATCCGGCAAAAAGGCAGACGGCAGACCGATTGGAACAGGGCGGTCGGACTGTCGAAATAACCGCGGGTGGGCGAGAGGTTTTCGCTCAGCGGTTCGTGGGCCAGACGTCCGTCGGGCGTCGCGCCCAGCGCGTAGCCCTGGTGAATGTGGTTGGTGTCGTTGATGGTGGTCGGAAGGGGATACAGGCGGCGTTCGCCCGGACCCGGTTCGCTTTCCTCCCGGATGATATCCAGCATGCAGTTCAGCAGGCGCTCGGCGTGGCGGTCGGCCCGGTCGTCTCCGGTCCCGTATTTGGGCGCCTGGCGGCAGGCGGCAAGCAGGGGAAGATTCCCCTCGAAGTTGGCTTCCATCGCCGCCTTCATCCCGGAAAGGTCGGTCAGGTGCTTTTCAAATACGACTTCCTGCAAGGCGGCCATCATATCCGCGGCGGTTCCGATGTTGCGCAGCAGAACGTAGGCGGCCGGGTACCGGACTCCTCCGTCCATGGAGGACCGGGCCTGTGCCATCGGGCCCTCCAGGAAACAGTCGTCGAACGAGAGCCGCCCGGTAAAGACGGGCTCCTGTGCGGCAAAGACCGACCGGAAACGGGTCCAGCCCTCCCGGTACAGCGCCCGGTAGGCCTGCGCAAAGGCTTCGTATATTTCTTCGGTTGAGGCATAGTCGTCCCGCTCGTTCAGCACCCGGAGCAGGGTGACGGGAATCGGCTCGCCGATGGTCCACAGGCACCGGTATTTATAGGAGATGTCGGGCCAGTTGCAGGGATGAATCGAATAGTCGTAGGCGTCCCTGTCCTCCACGCCGTACTCCTTCATTGCGGCCATCATCGTCCGGTCGTTGTACAGAAGAATCGAGGCGTTCTTTCTCACTTTGTCCAGAATCGTGTTCCAGACTTCCGGGTTCTGCCGTTCGGTGTAGCGGAAAATGACGACGGGGTTCTTCAGCTCGGGCCGGATCCACTGTGCAAAGAGAAGCGTCAGGGGATTTTCGGCCGGGTCCTGATCCGGGGTTTCTCCTCCGAGCAGGATGTAGGTCGGGCTGTCGAAGACGGGATTGCGCTGCCAGCCCGTGATGTGTCCGCCTTGGGAGGGATCCCCCATCTGGTGTTCGCCCCGACCCAGATGCAGGCTGCATTTGCAGCAGAAATCCAGGAAGAAGGCCTGCGCGTCTTCCAGGGTCAGGCGGTTCTGCTTCCGGTCGTTCTGGAAGAAGGGAAGGAGGTACTCGTCGACACGGCCCAGTGTCAGGCAGCTGACTTCCCGCCCGGCATAGAGATAGTATACGGTAAAGACGAAGACGACCAGCTGCAGGGCTTCCCGGTAACCGGAGGGGGCGCCCAGCGTCAGGGCGTGCGCGATCTGATACAGATCCGGCCGGCCCGCCGCTTTTGCGGCGTCCGCATAGCGCCCGATGTAGAGCAGCAGCGCTTCATATATTTCAATCATTCCTTCAAGAAAGCGTTCGTGCCCTGCGCCTTCTCCCCGGGTTCGCGCCAGAGCCAGTCGTTCCTTCGCTTCGAGCAGCAGACCGGGCAGGCCTTTTTGCATCAGGATCGGCCAGGCCAGAGTCAGGTGTCCTCCCGCGAAGCAGGTGACGGGGTTGTTTTCCGGTCCGAAACTCCGTTTCCAGACGGTTTGCAGACGCTCCTCCTCTTCCGGGGTCGGAACGTGGTCATCGTAGCGCCCGAGCAGAAGATCGTTCGGGTCGACGGGAAGGGAGACGCGTGCCAGAATCCATTTCAGGGCATGTCCCAGGAGCAGGGGCTGTTCCCGGTCTGCAAAGAGCCGGCTTGCTTCGTCAATCAGGAAAAACCGCTCCACCATGGTACTGGTGACCGGTTTGGCTGTCAGCAGGGATCTGGCCTGCTCGAACTGCCGGGTGGCCAGAATCAGGTTTGAGGATGGGGTTGACATGGGTACCTCCTGTAAAACCGCTCGCAAACCGGTTCAGACTTTTGCACTAATGCATAAGGAAGAGGAGCGGAAACGGGTATTTTCGTTACACTTTGAATATTGTTTTTGGGGGCGGATGATGCTATAATATACTTTGGTTAGACAAAGGTAACAAGACCCTTGTATACGGTTTCATTGTACCATTTTTTGTAAAGAAGTCAATCTTTTTTGAAAGAGTCCAACCGTTTTCAAAAGACAATTCACCGATTTCAATCGGGCATTGTATAGTCTATTTTTCTTTGGAGGATGGCATGAAAAAATTTCTTGCATTAGGTCTTGCCGTATTGCTGATTGTCTCTGTTCTGGCTGTCAGCGTTTCGGCTGAAGAAGGGGAAGAAAACGATCACACCTATTATGTGCGGATCGAAGGCGTTTCGGCAAATCTGTATAACGGTATGTTCACGGTGAACACCGAGGCTGAAAAGGTTACGGCTAAGGATCTGTTTGTGGCCATGGATTCACAGGTGGAGGAATTGACCTTTACCGGTTTGAATGACGGGTATATCTCTTCGGTTAACGGCGAAACGGCCGGCACCAAGACCGATAAGGGCTGGGACGGATGGATGTTCCGGGTAAACGGCGAAGCGCCGGATGTCGGAATTGCAGATTTTGCTTTGGAAGATTATGATGAAGTCGTTCTGTACTACAGCGACGAATTCAATACCGGCATGCAGTTCCCGCAGATCGACGGAAGCATGCTCACCTTCGGTGTTCTTCATTTTTACAGTCTGGATACCGAATACGACGAGCAATCCAACCCGGTTGTGAAGAACAATCCGGTCCAGGATATGACGGTTATCGTGGACGGCGTGGAATACAAAACCAGCGAGGCCGGCAATATCACCCTGAACGCTGCACAGCGCACGACCGGTTCGCACACCATTCAGGTCAGCCGCAAAGCCGACAACGGTCTTGAGACCGTTCTCCGTTTTGCTCCGGATACGGAATTCTTTGTGGAAGACAATCCTCATACCGGCGATTCTGTGGCAGTGTATGTGGTTCTGGGCGTTCTGTCCCTTCTGACACTGGCCGGAACGGCCGTGGTTGCACGGAAAAAGGGAATGAGCCTGTAAGGCATGGCAGCTTCCGGTTGTAAAGACCGGCACATAAACAAAAAAAGAAGGATTCAGGGCAAGGCATGGGCCGAGCCGCTGAATCCTTTTTTGTGCGTTTACTCAATTTCCGTGATGCTCAGATCCGGGAAGGTTTTCTCCGTCCGAAGACCGTCGGAGAAGGTGACCGTACGGGTCAGGGTCTGTCCCGAATAGTTGAACACGAGCAGCTTTCCGCCCCGGTCCGCGACGAACAGGTTGTCGATGACGCCGTCCGCCACATAAACTCCGTTCTGTTCCAGAAAAGCGGTAATCGGGTCGAAAATCTGTTTCTGCGCGGCGGCAATCTGTTCCTGACGGGCTCCGTCCATGCGGTAGTTGGACGAGGTGCCGGTTTCGCGGATCTCTCCGCTGAAGGAGCCGCTGACCAGCAGGGAACGGCAGGGGGAATCCGGTCCGAACAGACGGGCCAGATAATCCGTGTGGGTATCCAGGTCGTAAAGTTCCTCCAGGTTGATGCCGACCAGAAGGCCGCCTTTGCGGGCAAAGGCTTCGATCTTTTCCAGTGTGGCGGTTTTGTACGGGCCGCCCACCGGGATGAAGAGCGCCTTTATGGTGTCGAGTATGCCGTCCGCCACGGTCAGGTCGCAGATGTATGCGTAGTCGGTGTAATCCCGCAGGGTCATGAAAGACACCAGCATAGTTCCGTGCCGGCTTCGGTCAAGCATCATCGGGGTATCCGGGTAGAGCAGACCGATGGAACGGTTGATGCCGCCCTGCTTGAGGAAGTGAACGTTCTTTGAAAAGTTCTCGGTTCTTTCTTCGCTGCCCATGATGTTGCCCGAATAGTAGTGCAGGGATTTTGCGCCTGTGGCAGCCGCGTTGTATACGCGCGCCACCAGACCCCGCTCGGTCACCTGCCCGGCCGGTTCAAAGCTGAACAGACCGCCGTAGAAGGTGCTGGCCGACGCAACCCAGTTCGTGACGACGAAGTTGGCTTCGTAGTTGGAGGCTTCGTTGGTGATGCGGACGCCGCCTCCGACTTTGGCGCTGATTTTGGACTGCGCGGCGAATTCGGAGGCATGCCACGGCACGGCGTCTCCTCCGGTGCAAAGATACAGTTCGGTATCCGGGAAATAGCGGCGGGCGGTTTCCATCCAGTACGAGGCGTAGTCCGTCATGGACCGGCGGTACCAGTCTATAAAGTCAATCCAGCGCCGTTTGTCTGCGTCCGTGACAGGCTCGAACGTACCGGGATCGGTGTATTCGTCCACCCGGAAGTTCTTCGGGTCGGAGTGAATGGGCGGATAGAGGACGGATGCAAAAGAGGGGAAGTCCGTGCCCCAGGAGCGGTTCAGGGCATCCAGGTCCGAGTTGAATTTGTTCCGGGCCCATTCCCGGAAATCCTCGCGTGCAAAGCGGTCGCCGCACCAGTATCCCGCGTGGGCATGATAAAGCCCCGGAATCTGGGTCGGCCAGTTGCCGTGCCACACGCTGACGATGGCTTCGCCGAAGTCGCCGGTGATGCCGAACAGGAGCCCTTCGAAAATGTCGGTGTCCTTGAAATGTTCGGCAAAAGCGGCAAGGAACCGGTCGATATAGCGATAGAAGTTTTTGTCCCAGAAGGATTGGATTTTGCTCTCCAGACCGTGCTCGATGCAGCACATGCCCTCGAACTCACGGGAGGCGCGGTACCAGTCCGGCAGGGAATAGGCGGGTCCGGCAATCAGGAAGGGAAGCCATTTCAGACCTGCCGCCCGGATTTTGGCAACCTCGGCGTCCCAATGGGAAAAGTCCCATTCATCCCGTCCGCGGTTCTCGCAGCTTTCCCAGGTGACGTACTGCTCCACCGAGGTAACGCCCATGTTCTTCATGCGGCGCAGCTCGGTCGGATCGGCACCGCCGATGCCGATGCACAATTCCTGCCCTTCCGGAATCCGGACGCGGATCCGGTCCAGTTTTTCCGTCCAGTCCGGGCCGGGCGCGGGGGCCTGGGTTTTCTTTGCCTCCGGACTTTCTTCTTTGGGGGTTATGTCCCTGACGCAGCGGAAGCCGACCGAGGCGTTGGCTCCTCCTCCCAGAATCTGACGGCGGCGGGCGATGCGCAAATCCCCGGGAACCGAATGGTAGCATCCGCCGCGGCAGACCCGGCTTCCGCCCCAGCCGTCCTTGAAAGCCTCGGTGTCATGCACATGGTCCGAATAGGCGAAAAACCAGTCGTCCACCCATTCAAAGACGTTTCCGGCCATGTCGAACAGACCGTAGCCGTTGGGAGGATAGCAGCCCGGAGGAGAGGTGTATTTGTATCCGTCGCTCTGAGCCGGATCGTGCCACTGGAAATCGCTTGCGCTGTCCGCGAAGTTGGCCCGTTGACCCGATACGGGGTCGTTTCCCCAGGGATAGAGAGGACGGTCCAGTCCGCCGGCCGCCGCATACTCCCATTCCGCTTCGGTGGGAAGCCGTTTGCCCGCCCATTTTGCGTAGGCTTTTGCTTCTCCCCAGGATACGTTGACCACCGGATAATCCGGGAAGTCCAGAAAATAGTTGGGCATATCGGCCCATCTGGGAGAGGAGGGATACGGCCGTCCGGTCCTGTCGCAAAAGGCTTTGAATTCCCGGTTTGTGACAGGATAAGCATCCATATAGAACGAATCCACTTTGACCGGATGAACCGGTCTTTCTTCGGCATACCCGTCGTCGCTGCCCATCTGGAAGGTCCCGCCTTCGATCCGGCGCATGGTTTTTTCAATCGATTCCATGGAAACAATCCTTTCTCGGTTGGAATTTCGGAAGCGTTCCGGTCAAAAGGGATTCCGCCCGCCGGGCTTCCGATTGTATTGTAGCATAGAACCCAAAAGGCCACAAGACGCAATGCGGTTTTTTGTGAGAAGGACTTGCGCGGGTTTTCCCTTTGTGCTATCATAAAGGGCACAGGAAAGCGGCAGAAAGGAGGTTCCCCGATATGCGTATGACGGATGATTTGGACGCGCGGATTGCGTCTTTCATCGAGCGGATCTGCTGGGCTGCCGGATATCCGGCAAGGACAATCCGAAATCTGGTCGGCGGAATCTGCGCCGAGGTCCGGGAGGATATCCGGGCGGTCCGGGAGAGAGATCCCGCTGCGCGGAACGACTGGGAGATTTTGCTGCTGTATTCAGGCGTTCACGCGCTGCTGTTTTACCGTGTGGCGCACGCCCTGCAGCAGAAAAAGGCATATTTCGCCGCGCGGGCCGTGTCCCAGATGGCCAAGCAGCTGACCGGGATTGAGATTCATCCCGCTTCCAAAATCGGGCAC
The DNA here is from genome assembly GCA_017455185.1 of Clostridia bacterium. Taxonomy (GTDB): domain Bacteria; phylum Bacillota; class Clostridia; order Oscillospirales; family CAG-272; genus RUG14240. The sequence goes on from JAFTBN010000058.1 coordinate 24,443, forward strand.
GGGCTGTTCATCGACCACGGCATGGGCGTCGTCATCGGGGAGACCGCCGAAATCGGCGACGGATGCACGCTCTATCAGGGCGTGACGCTGGGGGGCACCGGCAAGGACGTGGGCAAGCGGCACCCGACCTTGGAGGACCGTGTGATGGTGGGATGCGGAGCCAAGATCCTGGGCCCGATTGTCATCGGTCACGACTCCAAAATCGCAGCCAATGCGGTCGTCCTGAAGGACGTTCCGCCATTCAGTACCGCCGTAGGCATTCCGGCCAAGGTGGTCCGCCAGGCCGGCGTCAGGACGACGCCGTCCGAGTGCAGTCTGGACCAGATCCATATTCCCGACCCCGTGGCGGGACAGATGCGGGCCATGGAAGAGGAAATCAACCGCCTCCGGGAGCGTCTGGACCGGGCGGAGGCGAACCAAAACCGGAAAGAAGAATAAAAAAAGAACGGATGAAAGTCTTGCGGACTCCATCCGTTCTTTTTGTTGGTCGGGCTGAGGGTCAGGGCCGGATCACTTCTGGTCCTTTTTGGAATCGCTGACCGGCAGCTGAATGTCCTGCTTTTCCTCGATTTTCTTTTCGGACTCGGGGGCAGGCTGATCGGCCGCGGGTTTTTCCTTCTTGGAATAATCCATCAGGAAGAAGGAAACCAGTGTGGAAGCCAGCGTCAGGACGGCGCTGACGATGAACAGAATCGCGACGAAACGGAAAATGTCTTCCACTTCGGCAAAGAACACAATCAGGGAAAGGGTTGTGAGGATGACAAAGGGAATGCCGGGGATCCACCAGAAATGGGATTTCAGGCGGATGCCGTCTACCGTATTCTGCAGCTGATCCAGTGCCAGAAGGAGCAGAATGATTCCGAACAGCAGTTTGAGGTTGGTGATGATGAAAGCGGCCACGGCTTCGCTGCGGATGATCAGATACAGACCGACCAGGAAAATCGCGAGTCCCATGGAAAGGCCGGTTCCGGACGCGGCGGAGCGGGGGCTGGTCGAGAAATAGCGGAATACGCTGTACAGGCCCAGAATGACCAAAAGAATGCCTATGATAATGGTTACGATTCGTAATACGTTGTCAGGTGCAATCAGCAGGAAAATGCCGAGCACGAGTTCCAGAACGGCAAAGATGATGCCGCGGAGCCAGATCGGCGCCGTGCTGATCCGGTCTGTTTTGGTTGCGATTGCCATAGGAGAACCTCCTCTTAGGAAAAAGTTTTATTGATTACTGTTATTTTACCATTTTGCCGGCAGGAATGCAACTCTTTTTTGAACAATCGTACAAATCACAGTCCCGCTTGGCGCAGTTCCGCGGCAAGCGTCGGGCGGATTGCGCCGGTGTCCAGACCGTTCTTTTCCGCGCAGAAAAGGCAGGCCCCGAGCAGCGGGGTGTCCTTTGCGGTCCGGATTTCCAATCCCGGTCCGATTCCGTCCCGAACCATCTTTTCGTACAGGTTGCTTCCCGACAGGAGTCCGCCTCCCAGAAGGACGACGGAGTGATCCGGATGCAGGACGTGCGCATGCAGGACGGCGTCGGACAGATGCGCGGCGTTGTCCTTCAGGACTTCGGTGCAAAGGGGGTCGCCCTTTTGCGCCAGGCTGAGCACAAAGGGAGCCAGCGCGGCGATGTCGGCCGGACTGTGCCCGTATGTGTAGCCGATGATTTCCTCCCGGGAAAGCCCGAACGGAAGGGCCGGTCCGGATGGATCATCCGGCAGAGGGCGCCCGTTTTCGGCCGTTCGGAGCAAGGCGCGCAAGAAATCCCGCCCGATGCCGTATCCGCTCCCGCCGTCTTCCAGCAGGTAGCCCCACCCGCCGTACAGAACCAGGTTCTCTCCCTGTCTGAGAAAAACCGAGGAGCCGGTGCCCGCGATGACGCAGATGCTGTTCCCGGGGTTTTCGGCGGTGTAAAGCAGGTTCTGCAGGTCCGGCCCGCAGAGAATCTTTTGCGCCGGAAACCGGGCCTGCAGTCTTTGCCGGATGAAGCGGTCTGCCCGGGTCTGAAAGACCCCGGCGATGCCGAAATACAGGCAGCGCAGGCCCGGGTGGCGGTTCAGCAAGTCCGCCGCCGCCTCTTCCAAAAGGGCGACGGCGGTATCCTGACCGACGGTGTTGGGATTGGTGGCGCCTGTGACTTTGCTGTCCAGAAGATGACCTTCGGGGTCAAAGACGGCCAGACGGGTTTTGCTCCCGCCCCCGTCTGCCGCAAGAAGCAAGTCGCCTTTTTGCATGATTTCTCTCCTTCTTGTCATCCGTCCCGGTTATATCCGGGCAAGGCAGGCGGTGATGCAGTCGCCCATCTCGGAACAGCCGACTTTGGTGCAGCCCGGCTGGAAGATGTCTCCTGTCCGGTAACCGAGATCGAGGGCGCGGTTGACCGCCGACTCAATCAGGTCGGCCTCCTCCGTCAGACTGAAGGAATAGCGCAGCATCATGGCAGCCGAAAGGATGGTTCCGATCGGGTTGGCCAGATTCTGTCCGGCGATGTCGGGGGCCGAGCCGTGAATGGGTTCGTACATGCCGAGCGTGCCTTCGGACAGGGAGGCGGAAGGCATCATCCCGATCGATCCGGTCAGCATGGAAGCCTCGTCGGACAAAATGTCACCGAACATGTTCTCGGTCACAAGGACGTCGAACTGGGTCGGGTTCTTGATCAGCTGCATGGCGGTGTTGTCCACCAGGATGTCGCTGTAGATCACGTCGGGGTATTCCTGTGCCAGTTCGTGCATCACGCGGCGCCAGAGGCGGGAGGTGTCAAGCACATTGGCTTTGTCCACCGAGGCCAGACGGCCGCGGCGCTTGCGGGCGGTTTCGAATGCGACCCGTCCGATGCGGCGGATTTCCCGGGTGCTGTAGTTCATGTCGTCGTGCGCTACGATGTCCCCGTTTTCCTCACCGGTCCGTCTTTCTCCGAAGTATACGCCTCCGGTCAGTTCGCGGACAATCAGAAGATCGATGCCGTCTCCTACAATGCTTTCTTTCAGCGGGGAAGCGGAAGCGAGCTGCGGAAACAGGCGGGTCGGGCGCAGATTGGCGAACAATCCCAGTTCCTTGCGCACCGCCAGAAGTGCTTTTTCGGGGCGGATAGCGGGCGGACAGTTGTCCCATTTAGGACCGCCGACTGCGCCGAGCAGAACCGAATCGGCGCTTTTGCATTGCTGCATGCCTTCTTCCGTAATCGGAACGCCGTATTTGTCGATCGAACAGCCGCCGATGTCGACGTAGGTGTAGCGGAAGGTGTGATGGAAGCGGGCGCATACGGCGTCAAGCACTTTGATGGCTTCGCGGACAATCTCGGGTCCGATGCCGTCCCCGCTCAGTACGGTGATGTTCTTTTGCATGTCATTCTCCTTTTGAACTCTGAAGGGAGCGGAGCAGACCGCCCTTTTGGATGATGTCCTGAATGAAGGGTGGAAAGGGTTGTGCCTGATAGGTTGTGCCGAGAGTCCGGTCGGTGATAAGACCGGTGTCGAAGTCGACTTCCACCTCGTCTCCGTCCCGGATTTCGGCGCTGGCCTGCGGGCATTCCAGAATGGCCAGACCGATGTTGATGGCGTTGCGGTAGAAAATGCGCGCGAACGTGGCGGCAATGACGACCGACACGCCGGATTCCTTGATGGCGATGGGAGCATGCTCTCTTGAGGAACCGCAGCCGAAATTGGCTCCGCCTACCAGGATGTCGCCCGGTTTGACTTTCTTTATAAATCCGGTGTCAATGTCTTCCATGCAGTGCGCCGCCAGTTCCTTGTGGTCGGCGGTGTTCAGATAGCGGGCGGGGATGATGACGTCCGTGTCGATGTTGTCCCCGTATTTGTGGACGAGTCCGTGAGCAATCATGATTCAGACCTCCGGGTTTGTACATAGGATGTCGGGTCGGTGATATGGCCCGTGATGGCGCTGGCCGCGGCGGTGGCGGGAGAAGCCAGATAGATTTTGGACGTGACGTGCCCCATCCGTCCGACAAAATTGCGGTTGGTGGTGGCAACGGCGACCTCGTTCTCGGCCAGGATGCCCATGTGGCCTCCGAGGCAGGGGCCGCAGGTCGGAGTGGAGACGATGCAGCCGGCTTCGATGAAAATCTCAACCAGTCCGCGGCGCACGCACTCCAGATAGATGGCCTGGGTGGCCGGAATGATGATGCAGCGGACGTGCTCGCTCACCTTGTTTCCCTTGAGGATGGCAGCGGCCGTTTCCATATCGGACATGCGTCCGTTGGTGCAGGAACCGATTACGACCTGGTCGCAGACGACCTCTTCCACGTCCTTGGCGCATTTGGTGTTTTCCGGCAGATGCGGGCAGGCGACAGTAGGACGCAGGGAGGAGAGATCCACGTCGACCGTCCGTTCGTATTCGGCGTCGGGATCGGCCTCGTAGGCGGTGAAGGGATGCTGTACGCGTCCTTCGCAGTAGGCCAGCGTGACTTCGTCAACCGGGAAGATGCCGTTCTTGGCGCCCGCTTCAATGGCCATATTGGCCATACAGAGCCGGTCGTCCATGCTCAGGGTGCGGACTCCGTCTCCCGTAAATTCCATCGAGCGGTAGAGCGCGCCGTCCACGCCGATGGTCCCGATGATGTGGAGGATGACGTCCTTGCCCGAGCATTCGGGGGGAAGCTTGCCCGTCAGGTTGAACCGGATGGCAGAGGGAACTTTGAACCAGGCCTCTCCGGTGGCCATGCCGGCCGCCATATCGGTCGAGCCAACGCCGGTCGAGAAGGCGCCAAGCGCTCCGTAGGTGCAGGTATGGGAGTCCGCGCCGATGATGCAGTCACCGGGTCCTACCAGACCTTTTTCAGGCAGGAGCGCGTGTTCGATGCCGACCTGTCCGACGTCGAAGTAATTCTTGATGCGGAAATCCCGGGCGAAGGTCCGGCACTGCTTGCACTGCTGGGCTGCCTTGATGTCCCGGTTAGGGGTGAAGTGGTCCATGACCAGTGCGATTTTCTCCCGGTCGAAGACCGAGGAAAACCCGATTTTGTTGAATTCGTTGATGGCCACGGGCGAGGTGATGTCATTGCCCAGGACCAGGTCCAGTCTGGCCCGGATCAGCTGTCCGGCCGATACGCTGGCCAGCCCGGCGTGAGCGGCCAGTATTTTTTGTGTCATCGTCATTCCCATCGTGATAATCCTTTCTTTGCATTACTCCGCTTCGGTGCTCAGGTGCCGGTTGATGGCGCAGAAGAGCGCCCGGACCGAGGCCAGCATGATGTCGTCGTCCTGTCCCGCACCCCAGGCGACTTTTCCGTCGGAGAAACGGACGCTTACGTAGGACACGGCCTTGGCGTCGGATTTGCGGGTACTGTCCACCGTCAGCGCGTGTTCGGTGTAGGTCAGGTCGGTGTAGGAGAATCCGAAGTGGTCCATCAGGGCATTGGATACGGCGTCCAGACGTCCGTTTCCGATGTCGGTGCAGTGGCTGGTCGTTCCGTTGAACCGGACGGTCAGGTGGGCCCTCATCCGGTTTTCTTCTTTCTGGAACCGGGCTTCCAGCAACTCAAGTTTGTCCTGCCGGTTGATGTATTGCTCGGTAAAGGCGCGCAGGACCTCGTCCGGCTTGAGTTCGGCGTGCAGGTGGTCGGAAATGTTCTTGATGGTATAACCGACGTCCTCGCGCATCTTCTTGGGCAGATTGTATCCGTAATATTCTTCAAGCAGATATCCGATGCCGCCTTTTCCCGACTGGGAATTGATGCGGATGACATCGGTTTCGTATTCCCGGCCCACGTCGTGCGGGTCGATGGGCAGATACGGTACGGTCCAGTGTTCGCACCGGGTTTCCTGACGCCATTTCATGCCTTTGGCGATGGCGTCCTGGTGCGAACCGGAGAAAGCGGCGAAGACCAGGGCGCCCGAGTAGGGCGAGCGGTCGTATACGCGCATCCGGGTGACGCGTTCGTAGAGTTCGCAGATGGAAGGCATGTCGGAAAAGTCCAGACAGGGATCCACGCCCTGTGCATACAGGTTCATGCCGAGCGTGACGATGTCCACGTTGCCCGTTCGCTCCCCGTTTCCGAACAGGGTGCCCTCGACGCGGTCGGCTCCGGCCAGAAGGCCCATCTCGGTATCGGCCACGGCGCAGCCGCGGTCGTTGTGAGGGTGCAGGGAGATTTCGATGGCGTCCCGGTAGTGCAGGTTGTCGCACATGTATTCGATCTGGTCGGCGTAGATGTGCGGCATGGAGAGTTCCACCGTGACCGGCAAATTGATGATGGCCTTGTGGTCGGGGGTGGGCTTCCAGATGTCCAGGACGGCGTTGCAGATTTCAAGCGCGAATTCAGGTTCGGTTCCCGTGAAGGATTCGGGGGAATATTCCATGCGGTAGTTTGCGCCTTCCTGCTTCATCAGATCCAGGAACAGCCGGGCTCCGGCGGTCGCAATGTCGATGATTTCCTGCTTGGATTTGCGGAACACCTGTTCGCGCTGGGCGACCGAGGTGGAATTGTACAGATGCACGATGACGTTCCTGGCTCCGCGCACGGCTTCAAAGGTCTTCTTGATGATGTGTTCGCGGGATTGCGTCAGGACCTGGATGGTGACGTCGTCCGGAATCAGGTTCTTCTCAATCAATGTCCTCAAAAACAGATATTCGGTTTCGGAGGCAGCCGGGAAGCCGACCTCGATTTCCTTGAATCCGATTTTGACCAGCAGAGAGAAGAATTCCAGTTTTTCTTCCAGGGACATCGGGGTAATCAGGGATTGGTTCCCGTCCCGCAGGTCAACCGAGCACCAGATCGGTGCATGATCGACGTATTCCTTGCGGGTCCATTTTCTTTGCTGTACCGGCGGCAGATAGTACTGCCGGGTATACTGTTTCCAATTTTGCATGCGCTTCTTCCTTTCGATGAGGCGACGGTCCTGCGGGAACAAAAAAAGCCCCCTGACTGCTGCTGCAGGCAAGAGACGAAAGAAATCCGTGGTACCACTCTTTTTCCGGAGGTTAACTCCGCTCATCATACAAATAATATGATTCTTCCGATAACGGGAAAGGACCGTCCTTCCTACTTGCATATGCCTGCATGTGCTTGCATGTGCTTTCAGTCGGCTGCTCAAGGGAGAGTTCGCTCATTTCCGTTGCCGAGACCTTACACCAGCCGGTCCCTCTCTGCGGGGTAGGAAAAAGCTTAATCCCTGTCGTCGCGTTTACGCTCCGTATTGTAGCACGGCAGGGAAGGCCTTGTCAAGGCATTTTACGGATTTGTTGAAAAACAAGTTTGCATACGCAAAAAAAGGCTATTTTGCAATATCTTCTGTAAGTGAAAATGCACCGCAAAAAGGTGCATTATTATTTTGCAACTGGCCAAGCGTTATAAAAAACGCTGAGTTTGCAATGATTATTTTGCACTGAGTTTGAACTTGAAAGGCATTGATTAATGATTTCGTGATTTTTGATACCATATTTTCCGGGTCTACGCCCAGAAAATGGTCTGTTTAATCACACATAATTCTCGTTTACTTCGGGTTTTGGCCTTAAAAAAAACCATTATCCCTCATAAAATAATTGCAATTATTTTAATAAATGTTGCGTAATCACTTTACATTAGTACCAATATGTAGTAAATTGGCTAAAGAAATCATGGAAGATAATCGTGAACTACCCACCACCTGCTTGCGCTGAGGTGGGGGCTTCCTAGGCGGCTGAATGCCGCCTATTCTATTTTACCCTGTCATACCAGATCATTCCGGCAAGTGCTATAGGCTCTTTTCGGCATTTATCCAAAAGTGCTCATAGCGGGGTCTATCCCCGGTGTCCCGAC
>JAFTBN010000059.1 GCA_017455185.1 Clostridia bacterium
AAACAAATAGACTTCCCGGCTTTTCACGAGTTCCTCAAGCATATGGTTTCCCTCCAAAAAAAATAGAGCTGTAGATCATTCCGTGTCTACAACTCTATTTTATCTTGCTTGGCTAGACGCCTTATTATTTAACGCTTACGGCAATGAATCAATCACCGACTTGTCTAAACGTTAATTTCGTGTTTATCGGTAAACACGAAATTAACGTTTAATGCTTACGAAAAACGGTCGGACTGAGTTTTTTTGCTCAGCCTGACCGTTATTTCTGTTGGTCTTTCTCGAAGGTTTACCATGTAGAATGCGTCCGGGAGTCTGGTATGCCTCATCAAAGGATTCGGAGGCTTCTCAGATAAGGCAGGAAAAACCAAGACAACGGATTTTTCGGATTGTCCCGACTTATGCGTTCGGGAGTTTTTCCTGTTTGGTATAGAGCCAGATGACGCCTGAACGCTGCGGGAGCATCTGGGTCAGGCCTTCTTCCGCCAGAACTTTTCCGTCAAGCTGCATCTGCGCTCCGCTGACCGGATCCCGGAAAGAATAAACGCATGAGGGGTCGGCAAAGGGCCGTACGGTGAAGGATTCGTCTTTGGAGGTGGTATTGCGGATGAACTGGATAAAGCCCTTCGAGTCTTTCGGATTGTCAAACTGCATAGCGTACCAGTCGTCGCTGGACTTGCGGCAGAGACTCAGGGGATAATAATCCCCGCAGAGTTCGAGCTCCGCGCAGCACCGCCAGATTGGATGCATCTTTCTTGCGATGGCAAACAAGGACTCCGGTGCATCGTGCGTGAGCACGTCGGTCAGGGCAGGCGCCAGCGCGACCTGATAGGCATATTCGTCTATGTCGCGCCCTCCGTTGATGTAGGAACCGTCCTGCGCATTGTCCCAGTTGTAATTGTGGGCGCGGAAGTAGGGAATCCACTCAAACATCAGCCGGTGCTGCTTTTGCTTGATCGGATGAACGCCGAGCGCCATGTCGGTATACTGGAGCGGCACCGCGCGGCGCATGGTATCCAGATCGTTGCGGCGGCCGCCGGACGCGCAACTGTCCAGAATCAGACCTGGATTCCGGTCGCGAAGTGCATCCCAATAGGCGAGATATCCCTGAATGTGCAGGTTTTCCAGCGCGCCGATCCGGTCCTCGGTTTCGTTCGCGTCCCAGATGGGCTGGGGTTCGAAATTGAAATCCTGACGGTAGATGGACACATGTCCTTCTTTGATGATCCCGTCTATCAGATCGGTGATATACGCGCGGGCCTTAGGATTGCCCAGATTGAACAGACCGTCGCCCCATCCTTCTTTTTTCAGAACCCATTCGGGATGTTCCAGGGCCAGCTTTTCGCTCAGGCGCACGCGTTCGGGCTCAAACCAGAGCAAAAACTGCATGCCGTTCTCCTCGCATTTGCGTCCGAGGGGTCCGAGACCGTTCGGAAAACGGGCGGGGTCGGGCATCCAGTTGCCGATGCGGGGCCAATCGTAATCGCAGGGATACCATCCGGCATCCAGCCACCATACGTCGGGATGAAGGCCGCGGGAGAGATAATCGTCGATGCCCTGCACCTGGTTTTTCTCGCTGGCTCCGGTGAATTCCGGCTTTCCTTCGGCCATGAAAACGTGCATGCAGCACTTGGGCCGAATCGGGTGTCCGTTCGCTTCGCAGGGAAGGATGTGGGAAAAGTAGAACCGGCGATACTGGTTCATGGCCCGGACTCTGTCCTCGCCGGCGCAAGCCAGGAAAAGCACACGGGGTGAGCGCATGGTCTCTCCGGGATAGAGCGTGAAGTGGCAGCGCCTCTGGCCGAATTCCATACGGATTCCGTTCGTGCCCGAAGGCGCAAAATCCGCCTCCCATCCTCCGGTCCAGCCGACTGCGACGGAAAGGGAATACTCTTTCGTCATAAAGCGCATGTAGGGAAAGGCCGTGTGGCAGGAGACGCCTCCGACAGACGCCAGATGAAGCGGGGAGGATAGAGGCGTGGTATAGGTTTCGTATCCGTCGTTGGAGCAAATGTCCCCGTTGCTGTGATACAGCGCGGGATCGGTTCCGAAGACCTCACCGCATCCGATGCGGAAACGGGATACGATGGGGGTGTTCTTTGTTCCTTTGTTGGTCAGATGAGCGACCCATTCGGTTGCGGGGAAGTCCGCATAGACCAGCTGTTCCGCCCGGATTTCAAAGCCGTCTTCGTTTTCGCCCGTCACGACAAAGGCGGTCAGGTTGCGGTCGACGCTGAACCGTTCGATTCGGGGATGGAAATCCGAGGGGATGCCGCAGATTTCCCGTTCGCCCAGACAAAAGGAAAGAGGAATGTCATCCGGATTGTGGGAATAGAAAAAGCGTTTCTGCAGGAACATGTCCTGCGCGGTGATGGCGTTCTTGTCCATGATAGACCTCTTAGTTGAGCAAAGATTCGATTTCTTCCCGCCTGAGCGAGCGGAAAGCGCCCGGACGAAGATGCCCGAGCGTTATGGACCCGATGGCAACACGGGTCAGGCGGGTGACGTGAACGCCCGCTGTTTCGCACATGCGGCGGATTTGTCGGTTCCGGCCTTCGTGCAGAATCATTTCCAGCTGATGCTCTCCCAGCTTTTTGACTTCAACCGGCTTCAGACGATACCCGTCCAGGGTCATGGGAGAACTCAGGATTTTGACAAGCGCGTCGCTCGTCTCCTCTCTCACCGTCACATGGTAGGTCTTGGATATGGTGTGGGACGGATGGGTCAGCCTTTCGGCCAGACGTCCGTCGTCCGTCAGGAGCAAAAGTCCGTCCGAATCCATATCCAGCCGTCCGACCGGATACAGGCGGATGCCCAGATGGCGGACCAGATCCGTGACGCAGGGACGTCCTTTTTCATCGCGGGCGGTGGAAACAATGCCGCGGGGCTTGTTCAGGGCCAGATAGGTATAGGGAGTCAGACGGGGGGATACTTTCGCCCCGTCCAGAAGCACTTCGTCCGTCCCGGGCGTAATCTTCTGTCCCAGCTCGGCCGTCAGGCCGTTGACCTTTACCCGTCGCGCCGAAATCGCCTCTTCGGCCGCGCGGCGGGACATGACTCCGCAGTCCGCGATGTATTTCTGTAAGCGAACCGTCGTTTCCAAGGCCGTCTTACTCTTCGGCTTCTGCCGCAGGCGCGTCGGTTTCCGCCTCTTCGTCCGATTCGTCATCGGCGCTTTCCCCGTTCTTCTGGAAGAGGGCCTTGAACTTTTCGGCAATCAGGGGCGCCTTTTCCAGGAAACTGGCCAGCTGGTCCATCGGATCCTTGGGCTGCTGCATGCCCAGATTGGCAATTTCGACTTTTCCGTCCGCGCTGACGACCAGAAAGGCAATGGGAACGATGCTCAGACCGCTTCCGCCGCCGCCTCCCCAGGTGTTGGAGGTCTTGGCTTCCACCGACTGGCTGTCCGCTCCGCCGGTTGCAAGACCGACTGAGATTTTGGAAACCGGGATGATGGTGGTGCCGGCTTTGGTTTCAATGGGCGTGCCGATGATGGTGTCGGCGTCTACCAGGGAGCGGATGCTCTCCAGCGAGGTTTGAATGACTTCCTGAATGTTGTTTGCCATTGGATTGTCCTTTCCGCGGGACCCTGTCCCGCCGGTCGATGATTATGCTTGTTTGATTTCTTCTTTTTTCTTGGTTTGTACCTGCGCGTCTTTGCCCCGCAGGCGGGAAAAGATGGCGGCAAGAGGGGTGCGGGACCGGATGAGGTTGACCAGCAGATAGCGCAGGATCTGTCCGTTCCGGACCGATAGTTCGAGTTCGAAGTGAGCCCGGATGTCCTCGTGCGTGTAGTCCGGGTAAATGGAGACTCTGGATTTGCGGGGCTTCCGCATGTCCATCGTGGAATCCAGAAAAGTGAGCAGACCCGAGGCCCCGGCCATGACGGCGCCGTACGTCAGTGCGGTCCGTGCCGCGTCGGGAGACCCGACGGCCACTTCCAGGTTGAGCAGGCGCAGCCGCAGGCGGCGGATGTATTTTTTCTGCAGGAAGAGGGAAAGAACCTGCCGGATCTGCGGGAAAACGTCCAGGATCGCATGAAGGGAAACCTGAATGGCTCCGTTTTCCTGCCCGGTTTTCTTTTCTTTTTCGGCGGCTTCCTGTTTTTTTGCTTTGGCCTGTTTTTTCTGCATCTTTTTCCGGTATTTCTGCATGCGGGCGTAGGAGATGCGCCGGGGCATTTTCTTTCTCTTTTCCTCCTGCCCGCTGAGAACCTTCCGGATGAACCAGAACCGGTATTCCACACGCAGGGGTTCCACTCCGGAAAAATAAAGCCTGGAGCGGGAGAAAAGAGCCAGAAACAGAATCAGGGCGATGGAGCCAAGGATAAGGGCGGCTATGAGCATCTGGCTACCTCATGGATTTACAGGGTGAAATCCGCTTCCGCTTTCTCCGCGTCAGGGGCGTCCCCGGATTTCTCGCCGTCCTGAGATGCACCCTCTTGCGTTAGGGACACGTTTGCCTGGGCGCTTATGGCGTCGCTGAGTTTGGCCGCGGTGCTCAGGGCTTCGGTTGCCGGCAGATCCTCCAGCGAGGCAAGGCCGAACACCCGGAGAAATTTGTCCGTCGTGGCAAAGAGCATCGGGCGGCCGGGCGCCTCCAGGCGTCCGCAGGACTCGATCAGACCCTTGTCGAGCAGCGAGGAGACCGCGTAGGAACTGTCCACTCCGCGGACTGCGTCAATGAACGCGCGCGTCACAGGCTGGTTGTACGCGACGACCGCGAGCGTTTCCATCGAGCCGGCCGAAAGATTGCCGCCCCGGCGGATGCCGAGCGCTTCACGGATGTAAGGGGCGAAGTCCTCCTTGGTGCAGAGCTGGGCGGTGTCGGGATAGGTCAACAGCTGCAGACCGGACCCCGTCTTGCCCGGGTGGTATTTGGATTTCATTTGTTCGACGACGTTGCGGACGTCGGACTCGCTCAGCCCGATGACGCGCGACAGGTCGGAAAAGCGGACGGGATAGCCCGCGGCGAACAGGATGGCCTCGATGGCATCCTGAATGAGTTGGACCTGATCGGGCAGGTCTTTGGTTTGTTCAATCAGATTCAATGGTTCTTCCATGTGGTTTTACCGTCCGGCGTTCAGTTTTCGGCCGCATGGGCCGGTGTATCGTATTCCGAGGAGAATTCGATTTCGTCCTCTGGCGTGTCTTCGTTGAAATGGAATGAGGTGCCGCCGCTGTGCACCGAGGTCAGGTCCGAATCGTCGGCCGGCAGTTCTTCCTCGTCAATGAGCAGCTTGCGCATCTTGACCAGCTCCAGCACGCCCAGAAAGATGGCGATCAGGTCGGGAATGGACCGGGCGTCCCGGAGCAGCTCGTTGAGCGTGGTCCGGGGCTTTTTGCGTACGTGCCGGATGATTCCCACAATCTTGGCCTCCACGGGCACAATCGGTTTGGCGACGAGCGGGGAGAACCGGACTTTTTCCTTTTCCATCCGGTCTTTGGACTCGATGTACGAGATGATGCGCCGTACGGCCAGCGTCAGGGACAGGACGTCCTGATCCGCGACGAAGGATTTGTCAATCGAGATTTCATCCGTATCCTTGACCATCCGCCTGGAAAACTGCGTATAGAGGGACTGCAGTTTGGCCGCCGCCTCCTTGGCCTGCTGATAGCGCAAAAGGTTTTCGGCCAGGTCCATACGGGGATCGGGTTCGTCGGGCTGAATCTTCGGGACCAGCATCTTGCTTTTCAGGGCAATCAGGTAACTGGCCATGTCGATGAAGGAACCGGCGATTTCCAGGTCCATGGACTGCATCTGTTCCAGATACTCGAGGTATTGGTCGCAGATGAGTGAGATTTGGATGTCCATGATATCCATTTTATTCTTTTCAATCAGTGTGAGCAAAAGGTCCAGCGGGCCTTCGAACTGCTCCAGTTTGTAAGTCGGTGCGTGCATGCATTTACCCTTGTATGGCTTGAAAGATGGTGGCGGCCAGTTTGTTGAACGGGGAACTGACGAGATTGAACAGCCCCTGCGCCAGGAAGGCGACCGGACTGAAGTCGAAGAAATACTCCAGGAACAGAATGAGGACCAGGAGTCCCAGCCCGATGTACCGCTCGTACTTCATGACTTTGAAATACCAGTCTTTGGGAAGAAAGTAGAAGAAGATGCGGGACCCGTCAAAAGGCGGGATGGGAATCAGGTTGAACAGGAACAGGGAAAAATTCAGATATCCCCCCACGAAGAAGAATTCGTACAGGATGACCCAGAACATGTCGGGTTCCGAGTCGGCGACGGCCGACAGGTTGTAGGGAATCAGGGCGGCCGAGGACAGGATGACGAATATGATTCCCAGAATCAGATTGGACACCGGCCCTGCCAGAGAGGACAGCATCATGCCCTTGCGGGGATTCTTGAAGTTGCCGGCCGCAATCGGGACGGGTTTGGCCCACCCGATGCCGATGAGCAGCATGGAAAGGAATCCGAACGGGTGAATGTGCGAGAAGGGGTTGAGCGTCATCCGGCCCATGTTCCGGGCGGTGTCGTCTCCGAGCTTGTGCGCGATAAACGCGTGGGAAGCCTCGTGAAAGGACAGCGAGAACAAAATGATCGGGATGGAGAGCAGGAACACAATCCAGGTGGAGACGTCCCGGCTCAGAATGGCATTCATCAGCATAGACAAAAACCTCCTTTACGCGTGCGGCAGGCAGGAGAAGAGCTGGGCGGTCAGCTCGGCTTTTCCCTCGCCGGTCTGCGAAGAGAAGGGAAGAATCGGGACGTCCGGACCGATGTCCGGGTCTTCCCGCAGCGCAAGCAGGGCCTCGCGCCGGCCGGTGGCGTTGAGCTTGTCGGCCTTGGTCGCGACGACCAGGTAAGGCGTTCCGGTCTGACGCAGATAGGAGAGCATCATCCGGTCGTCCCGGGTCGGGCCCACCTTCAGGTCAATCAGCTGGATGACCAGCGCCAGCCGGTCGCCGGCCGGATTCCGGGTGAAATAACCCTCGGTTAGCTCGGACCATTTCTGCTTCTCGGACAGGGGCCGTTTGGCAAAGCCGTATCCGGGCAGGTCGACCAGGAAGAAGGCGCGGTCCACTTCGTAAAAGTTCACCGTGATGGTCTTGCCCGGGGTGGAACTGACGCGCGCCAGACTTTTGCGGTTGAGCAGCGTATTGATCAGGGAGGATTTCCCTACGTTGGAGCGCCCCGAGAGCGCAATCTGGGGCAGCGGGTCGAGCGGGAATTGGGTAAGCAGGCCCGCGGTTTGTCTCAGCTGCGCGTTCTGCATGTTGGGAGCCATGGGTCTTGCTCCTTTCTTTTTTGGATTTCAGCTTTTCAGCGCCCGGCCTGAGCGCTTTTCGCGCCTGTGTCCGGAAGGACCGGGGGCAGGAGAACGTCCTTGAGGATTTCGTCCACACGGGAGACCGGAATCAGCCGGACGTGTTCGCTGACCTCTTTGTCAATCTCCTTGACGTCGTCCAGGTTTCCCTTGGGGAAATAGACGGTGGTGGCGCCCGCCGAATAGGCGGCCATGGTCTTTTCCCGCAGTCCGCCGATGGCAAGGACCGAACCGCGCAGGTCGATTTCTCCGGTCATGGCGACGTCGCGGCGGACCGGCCGGTTGGTCCGCGCGCTGACCAGGGCGGTCGTGATGGACACGCCGGCACTCGGGCCGTCTTTGGAGACCGCTCCTTCGGGAAAATGAAGATGGATGTCGTGTTTTTTGTAGAATTCGGGGTCGATCTGGTACCGGCCGGCGATGCTGCGGATGTAGGAGACCGCCAGCTGGATGGATTCCTTGAGGACGTCTCCCAGGGAGCCGGTGGTTTCCATTTTGCCCGAGCCGTCCAGGGACAGAGCCTCGACCTGCATCATGCTGCCGCCCACGCTGGTGACCGACAGACCGTTGACGATGCCGATTTCGTCCCGCTCCCCGATTTTTTCCTTCTGGCTTTCCTTCTTTTCAAGGAATTGGGACAGGTTCTTCAGGGTCACGGAAATGGGGGCCTTCATGCTGCCGTCCTCGAGATGACGGGCCGCTTTGCGGGCAATCTCGGCCATCCGGCGTTCCAGATTCCGCACGCCGGCCTCAAAGGTGTATTCCTCAATGACGCACTTCAGCGCGGCGTCCGTGAGCCGGACTTCCGTTTCGGAGACGCTGTTGCGCTCAAACTGCTTGGGGATGAGATGCCGCCGGGCGATCTGGAATTTCTCGGTAGGGGTGTAGGGCGGCAGGGTGATGACCTCCATCCGGTCGAACAGGGGCCGCGGAATGCGGGAGATGTTGTTGGCCGTCGCGATGAAGAGTACGTCGGAAAGGTCGAAAGGCACCTCGATGTAATGGTCCTGGAAAGCTTTGTTCTGCTCGGCGTCCAGCACTTCCAGAAGGGCCGACGCCGGGTCTCCCCGGCCGTTGTCGACCAGCTTGTCCACCTCGTCCAGTACGAGCACGGGGTTGGAACTCTGGGCCCGCGTGACCGCGTCCATGATACGCCCGGGCATGGCGCCGATGTACGTCTTGCGGTGTCCGCGGATGATGGATTCATCGTCCACACCGCCCAGGGATACACGGATGTATTTGCGGTTCATCGCCTCGGCGATGGAGGCGCAGATGGAAGTCTTGCCGGTCCCGGGAGGGCCGACCAGGCACAGAATCTGGTTGCGGAGCTTGGGGTTGCGCCGCCGGACCGCGATGAAGTCCAGGATGCGCTCCTTGACGGGTTCAAGACCGTAATGGTCCCGCTCGAGAATCTCGCTCGAACGCTGCAGATCCAGGACGTCCTCGGTCTTCTTGTGCCAGGGCAGCTCCAGGACGGTGTCAAGATAAGCCGACATCAGGGAGTAATCGGGGGAGCCGCTTTGCAGCTTCTGCATGCGGCTGACGTCTTTGAGCAGTTTTTCGCTGACCTTGGGCGGCAGTTTGGCCGCCTCGATCTTGGCGGTGTAGTCGTCCCGGTCTCCCAGCTCCTCCTGCAGCGAGCGGATCCGCTCGCGCATGTAATATTCTTTCTGGCTCTCGGCCATGCGGCGGGAAGCTTCCTTTTCCGCCTTGATCAGAAGTTCGCGCAGCTCGCTTTCCTCGGCCAGAATCCCGATGAGCATGGACAGACGCTTTTCCTCATCGAATTCGGTGAAAAGGCGAAGGGAGTTGGTCTCAGACAGCAGGCAGTGCTGCGCCACGAAGTCGATCATGTTCGTGATGTTCTTGTGGTACATCGCCTCGCTGACGACCGACTCGAATTCCTGCCCGATGAACTCGGAAGAAAGAATTCTCTGGATTTCCTTGCGGGCTCCCTCAATCAGCAGACGGATGTGTCCCGCCTGCTCCGCGGGCATGTTTTCCAGGTCGGACTCGTTCAGTTCGGGATAGGTGGCGACGCTTGCCAGAGGCAGGTAATCCTTGAGCATGGAGTCGCGGATCATACCGCGGCGGACCGGCCTTGCGAACACATAGGTGTTCGAGGCTACGTCCAGGATGCGGGAAAACCGGTACACGGTGCAGACGCGTCTCGCCTTCTTCAAAAGCGAGGGCGCGATGCCGTCGAATCCGGAGGGACGGACGGCAAAATAGGTGATGTTGTGTTCGTCGGCGTATTGAAGGAAGGGCTGCCACAAGGGACCCGTCGCGTCAAAGTGAACTTCGAGCGGCTTGCCGTCCTTGCTGAATTCCGGGAAGGGGACGATCTTTTCGTCGACCAGGGGAAGGTGGAACATGCGGTCGGGCTCGGGAGCGGGGGCCTGCGCCGTTTTCTCGGGGGGCCGGACTTCTTCCTCAAGGCCCGTTTCTTTATGATTTCTTTTCGGTTTGTTCGGATTGTTTTCCATGAAAGGACTCCTGCTATTGCCTTGGGCTCCGCGCCGCGCGGCGCGAAAAAAGCAAAAAAGTATCGTTGAATTTCCACCCATTATAGCATGGGGAAAAGAAAAAAACCATAAATTCTCTTAAGAATTTACAGTCTTTTCATAATCCATATCGGCCGCGCGCGCGTATAAGACAGCCGGGGACGCCAAAACATAAAAAGCACAATCCGTGGCCGACCTCTGCGCGTTGATTTCATAAGTTTGAAATTCCGCAGAAACGGTGACAGATTGTGCATGGGGTATTTGCCGGGGGGCAAATCTGATTTGGAAATCAGTGTATGCATTATACCGCATCCCCCCGACTTTGTAAAGGCAAAAAAATACACAAAAAAACAGGCGAAAATTCGTTAAAATGCACCATCACAAAAATGCGAAAAATCAGGGGTCGATTTTGGATATTTTTCCGATGACAAAAGTGGCAGACCGCGGTGCGGCGTCGGCGGACAGAAAAAGGGCCCGACGGGTGAAATCCCATCCGATGCTGCTTTCGAAACATCCTGCCTCATTTATTAAAACAAAAAAATTAGAAACATAACACATTTCGACGACAAGTCGGAACGGATTCCGCGATCCGGAAAAACGGAAAGACGGGAGGGCCCGGGCAAACCGCATGCCACAAGTCCCGCCGGACGTTCCCGTTCCCGTTTTCAATTTGTTTACAAATCGGCTCTTGCTTTTTTGTCAGCCCTGTGTCAGGCCGGGCTGCGTTTTCTTTCTTCCGGTCCCGCTTTCGGCCGGGGGACGCCGCGTGCCGGAAAATCCACATTCCATTCATTTTGGTTCATGCATGATTCATGAAAAAGATGCAAAATCCGGGGCTTCCCCGAATGAATTATTCAGAAATCATTCATAATTATCTGCTTTTTGCGGATTTTTTATTTAAAAATTGTTTACAAATTGATTCCTTTGTGCTATACTGATGGATAGAATGAGACTGAAATGAGAAGACGCGCCTTTCCCGTCTTTGCAGGGAACTGCGCGGAAACTTTTACAGGGGAGCGGAGGCTTTTGCTATGCTGGACACGAAAATTTTGATTGTTGACGATGACCGTGCTCTTTCCGATTCGCTCAAGGCGCATTTCGAAACCGAAGGATACGAGGTCAAGCTGGCTTCGGACGGAAACGAAGGAGTATCCAATTTCAAATTGTATGAGCCCGATCTGGTTCTGCTGGATATCATGCTGCCCAAGAAGGACGGATGGCAGGTCTGCCGGGAGATCCGGGAACTTTCCAACCGCCCCATTATCATGGTTTCGGCCAAATCCGACACCTTCGACAAGGTGCTGGGGCTCGAACTGGGAGCGGATGACTACGTGGTCAAGCCGTTCGACATCAAGGAACTGAGCGCCCGCGTCAAGGCGGTGCTGCGCCGTTCCAAGATCCAGATGGCCCCCGCCGAGAACGAGGTGGTGCGCTTTGACAACATCGAAATCAGTCTGCAGAAATACGAGCTCAAGATTGCGGGTAAGCAGATCGACGTGCCGCCCAAGGAACTGGAACTGCTGTATTTCCTCGCTTCCAATTACAACCACGTCTTTACCCGGGACCAGCTGCTGGACAAGGTCTGGGGATTCGATTACCTGGGAGATTCGCGCACGGTGGACGTGCACGTCAAGCGCTTGCGCGAAAAGCTGGAAGGCGTTTCGGACAAATGGTATCTGAAAACCGTCTGGGGCGTCGGGTATAAATTTGAACTGCTCAATTGAGAGCGGGGTGAGCGACAGATGGAAGAAATGGATGAAATGACCCGGACGCCCGGGGAACCGGAAACGGCCGGAAATCTTGACGCGGAAACGCCCGTGGCGGAAGATTCCGCCATGCCCGAGTCCGGAAATGAGACTGTGCCGGAGCCCGGAACGGAGCCCGGAACCGAACCCGAACCCGAACCGGAATCGGAAGCCGGTCCCGAACCCGGGCCGGAAGCCCCGCAGACCGGACCGGACTCTCCGGCAGAGCCGGACGGAAAGCCGGAAGTGGTCTATCGCTGGAACTATCTGGATCAGAACCGGGTGGATGAGGAGCAGCGGCGGGTGCAGAGAAAAGAGGGAACCCGGACTTTCCTTGTGGTGATGGTATGCGTATTTGCCGCGGCCTTCCTGGTCCTGGCAGGCGTATTGCTCTTTACCGGACTGCGGACCCGGACCGTCCGGAACGTGGGCGGCGGGGCCGGCACCGATTTTTCGGCGGTGTATGAAACGGTTTTGCCCAGCACGGTGGCGATTCAGGTCAACGTTCCGACCGGCTATTCGTACGGGTCGGGCTTTATCGTATCCGCCGACGGATACATCGTTACGAACTATCACGTAGTCAAAGGATTTGAAAAAATCATCGTCTATTTCTCGGATGATTCCACGGCGGACGCCGAATACATCGGCGGGAGCGAAATCGACGACATCGCGGTCATCCGGGTCAGCAAACGGAATCTGATCCCGATTCCCATCGGGGACTCGGATCTTTTGCGTGCCGGCGAGCCGGTCCTGGCCATCGGATGCCCGACCGGACTGGAACTGTCCTTCAGTGCCGCGGCCGGGATTGTATCCTATCCCAACCGGGACCTGAAGGTGTACAGCGGGGACGGGACCCTGTCCAAAAAGATGAAGGCGATTCAGTTTGACGCAAGCGTCAACCAGGGCAACTCCGGCGGACCGCTGCTCAACGCCGGCGGGCAGGTCATCGGCATCGTGACCCTGCGCCAGGGCTCGAGCACCTATGTGGGACTCAATTTTGCCATTCCGATTACCGGGGCGATGGAACTCGTGGACGAGATCATCGAGCACGGGGACATATCGGGCACGGCTTCCACGATTACCAGCGAGCGGCCCATGCTCGGCATCACGGCTTTTGCGGTGACCGAGGGACAGAAATATGTTTCCCTGGAAGGAGGGTATGCTCCGGTCCGGGAGGTCGAGCCGGAGACCGACGCGGAGGGAAAGGAAGTTCCGGGTACCGGGTATGTGTATACCGACGGAATTCAGTACTACTATGCGGACGAATCCAAACTGGTAACCTTTGACCGGACCGGCATTTTGGTGGTAGACGTCATGTCCTGGTCTTCCGCCAAAGGGACCCTGGAAAACGGGGACATTATTCTGGAGTACGATGGAACGAGAGTCACGACCAACCAGCAGCTTATGTCCCTGATCAACAACGACAACGTCGGGGACAAGGTGACGCTGAAGATATGGAGTGCGGCGAAAAAGGCCGAAACACAGGTTCAGATCACCCTCAAGGCAAACAGGGAATGAGACAAAACCGAGCCAACACAAGACCGGAGGACGGTGTTCCGTCCTCCGGTCTTGTTGTGATTCTGTCCCTGTTTTACACTTTGGGCAGTTTGGCGCGGTACTGAGCCAGCTCTTCGTCCGTCGGGATGTAATCCGTCATGGTGCCGTCGTGATACTTTTGATAGGCGACCAGGTCGAAGTAACCGGTTCCGGTCAGGCCGAACAGAATGGTCTTTTCCTCGCCGGTCTCCCTGCAGCGGATGGCTTCATCCAGCGCCACGCGGATGGCGTGAGAACTTTCGGGAGCGGGCAGGATGCCTTCTACACGGGCGAAGTATTCCGCCGCTTCGAACACGTCGGTCTGGTTGACCGCGCGCGCTTCCATCAGACCTTCGTGGTAGAGTTCGGAGAGCGTGGAGCTCATGCCGTGGAACCGCAGACCGCCCGCGTGGTTGGGCGAGGGAATGAAGTCCGAGCCGAGCGTGTACATCTTGGCCAGCGGGCAGACCATGCCGGTGTCGCAGAAGTCATAGGCATAGACGCCGCGGGTGAAGCTCGGGCAGGAAGCGGGCTCTACGGCGATGAAGCGGTAATCCGCCTCGCCACGCAGCTTTTCGCCCATGAAGGGGGCGATCAGGCCGCCGAGGTTGGAACCGCCGCCGGCGCAGCCGATGATGAGGTCGGGTTTGATGCCGTATTTGTCCATGGCGGCTTTGGTTTCAAGGCCGATGACGGACTGGTGCAGAAGAACCTGGTTGAGCACGCTGCCCAGAACGTAGCGGTAGCCTTCGGATTTCGTCGCGACTTCCACGGCTTCCGAAATGGCGCAGCCCAGAGAGCCGGTTGTGCCGGGGTGGGCGGCGTTGATGCGCTTTCCGACTTCGGTCTCCATGGACGGGGAAGGGGTGACGGACGCGCCGTAGGTGCGCATGACTTCGCGGCGGAACGGTTTTTGCTCATAAGAGCATTTGACCATGAAGACCTTGCAGTCCAGATTCAGATAGGCGCAGGCCATGGAAAGCGCCGTGCCCCACTGGCCGGCTCCGGTCTCGGTCGTGACGCCCTTCAGACCCTGCTTCTTGGCGTAATACGCCTGCGCGATGGCCGAATTGAGCTTGTGGGAGCCGCTGGTGTTGTTGCCTTCGAATTTGTAATAGATCTTGGCCGGCGTCTGCAGTTTTTCTTCCAGACAATAGGCGCGGACCAGCGGGGACGGACGGTACATCTTGTAAAAGGAGAGTATTTCGTCGGGAATATCGAAATATTTGGTATCGTTGTCCAGTTCCTGTTCGACCAGATCCTTGCAGAAGACCACGCTGAGTTCTTCTGCGGTCATGGGCTTGCCTGTGCCGGGGTTGAGAAGCGGAGCGGGCTTGGTTTTCATGTCGGCCCGCATGTTGTACCATTGTTTGGGCATCTCGGATTCGTTCAGATAGATTTTGTACGGGATTTTTTCGTTTGCCATGGTTGGGAACCTCCAATCTTTGATTTGCAGGGGCCTGAGAACGAAAAAAACCTGTCCCTGCAGTGTAAACTGCTGGGACAGGACGGTTACTTTCCTGCGGTGCCACCCGGCTTGGCGCATTGCGCCCTCTTTCACGTATCATTCGGTACGCAGACTTTTGCTAATGGAGAGTCTTACTCCAGCGCCCATACTCCGCGCATTCCCGTACGCGTTTCTGATTGCCCTCGAAAGTCCATTCGGTCCCGCATTCTGCCCCGCGTTTTCACTGTCCGCGGTTCACTGTGCCACAAGAGGCGGAACGTACTTACCCTTTCTCATCGGTTTGAGGCCATTATAGAACGGCCGTGAGAGTTTGTCAATAGGGTTTTTGAAATTATTCAAATCCAATTATGCAAAAACAGACAGCCCCGCTCAAAGGCGGAATGCAGTTTGAAACAGAGTCATGCAGTTTTTTTGTATGCTGACGGCATCCGTTCCTGCAGGAATTCAAAGAATTCCTTTTTTCTTCCTTCGTGCGTTCTCGCTGTGCGTTTTCGCTGTGCGTTTTCGCACTGCGTTCGTAGCCCGGGTCAGTCCGCAATGGCTTTTTCAATCTGCGTCAGGACCGCTTTGGGCTTTTTGGAGTTCGTGATGGCCGACCCGACCACAAACAGGTTGGCTCCGGCCTGATGCGCAATCTCGGCGGTCTGCGGGTTGACGCCTCCGTCGACCTCGATGTCCAGATTGAGTTTGCGCGCTTCCTTTGCGGCGCGCAGCCGTTCCACCTTTTCCATCATGCCGGCCATGAAGGGCTGTCCGCCCCGGCCGGGATGCACGGTCATGACCAGGGCCAGATTGACCTGGTCCAGAACCGGAAGCAGGACCTCGACCGGTGTTTCGGGCGAGATGGCAATGCCGGCGTTGACGTGTTTGGACCGGATGTAGGACAGGACGGCGCGCGGATTGTTGCAGCTTTCATAATGGATGGTGATGTTGTCCGCTCCCGCCTTGATGCAGCTGTCGATGATCCGCATCGGTTCGTATACCATCAGGTGCACGTCAAAGAACAGGTTGGTGCGCTTGCGCAGGGAGGCAATGACGGGCGGTCCGAACGAAAGGTTCGGAACAAAAGCGCCGTCCATTACGTCCAGGTGCAGAATCTTGATGCCGAGCTGGGAAACCCGGTCCACTTCGGCTCCCAGATGGGCGAAGTCGGCGGTTAAGATGGAAGAAGCTACGTAAGACATAACAATACTCCTTTTTCGGATATGGAGAAGGGAACGTTCCTATACCGATTCAATCAGGCAGACCGCCTGCGCGGCGATGCCCTGTCCTGCACCGGTAAAGCCCAGATGTTCCTCGGTCGTGGCCTTGATGCTGACCGCGTCGGGGGAGAGATAGAGCGTGTTTGCAATCTGTTCCCTCATGGCTTCGATATAGGGGGAAAGCCTGGGAGCCTGCGCGATGATGGTGGAGTCCAGATTGACCACGCGCCAGCGGTGTTCCCTCAGCGTCTGCGCGACGCGGCGCAAAAGCTGCAGACTGTCGGCGCCCAGGTAGGCCGGGTCGCTGTCGGGAAACAGATGCCCGATGTCGCCCAGCGCGGCTGCGCCGAGCATGGCGTCCATGACGGCATGCACCAGCACGTCGGCGTCGCTGTGTCCGTCGAGTCCCTTTTCAAAGGGGACGGTAACCCCTCCCAGAATCAGGGGGCGACCTTCTGTGAGCCTGTGTACGTCGTACCCCTGGCCGATTCGAATCATATCAGTGTCCCCCCTTCAGGGCGAGCAGCGTCTGTGCGATTTCCAGATCGCCCGGTCTTGTGATTTTCAGATTGTGCGGGCCGCAGTCCACCATGCGGACCGGAATCCCGATCCGTTCGAGCAGCGCGTTGTCGTCCGTCGCGGCATAGCCTTCCGCTTCGGCGGTGTACGCGGCCGCCTGATAGGCGGCAAGACGGAAGACCTGCGGGGTTTGCGCAAGCCAGGTGTTGCTCCGGTCGGGCGTTTGTTCGATGTATCCCGAGGCGTCGGTCAGCTTGACCGTGTCGGTGGCCGGACACCCGGCGGAGGCGGCGCCGAACGTGAAGGCGGTCTGCACCACCCGGTCGATCATGTCCGGGGTGGTCAGGGGCCGGTCCCCGTCCGCGATGGCCACGTAGGAGATTTTGCTTTCCAGCCGGTATTCCCCGATGGCGTCGAGCGCGTTCCGGACCGACTCCTGACGGGTTTTTCCTCCCGGAACGAGCAAAAGGCTCTTTTCAATGCCATAGGTCGAGAGAAGTTCGCGTATGGCGGGGAAGTCCTCCTCTTTGCCGACCAGAAGGATGCCCGAAATCAGGCGGGACTTCTCAAAGGCCAGAAGCGTGTGCGCCAGGACCGGCTTGCCGCAAAGGGGAAGGAACAGTTTGTTCCCGCCCTGCATCCGGCGGGACGAACCCGCGGCCGCGAGGACGGCGACGGTGGTATGGGAGGAGTGCAGGGCGCGCCTGAGCGGATGAAGCAAAGGCGGTCTGCCGGAAGTGGGTTCTTTTTCCATAGGGTCAGGAAAGATTTGCGTTTTCGATGTCGGTCAGCATATCCAGGCGGCGCTGATGGCGTCCGCCTTCATAGGGGGTGCTGAGGAACAGATCCACCAGATCCATGGCGGTGCCTTCGCCGACGACGCGTGCGCCGAAACAGAGCACGTTGGCGTTGTTGTGCTGCCGGGTCAGCCGGGCGGAAAACGCGTCGGATACGCATGCGGCCCGGATGCCGCGGTGTTTGTTCGCCGCCATGGACATGCCGATGCCGGTTCCGCAGATCAGGATGCCCAGCGTGTGTCTGCCGCTCTGGATGTCGGCGCAAAGGGTGTGCGCAATGACGGGAAAATCGCAGGAGGCTTCGGAATCCGTTCCGACGTCCGTGACTTCCAGTCCGGCCGAGCGGAGATGCTCCGCGACTTTCTGCTTCAGGGCAAAGCCCGCGTGATCCGAGCCGATGATGACGGTATTGGTCTGGTACATAACTTACCTCTTGTTCATGTTAAAATATCAATTTTTATGTTTTATCCGAGTTTTTAAGGCTTTTCAACCGGGTTTCTTCTGCCTGCGGAACGCGCAGATAGACGGGATGGAGATCCTCTTCGCTCTCCCGGATGCCCAAAGAATAACGCTGCCATGCGATTTCTCCGGCCGGAGCGGCATATAACGTCCGGGCAAAGGCGGGACACTGGACCCGGGGCCACAGCTCCTTCAGGCGGTCCGCGGCGTCGCCGCAGACGTAAACCTCCTCGCCGCAGGCGTCCAGATTCAGGTCCGAAACGGGCAGAAGGGAATCCGGAGTCCGGCGGGTCACCTTATCTCCGTTCGAGAGGAAACAGGCGGTGTAGACCTGGTCCCGTCTTGCGTCAAGAGCGGGCACAATCCGTCCGCGTACGCCCCGGAGCAGATGCGCCTGGCATTCCAGCGCCGAGACGCCGTAGCAGGGCTTGCCGGTTCCGAAGGCCAGTCCCTTGACGGTCGAGATGCCGATGCGGAGCCCGGTGAACGAGCCGGGACCGGTCGTGCAGGCGAAAGCGCCGATGTCCGTAAGGGACACCTCGGCCAGCCCAAGCAGCCGTTCCACCGAGGGAAGCAGGGTTTTGCTGTGGGTGTTGCCCCTTCGCAAAAGAATCTGCGCGCGAAGGATACCGTCCTCCAGAAGAGCCGCGGAACCCGCTTCGGTCGCGCTGTCAAGAGCCAAAATCCACATGCAAAGGCTTGCCTCCTTGTAAAATCGTAATCCTGCGCCGGTCCGGCCGGTCCGGATCTTTCTCAATCCGTACCGTGATGGCGTCGGGCGGAATCACGCCCGGAGCGCGTGAGCCCCATTCCAGAATGAGCAAAGCCTTCTGGCGCGCGTAGTCGTCAAAGCCGATGGCGTAAAGGTCCTCTTCCTCCTCAATCCGGTACAGGTCAAAATGGAAGACGGGAAGAGTCCCGGTTCTGTATTCGTTGACCAGGGTGAAGGTGGGGGAGTGAACGCGGGATCGGGGCGCGATGGCGCGAACCATTCCGCGCGCAAAGACGGTTTTTCCCGTTCCCAGGTCGCCATCCAGGACGACAAAAGCGGGAAAAGTTCCCCGTTTCACAAGCCATTCGGCCAACTTCTGCCCGGCTTTTTCGGTTTGTTCTACATTCTCTGTCCACATAAACGCGCGTCGTTCCTTACTCACACAGATATCCATCATCATTATACATAAATCCCGCGGCAAAAGCAAGATGCATCCTTCACCTTGGGCTGCAAATGAGAAGGGGCTCATCAACTATTAAAAAAGCTTCCGGCAGCTCCCTCTTCGGGATTTGCCGGAAGCCTTTTCTTTGTTTACAGCGGTGCATTTTTTGACCAAAATCTTTTGTTCCAATATCTCTCCAGCATATGCTACGGGCGAAAATCTGTTTAAACTCAACGATTGTGATTAGCTGTGGCACTATCATTCTTGCTGTTAACAAATTGACCAATTGCTCTTTCTACCGCTTGATTTAACGATATTCCTTTATTCATTGCTTCTATTGCAATTGCCCGGTGCAATTTGGGATCAATCCGCACATTAAAAGTTCCCCTATAAGTTTTTGCCGGATCTTTTCCAATCTCTTTACAGTGCTCCAAGTAATCATCCACTGCCGCATGAAACTCTTTTTCAATTTCCAAAGGACTTTCACTTTCGAATGTAACCAAATCGTCAATTCCTTCAATTTTCCCGTGAAGGACCATATCTTCTGCCGAATAAGCAATATTTGTAAAAAAACCTTTGTACTGTAAAGTGTTTTCCATTATTATATTTCTCCTATGCCCTCTAAATATTCAATCAAATCTTTTACAGCATATGATTTCATTATTGTTTGTGGGTGTGGTCTGTGAAAACAAATACTTTTTCCATCAGATTCTCTAATAAAACGAACTCGTGATCCAGATGTTTTTCCTTTATTATCCTCAACAAAACCCATTTTAGACAATAATGAACTTGCCTCTTCATATGTATAATCTTTTGGGCAAGACTTTAGTCTTTCGACAGCCTTGTCAAACTGACTCATTCATTAGTGCCTCCTGCAACTGCATTTTAGTTGCATTTATTATAATACACTTTAAATAAGAAGTCAATAGCTTTTTGAAAAATCATTTTTATTATAGTACCAAATGAGAAGGGCGGGGAGGCAAAAAACACCCGCGTTCCGAAAAGAAAACGCGGGCGTTTTTCGGCAGGAAACCGTTCCTGCGGCGATGGGATTATTTTGCTTCCGGATATTCGGAACCGAGCAGATGAATCGGCGCTTCATCCTCTTCGATTTCCGGGAACCGTCCGACTTTGTCGAAGAAACGGGTTTTGTCGGAAAGGTCCGCGTCCTTGATCGCGCCGACCCAGGGGGTACGGTCGACCGGAGCGAAGAAACGGTTGTCCTTGGAGTCGTCGTTGCACTGGCTGACTTCGCCGACCAGTACTTTTCCGTGACCCGGTTCGCCCCAGAACGCGTGATACAGTTTCTTGGTGTTGGTCATGGATTCGCCCGGTCTTAAGCGGATGACCGTGCCGGCCGGAACGGTGTAATGCCGTCCGTCCACCTGGATTTCGGTGTCTTCTTCTGACAGATTGTCGTCCTTGTCGGCCGCATAGACCTTGATCATCAGGTTTCCGCCGCCGCGGTTGATGATGTCTTCCTGCTTGTACCAGTGATAATGGTAGGGCGTGAGCTGGTTCTCTCCGACGATCATGATCTTTTCGGCATAGACTTTCTTGTCATCCGGATTGTGCATGTTTCCGTTGCGCAGGGTGAACAGGAAAAGACCGCAGGAATTGAAGTCGCCCGAACCGAAATCGGTGATATCCCAGCCCAGGACGTTGCGGCGGATCTCGTCGTATTCATGTCCCTTTTCCTTCCATTCCTCCGGCGTGAAATAGGCGAAGGGGGGAAGGAGAAATTTGTACTCGTTCAGAAATTCTTTTGCGTCGCGGATAATCTGGTTGATTTCGCTTCTTTTCATAATCAATTACCTCCCGGGATGTCCCGATTTTGAGATTGCCTGTCAGGCAGAATTTTTTAAAAGTATAGTCTTCTTTCCGGGGTTTGTCAAGTCAGGACTCCGGGATTTGCTCTTGCTTTTCCTTGCGGACCTGGTGCAGTCTTTCCTTGTGCCCGTCCGGATACTGGATGCTGGTATGATCCAGCTGCGCCTTGAAGGAGGCGCGGAATTCGGCCAGGTATTCCTCCCGCAAGGTCCGCTGTTCCGCTTTCTCTTCGACGCTCAGGCCCACGCTTTTCTGCTTGCGGGCCAGGAAATTGATCCGGTCAATCTTTTCTTTTTCCATAGGGTCAGCTCCGGATGCGGAGTCCGAGTTTGAATTCCATGTCCTTGCAGATCTTGTTGGAAACCTTGTCGGCTTCCTCGACCGTCAGGGTGTGATCCTGGGCGCGCAGAACGATGCGCAGGGAGACGGATTTCTTGTTCTCTCCGAGCTGCGGGCCGCGGTAGATGTCAAACAGGGAAACGGACTCGGTCAGTTTTCCTCCGGCGCGCGCCATCACTTCTTCCAGTTTGCCAACCTCCAGGCTTTCGTCGCAAACGAACGAGAAGTCGCGGGTGACGGCCGGATACTTGGGCAGAGGCGTGTAATGGCGTTTGTGCTCGGCGGCGTTGTAGAGCATATCCATGTCCAGGGAGGCAAGGAAGACCGGAGCGCTCAGATTGTAATTGGAGGCGGTCAGGGGGTGGACCTGTCCGAACGTTCCCAGCGCGGTTCCGTCCGCCGAGCGGACCAGGGCCGAACGGCCGGGATGGAATACGGGGTGTTCGGGGGCGGTTTCAAACGTAAGATTGCGGATGCCGTTGGCGCGCAGCGCCTGTTCAATCACGCCCTTGAGCGTGTAGAAATCCACTTTCCCGTAGGCTCCGACGGTCAGATAGGTTTTTTCTTCGGGCAATTCGTCCGCGTTCTCTCCCGGCAGGTACACCGAGGCCATTTCAAACAGGCAGGCGGATTCGTTGTTGAAGTTGCTGTTGCGGGCCAGAACGTCCAGCATGGAAGGCAGCGCGGTGGTGCGCATGATGCTGGTATCCTCGCCGAGCGGGTTGGAAATGACGACCGAGCGGCGCAGGGGGCTGTCCTGGGGCAGACGGATCCGGTCGTAAATCTTGGGACTGACGAAGGTGAACGTCTGGATGGAGGAAAAGCCAAGGCCGATCAGCGTGTTTTCCAGATCGTACGTGAACTGCTGGCGGGGCGTTCTGCCGCCCTGCGTGGTTTCCGCGCGGATGTTGGTGCTTTCAATCCGGTTGTACCCCCAGATGCGGATGATCTCTTCCGCTATGTCGTTCATGCAGCGGAGATCGTTTCGGAAAGAGGGAACGGTGATGATTCCGTCCTCCACTTTGCATTCCAGTTTTTCCAGGGTGTGCAGCATGTTTTCAACCGGCACGTCGGTTCCGAGGAACCGGTTGTATTTTTCGGGTTCGAACGGCATCCGGTAAAGGTCTTTTTTACCCGGATAGACGTCGATGGTTCCGTCCACGACTTCGCCTGCGCCGAGCAGCTGCGCCAGTTCGCAGGCGCGCAGGAGGGCAGGCATGCAGTTTTCGGGATCCAGACCTTTTTCAAAGCGGGAGGAGGATTCGGTACGCATCCCGTTTTTCTGGGCGGTTTTGCGGACCGAGATTCCGTCAAAGCAGGCCGATTCGAAGACCACGGTCGTGGTGTCGGCCACAATCTCGCTGTTGGCTCCGCCCATCACGCCGGCCAGTGCGCAGGCTTTCTTTGCGTCCGCGATGACCAGCATGCCCGAATCGAGCGTATGATCCTGGTCGTCCAGGGACCGGAAGGCTTCCTGGTTGTGCGCGCGGCGGACCTGAATGGTCTTGCCTTCGATCTGCCGGTAATCGAACGCGTGCATTGGCTGGCCGTATTCCAGCATGACGTAGTTGGTGATGTCGACAATGTTGTTGATGGGGCGCACGCCGCTGGCGCAGAGCAG
Source organism: Clostridia bacterium (assembly GCA_017455185.1). Classification (GTDB taxonomy): domain Bacteria; phylum Bacillota; class Clostridia; order Oscillospirales; family CAG-272; genus RUG14240. The sequence goes on from JAFTBN010000059.1 coordinate 22,454, forward strand.
CCGGCGCATCCAGCGGGGAGAGGGCCCGATTTTGACGTTCCGGAGCACCTTGGCCGCGTAGCGGGAGCAGAGGTCGGGCGCTGCGATGGAAACTTTGAGATAGGACTCGATGGGATCTCCTCCGGCGGGTCCTTTCACGACCGGTGCAGGAAGATGCCACGGACGGTCGAAGGTGACGGCGGTTTCCCGGGCCAGTCCGATGACGGACAGGCAGTCCGGCCGGTTCGAGGTGATCTCAAATTCGACGACGGTATCGGTCAGATCCAGAAAATCGTGGATGTCGGTTCCGATGTCCGCGTCGGTTGCGTCCAGGAGAAGAATGCCGTTGGCTTCCTTGCCCGGCTCGTCGTGTTCGTCCAGATTCAGTTCGGCCATGGAGCAGAGCATGCCGTTGGAATCCACGCCGCGCAGTTTGCTCGGCTTGATGACGATGCCGCCGGGAAGATGCGCGCCGTCCAGAGCGGCCGGAACGAAGTCGCCCGGATGCACGTTCTGTGCGCCGGTGACAATCTGTTCGGTTTTGTCGGGCGCGGTCTGCACCTGGCAGGTGAACATATGGTCAGAATTGGGATGACGCTCCATGGAGAGTACTTTGCCCACAACGACGCGGGAGATTTCCTGCCCCAGTTTTTCGTATCCTTCCACTTTGGAACCACTGTCGGTCATGGCGTCACAATAGGCCTTGTCTTCAATGTCCCGGACGTCAACAAATTGGTTTAACCAGTTTCGAGATAAATTCATGTCGGCTCCTCCTCAGAATTGATTCAGAAAACGAACGTCGTTTTCCGTGAACAGACGGATGTCATCGATGCCGTACCGTGTCATGGCGACCCGTTCAATGCCCATGCCGAACGCGAAACCGCTGTATTCCTCGGGGTCGATGCCGCAATTGGACAGGACGAACGGATGAACCATTCCGGCTCCCAGAATTTCAATCCAGCCTTCATTCTTACAGACCCGGCAGCCGCAGCCGCCGCATACGAAGCACGAGACGTCCACCTCGGCCGAGGGTTCGGTGAAGGGGAAATGGTGGGGACGGAAACGGATGCGGGTGGAATCGCCGAACATCCGCTTGGCGAAGGTTTCAAGCATGCCTTTCAGGTCTCCCATGGTGATGCCCTTGTCCACGACCAGTCCCTCCATCTGATGGAACAGGGGGGAATGGGTTGCGTCCAGCGCGTCGGAGCGGTAGACGCGTCCCGGGGAAATGATGCGGATGGGCGGTTTCTGCTTTTCCATGACGCGCACCTGAACGGGGGACGTCTGGGAACGAAGCAGCACCTTGTCGCTGATGTAGAAGGTGTCCTGCGTATCACGGGCGGGGTGACCTTCCGGAATGTTCAGCGCCTGGAAATTGTAATAGTCCAGTTCCACGTCAGGCCCTTCGGCAATGGAAAAGCCCATCCCGATGAAGATGTCCTCCATCTCCCTCTGTACGCGGGCCAAAGGGTGCAGATGACCCGGGGCCGGGGCCTTTCCGGGCATGGTGACGTCAATCTTTTCGGCTTTCAGACGCAGTTCCATCGCTTTGGCTTTGAGCGTTTCGTTGCGCGTCTGGATCATCTTTTCGATGGAGGCGCGGACTTCGTTGGCAATCTGGCCGATGCGGGGACGCTCTTCCGGGGAAAGACTGCCCATGTTGCGGAGTATGGAGGTCAGTTTTCCTTTTTTGCCCAGAAAACGGACGCGGACTTCTTCCATGTCCGCACTTTCGTCTTCAATGGATTTCAGCGCTTCTTCCTTGAGCGCTTGCAGTTCCAGTTCTTCCTTCATAATTTCCTCTTTCTATAGAATGTATTGTCTTTTACGGCAAAAAATAAAAGGCCGCCCCTGATCAGGGCGAGCCAAACGGCACGCGGTACCACCCGACTTCCGGTTCAAGACCGGCACTTCGAAGCTCGATAACGGGAGCAGGACGGGATACACTTGCATGCACCGGCTCAAAAGGGAAATGCAAATAATCCGCTGATAGGCAACTTGCAGCTAAAATTGCCCTCTCTGGAAACAGCCGGTGGATTACCGCTCACTTTTTCAACGCTTTCCGCCAAAGTATAGCACAACTTGCGGTATTTTGCAAGCAGTTTGCAAAAAAGGTTGTTGCCATGGAATGGAATGCTGAAGTGTAAAGTTAACTTCCACTCCAAAGGGGGGTAAAGTTGAAATAAGTCGTCAGGTACTTCAAGTTGCATTGAGTCGTCAAATAGCATATAATCATAAGCTTGCAATAACAAAAAAAGAGAAGGAAATCGAATTACAGCAAGGCTTTTGAGCTCTTAACTGTAAAACTCGAGATCTCACTTCCTTGTCTTTACATATGCTTTTTTGTTATTGCAGTTACATTTTTGGATAGATAAAATGTGATTATATGTCGACAATCTCACTTCGTTGTGTTATACGTTCATTTCGTGTTTACCGGTAAACATATTTAATTTGCTAGAAAATATTTTCGGTATTGGACTTTACACTACAGTCTGCCGGTTCGTTCGCGCAAAACCCTGCTTTTGACTTGACAAAAGGGTCTGCTTTTGGTATAGTCAGTTTGCAGGAAGGCGCTGCCGGCGGACGCTTCTTCTGAAGACCGCTGTGTCGGGGTACCTGCAATACCGGGCGGTTTGCCCGACTATCCTGGAGAGAATATGGCAGTTTTGAATACCATCCGCGTTTCGGATTTCGGAAAAGCTTGCGGAAAAGATACCACCCAATTTTACGATCAGATGACGACCGTGGCAGCCGTACAGGGGCTTGCCAACCGGCAGGGCCCGCAGCTGTATCTGTTCTGGCAGGAGGCGGACTCCTTCTGGCTGGATTATATGAGCGAAAAGGGACATTTCTTGGAGGGTGTCACATGCCGGGAAATCCCGGATTACGATGCATTCCTTTCGGCTTATGCCGACCTGTTCCGGGAAAAGGGACTTGTTTTGTGGGATCCGGCGGTTCCCGCCAGTTACAATGTGGCGCTGACCGCGTGCGGAGTGGACGGATTTTTACCGGTCCGGGCCGGAAGCCTGACCTATCGTCGGATTGCGGAAGCGACGCAGGCGCCGGTGCGTCTGGATCTTTGCGGTAAGTTCACGGGACGCGGGACCATTCCCGATACGGACCGTCCTTCTTCGGGGAGCGCCAAGAACGACGCCTACCTGTGGGCTCTGGAACGGTATTTTGACAGGACCAGCGCCGACGTGATGTTCTTTACGGCCGATGCGATGCCCTGGAACGCCGAGGAACCCTGTTATCCCGATCTGGGCAACGCGTTTGTCTTCAACCACGACTATTCCATCCTGAAAAAGGCGTTTGTGTTCGATCTGTCCTGCTGGGGGGACGAGCCGCCCTGCGACGATCCGGATCAGCCCCTGGGAACCGATCTTGCCACCATGAAGGAAATCCTTCAAAGGCAGTACGACAAGAACGGCGGCAAGCGGATCAGCCAGGTGTGCGGTTTCAATCCGTGGCACATCAAATACACGAAACACAAAAACAAAGGCAAGCACGAGGGCGTGGAATCCGAATGGATGCTGACCGAACTGCTCAGCGCGTACAACTGCGTCAAGGACGCGGATGCGGCCGGTTATTGCGGCCTGGCGAATGCTTCGGTGTTCTGCCAGTATCCCCTGGATACCAAATACCACAACCGCAGGCCCCGCGAAAAGATGGTCTTCGATCCGAAGAACACCTACGTTCTGTTCTATGTGGGAGATTATGACGCGGCGGCCTGGACGGCCCGTCACATCCCGATCTGGGCCCGGGATCCCAAACTGGGGAAGAACCCTTTGATGTGGTGCTTCAATACCAATTTGTCCGACCGGATTCCGATGGCGTTCGATTACGTGTATCATCACTTCACCGAGAACGATTACTTCCAGGCGGGGGATTCGGGCGCGGGATACAACAACCCGGCGCTTCTGTACGAGCCCCGGAAGCATTCCGGCCTTCCTTCGGGCGTGGAGGCGAACATCGCGCACAACCAGTACTATTTCGATAAATTCGATCAGCAGATCATCGGATTCGTCATTGACGGATGGAATCCGACCACCCGGCAGAATATGGAGGATCTGACGGCTTTCGCTCCCATGGGTGCGGGAGGCAATCACTTCCCCCGGGAGATGCAGGTGGTCAACGGAGCGGTCTTTATCCAGCATACGAGGGATATCGCGGTAGAGAAAACGGATCCCGCCGAGGCGGCAAGACAGGCCCTGATCGGCATCGACAGTTATCCGCCCGAGAAGAGATTCCATATTTTCAGAACGATTCTGGTTTCCCCCAGCCGGCACGATGCCATCATGGAAGAGATGCGGCGAGCCCGGCCCGAGGCGAATTTCGTTTTCTGCGACCCGTACAATTTCTTCCGTATGGCGAAAGAAGCCAAGGAAAAGGGTCTGACCTATTGAAAAAAAGAAGCGGCCGGTGCGCGGGCACCGGCCGTACTTGCAAATGATTCTTCTTTTGGGACGGCTTGTCCTTCAATCGCCGAAAACGGATGCTTTGTCGTTCAGGCTGTATCCGGTGATGCCGCCCGTTTCGGGATCCAGCTCGAAATACACGTAAGTGCCCGTACCGTTGTCGTAAATGAATTCAATCATCCTTCCGTTGGAGTCGTACCTTGCGGTGCAATCCTCCGGATCGTTTTCGGCCCATTCCTGAAGATACTGGGCAAAATTGACGGAGCGGAGTATGACCGGGGTGATAATCAAAAGGAAGATCAGGATGGCGGCCAGAACCAGCGCGATGATCGAACAGATCCGTCCGGCGGTGATTTTTCCTTTTCCGTCACCCGGATTCTTGGCATAGATGCCGGCAAAGATCAGGGATAGGACGGCGCATACAATCGGAATGACAAAGATAACCGAGCAGCAGCACAAGGTGACCAGGGAAGCGATACCCAAAACGAGGCTGGCCGTAGCCATGCCTTCTTTCGGAGGTTCCCGGACGGGAGCGTTCTGCTCTGCATAGGTGACATCCCGGGGACGGGGGTTCGGATTTTGACCGGCTGAATTTTCATATCCGCCGAAAAATCCGTTTTCGGCGTCTTTTGCCGATACGGATTCGGGCTCCTGCTCAAATCCTTCGGTTTCGTCTTGACGATCTGACATGATAAACTCCTTTATTGTAAGAAATAATGAAAAACAAAAAGGAAGGGAAGGGGGATGCGGTATATGCCTGACAGAAAAAAACAGCAGGTGCATTTTTTGCTGTTTCACATCGGCGCCTTGCTGACGGCACTCGCCTTCTTCCTGTATGTGAAGGGATCCCGGGCCGGTTTGTTCGGACCGGTGTCCTGTGTGTTCCACGACCTGTTCCATGTATACTGCCCCTCCTGCGGGGGCACACGCGCCATTCTGGAACTGCTCCGTTTTCATCCGGTCCGGTCCTTTCTGGCGCTTCCCGTCGTGCCGCTCGGGGCGGTGGCGGGGCTTGTTCTGTACGTCCGTGCCTGGGTGGCATTCGTCCGGCGCGAAAAGAAACTGCTCTGGCTGCCCGGATGGCTGATCTGGTCATTCCTGGGTCTCTATCTTATTTACGGACTGGTCCGGGCGGTCCTTCTGGTAGGATTCCGCATTGACCTTCTGGGAGATTTCTATCCCCGGTAGGTTCAGAGCAGGTGATGGATCAGAACCACGGTGACGATGCCGAAATAGATCAGCAGGGTCAGCGTATCCACGATGGTTGTGATGAACGGGGACGCCATGACCGCAGGGTCGAGCTTCAAGGCTTTGGCCAGCAGAGGCAGAAGCGTTCCGATCATTTTTGCAATCAGAATGGCGAAAAAGATGGTGGCGCTGACCACCGCCGTGATGGCGAGATGCTCGCCGTCCACCGCGAACCGGCAGTCAACAATCCAGGTTTTCAGGAAGCAGGCGGCCGCAATGGTGACCCCGCAGAGAAGGGAAACGCGGAATTCCTTCCACAGGATTTTTCCGATGTCCCTTGGCGTAATCTCGTTCAGGGAGAGCGCGCGGATGATGGTGACCGAAGACTGGCTGCCGGCGTTTCCGCCGGTGTCCATCAACATGGGAATGAAGGCAGACAGAGACATGACGAATGCGAAGTCTGCCAATTTGTTTTCAAAAAAGGTGATGATGGTGCTGGTAAAGGTTGCGCTGACCATCAGCAGCAGCAGCCAGGGAATGCGCTTTTTCCAGGTTTCGAACACGCTCGTCTTCATGTAGGGCTTGTCGGTCGGAACGATAGCGGCCATCTTTTCGATATCCTCGGTGGCCTCGGTTTCCAGAACGTCGAGAGCGTCGTCGACCGTGACGATACCGACCAGCCGGTTTTCCCGGTCTACCACAGGCAAAGCGAGCAGGTCGTATTTGGAAATCAGGGAGGCAACCGTCTCCTGGTCGTCGCTCGTATAGGCGTAAGCGAAGTTCTCGTCGGTCATGATGTCCCCGATGAGTTCGTCCGGCGAAGCGAAAAGGAGTTCCTTCAGGGGGACGCAGCCCAGCAGGACGTGTTTCTGTCCCGTGACGTAAGCCACGTAAACGGTTTCCTTGTCGACACCGGTGCGGCGGATGTGGTCGATGGCCTGCGCACAGGTCATGCTTTGCTTGAGTTCAATGAACTCGGAGGTCATAACCGAGCCGGCGCTGTCCTCCGGATAGGCCAGGAAACGGTTGATGATTTTCCGGGTGTCCGGCTTGGCGGCGCGCATGATGCGCTGCACGATGTTGGCCGGCAGTTCATTCAGCATATCCACGGCGTCGTCGACGTACAGGTCTTCGACGATGTTGGACAATTCCCGGTCGGTCATGGCCGAGATGATCTTTTCCTGCAGGTCGCTGTCAAGTTCGGCGAAAATGTCCGCGGCGATGTCTTTCGGAAGAATGCGGAACACGGCCGGCAGACGGGACATGGGCAGAGTGGCCAGGAAGTCCGCGGCGTCGACCGGGTTCAGTTCCTTGATCTCGGAGACGAAGGCTCCGTAATGCCGTCCGTCCAGGGAGGAAAGAAGGCTGTCGAACACCTCTTCGATGTTTTCGCTGATTTCCTGCGCGCTTTCGGGCAGTTCCTCGTCCTCGTCCTTTTTATCCTGCGCTTCTGTGTCGGAAGCCGCCGGGTCCTCTTCCGCCGCGGGATTCCGGTCTGCGTTCTGATCCTCCTTTGAGGACGCTTCGTCCAGCAGTTCGGGTTCGTCGTAAATGGTCCGGGGAGATTCGACGTTCTCCTCCGGAAGGGAAGAGGACGGACCGTCTCCCCGGACGGTTTCCCCGGCTTCCGATTTTTCCGTGACCGGTTCTTCCGTACTACTTCGGAGGGCGTCATCCATCGCTTGGTTGTTGTTTTCGGAAAGGTTATCATTTCCAGACATAACGGCACCTCCGTATAGAATTATGAGTGCCAATATTCTATCATAAAGCGCAGGGCTTGTCAATTGTCAAAGAGGCTTGTCCGGAAGGCAAAAAGAGGCAAAAAAGGAAAGGGAAAACAAAGCCGGGGACGTTCGGAACGTCCCCGGCTTTTGCTTGCTATACTATTGCGGATCAATACATGCCACCGCCCATGTTGGCTGCTGCCTGTGCCTGGGCTGCCTGAGCTGCGGGATCCGGCTTCTGGTCGGCGACCACGGCTTCGGTGGTCAGGATGACAGACGCTACGCTGGCCGCGTTCTGCAGAGCGGAACGGGTTACCTTGGTCGGGTCTACGATGCCGGCCGCAACCATATCCACGTAGACTTCCTTGTATGCGTCGAAACCGTAACCCTTGCGGTTGGAGCGGAGAATCTTATCCACAACGACTCCGCCGTCGAAACCGGCGTTGGAGGCAATCTGACGGACGGGTTCTTCCAGGGCCTTGATGACAATCTGGACACCGGTCTTTTCGTCGCCTTCGACCTGCTTGAGCAGTTTCTGTACGTCTGCGATGACGTTCAGGTAAGCGGTTCCGCCTCCGGCTACGATGCCTTCTTCCACAGCCGCACGGGTTGCGTTCAGGGCGTCTTCGATGCGAAGTTTCTTTTCCTTCATTTCCGCTTCGGTAGCGGCACCGACCTTGATGACGGCTACGCCGCCGGCCAGTTTGGCCAGACGTTCGGTGAGCTTTTCACGGTCGAAATCGGAAGTGGTATTCTCGATGGCTGCACGGATCTGCGAAATACGGGACTGGATGGCCTCGCTCGATCCTGCGCCGCCCACGATGATGGTGTTTTCCTTGTTGACCTTGATCTGACGGGCACGGCCCAGCATATCCATGGTCGCTTCCTTCAGTTCCAGACCCAGATCGGAGGTGATGACCTGACCGCCTGTCAGAATGGCGATATCCTGGAGCATTTCCTTGCGGCGGTCGCCGAAACCGGGCGCCTTGACGGCAACGCAGGTGAAGGTTCCGCGCAGTTTGTTGAGCACCAGCGTGGTCAGGGCTTCGCCTTCCACGTCTTCGGCGATGATCAGCAGCTTGCGGCCGGCCTGTACAACCGACTCAAGCAGAGGCAGGATGTCCTGGATGTTGGAAATCTTCTTGTCGGTAATCAGGACCAGGGCGTCGTCCAGCACGGCTTCCATCTTGTCTGTGTCGGTTGCCATGTAGGGGGACAGATAGCCGCGGTCGAACTGCATGCCTTCCACCACTTCGGAGTAGGTCTCGGCGCTCTTGGATTCCTCGACCGTGATGACGCCGTCGGAGGTGACTTTCTCCATGGCGTCTGCAATCAGGGAGCCGATGACTTCGTCGCCGGCGGAAATGGTTCCGACTCTGGCGATGTCCTCTTTGCCGTTTACTTTCTTGGAGTTGGAGGCAAGAGCCTCAACGGCTGCGTCGACGGCCTTCTTGATGCCCTTGCGCAGAACCATCGGGTTTGCGCCGGCGGTGACGTTCTTCATGCCTTCGCGAACCAGGGCCTGGGCAAGAAGGGTGGCGGTGGTGGTTCCGTCGCCTGCCGCGTCGTTGGTCTTGGTGGCCACTTCGCGGAGCAGGGAGGCGCCCATGTTTTCGGCTTCATCTTCCAGCTCGATTTCCTTGGCGATGGTCACGCCGTCGTTGGTGATCAGGGGAGAACCGTATTTCTTGTCCAGAACCACGTTGCGTCCTTTCGGCCCCAGTGTAATCTTGACGGTATTTGCCAGTTTGTCCACGCCGCGCATCAGAGCGTTGCGAGCTTCAATTCCGTAATAAATATCCTTTGCCATAAAGCAGCATCTCCTTTTGATTAATCATTTACAATGGCAAGAATGTCCTTCTCGCCGATGATCGTGTATTCCTCACCGTTGAGCTTGACTTCTGTGCCCGCATATTTCGCGGCGATGACTTTATCGCCTACTTTGAGTCCTTTAACCGGAATCAAAACGCCGTCCTCGTTGGTTTTGCCGGGACCGATTTCCACGACAACCGCGAACTGCGGCTTCTCCTGGGACGCGGCGGTCAGATAAATGCCGCTGCTGGTTTTCACTTCTGCTTCGACCGGTTTGATGACGATTCGGTCTGCAAGAGGTTTGATGGTCATAATAACATCCTCCTATATACATTAAATGTTACAAAGTCCGGAATTAGCACTCTGAAGTTATGAGTGCCAACTTCTAAACCATATTGTACTCATTCCAAATAAAAAATCAAGGCTTTTGCATAGAATTAACATTTCGTTCACAATCTTGTTCGAAACCCATGGGGAGTGAGTGCCAAAAAAGGGCACGCACCAAAAACCGCCGGCTGAGATCGCCGGCGGCAGGGTCAGGAACCGGTTCCGTCCAGGATTTCCTCCAGGAAGACCCAGGTGTCGGGATAGGGTTCCTTATATATTTTTTCCAGTTCGGCCCGGTTTTCCACTTCAATCGGCACACCGGCCCGGCGCAGCTGCCCGGACAGACGGGCGGCAAAACGGAATTGATGGTTGTATTCTTTTGCAAAGGCCGTATTGCCCGAAGAGATAACGCCGAACAGGGAATAGGTCTTTCCGTCCGGAGCGGTCAGGTCAAACGAGAAGGTTTCCTGTTTGACTCCCGCGGTCGCCTTCTCCATTTCCTCGTACCGGACCGAACGAACCTTTCCCACCACGTAGGTGTCGATTCCTTCCTCGGTCCAGCCGACAAAGCAGCAGGAGGAGAAAAGAATGACCAGAACGGCGGCCGATGCACAGCAGATGACGCCGATTTTGCGTCCTTTTTTTATTTTGGCTCTCTGCGCTTCGTTTTCGGCTCCCCGGCCGGAGAACAGACCGCCCGGCTGAATCAGCATGAGGATGGCTTCGAACAGGGCCAGTTCAATCAGGAGCGCCGGGAAGACGAACGTCATGTGAACCAGGTGCGGGGTGCTTCCCAGAAACAGATAGGAGGTCAGATGAGACAACCACCCGATAATCTTAAAAGAAAGAATTACGCCGAGAATGACCAGAAGTGTTCCGATCGCCCAGAATCCGAAGCCGTTGTTTTTCTGCGCCATAGGATTCCGCCTCCCTTATTCCGGCAGAACGCGGAAAACGTTGCGTCTGTCGGCGCCGGTGCGGCGCAAAAAGGCATCTTTGGTCATGGGCTCGGGCGCAAAGGTCGGAATATTCCGGCCCAAATCCACCCAGAGGGAAAGGACTTTTTCCGGGTCGGCAAGGCTTGATTTGTCGGCCGCGCGCCATTTCAGCGCATCCTGCGACTGGGCCCGGCCGGAGAAGACGTCGGCCATGTCCCTTACAACCGCGCTGGCTGTGGGAAGTTTTCCGGCTCCCGGCCCCTCCACGAGAATCTGCCCCAGCACGTCCGAACGGATCAGAATGCCGTTGAGCACTCCGGCGATGTGGGCAAGGGGGTGGGAAAGGGGAAGAAAGACGGGCTGAACCGAAACCAAAAGCCGGTCCCCGGCTTTTTCGCAGCATCCGACCAGTTTGAGTGTGCCGCCGGCCGCACAAGCGCGGGACAGGTGTTCGTCGGTGATGCCTTCAATGCCCGTGACGGGAAACGAGGATACAGGGGGAAGAACGCCGTATGCCAGTGCGCAGAGAATGGCGGTTTTGCGGGCCGCATCCAGCCCCTGCAGATCGGCTGCCGGATTGGCTTCCGCAAATCCGTTCTGCTGGGCAGAGCGAAGAGCCGCGTCGAACGGAAGTCCGTCCTTTTGCATGCTGGTCAGGATGTAGTTGGTCGTCCCGTTGAGAATGCCGCAAACCGAATGGATGCGGTGCAGGGTAATCTCGTCAATCAGGGTGCGAAGAACCGGTATGCCGCCGCCCACACTGGCTTCAAACAGATAGCGTACTCGGTTGGCACGGGCCAGTTCAAGCAGTTCGACACCGAAATTGGCGACCACTTCCTTGTTGGAGGTGACAACGTGCTTGCCGGCTTCCAAACAGGCGCGGGTAAAATCATAGGCCGGGTGTGAACCGCCCATCATTTCGGCGACCAGTTCGATTTCGGGATCTTCCAGGATCCGGTTGAAATCGTGAATGACCCGGTCTCCCAAGGGGTGATCGGGAAAGGTGCGCAGGTCCAGAATGTATTTGATTTCGATCGGGGTGCCCAGCCTGCTTTCCAGCCGGTCTGCGTCCTGCCCCAAGGCTTCTGCTACGCCGCTTCCTACGACGCCGAATCCGAGTATCGCAATTTTATGCATAGGATGATACGCTTTTCGTATAAAGAAATCTTTATACCGATCCTTTTCTAGAGTGGCTTCATCATACCACAAAGAAAGACCAAATGCAACAAGAAGGCCGGATTAAATGTGGTCCGGCCCGATTTTTTGAACAGACGCTCCGGGAAGATCGATTCAATCCCGAGTCTGTCTGAAACGCAGGCTGGCTTTTTTCACCGGCTGCAAAATTCCGGGGCAGGAACGGTTCTTTTTTTGCCGGGATAAGACCGCGCCGTTTCCTTCCGGTCCTGCTTTTGTTTTCCCTTGTTTTTTCGTTCGCCGTATGGTACAATGGCATCAGAAAAACGGGGGAGGTCGGAGGATGGCATCTTTGGTAGGAAATCACGCGAATGTGAAAATCTTTGTGCTGTATCTGATGAAAAACATCAATTATCCGCTGGATTTTGTCTCGGTGAACGATATTGTGATGCAGACGGACTACGTCATGTATCTGGATTTTGCGGAGGCGTTCGGGGAAATGCTGGAACAGGGTTTGATCGAGCAATCCTCCGAAAACGAACTGGGGGATCCGGAATACACCGTGACCGAGCGGGGCAGACTGGTGGCTGAGGAACTCAAGAGCGATCTTTTGCAGGAATTGCTGGACCGGGCTTTGAGCAGCGCGCTGAGGTATCTGGATTTCAAACGCCGCGGCATTCTGACCGATTGCCGGATTGAGCGGGAACCGGATCAGAATTTCCGGGTTATCTTCTCCTTGCTGGAAAAGAATCACGAAATCTTCCGAACCGAACTGGTTGTGGATTCGCTGAACCGGGCCGAGCGGATGCGGGATAATTTCAATACCCATCCGGACGACATTTACAGAAGCACCTGTTCCCTGATGGCCGGAAACATGAATTTCCTGTTTGACAAGGGCGGGGAATCATGAAGGCCGAACCGGAAAAGAATGCTTTTGCCCCTTTCGATGAACAAAAGGAGAACGAACTGTTAAGCGCAGCCGCCAAAGGAGATGAGAACGCGCTGGGAGAACTGCTTGGCTTGTACGAGCCGCTTCTGTCGGGACTGGTCAGGAAATACAAAGGCCCTGATATGGGGACGGAAGACGTCAAGGATATGCGGCAGGAGGCGCAGATTGCTTTTTGCCGTGCGGTCAAGACCTATGACAGAACCGGCGGGGCGCATTTCGGACGCTATGCCAAAGTGTGCACGCGCAACGCGCTGGTTTCCTATCTGCGAAAGATTCGTCCCCATGCCAGGGTCCGACTCGAAGATATGGAAAGCAGGGCGCAGCCTGCCGAGGCCGGAGAGGGCGAAGACCGGAGGAAAAAGCAGCTCCTGGCCCAGGCTTCACCCGAATGGTTTTCGCCTTTTGAGTGGGAAATCTGGATTCGCTACCGGCAAGGCCGGAAGCCGGGGGATATTGCGCGCGAACTTGGGCGCGGTGAGAAATCGGTTTACAATGCCGTGTGCCGGATCCGACGGAAACTCAAACAGAGAATCGGCGAAAAAACGCAGCGGCCCGAGTAAAAATGCATATTAACAAAGCAAGGCCAATGACCTTGCTTTTTTGTTTTCGTCCCCACCGGAGCCTCTCAAAACGGAAAAATCACTCATTTTTCTTCCCGGAATGGACATATTTTTTTAAAAAAAGAGCAAATCTTTAAAAAAAGGGGTGCAAATCCATTTAAAGTGTGGTACAATGCCATTGTATAAAAGAATAAAAAAGAAGCGAAAGCGTGAATTCCGCCATGCCGGATTTTGCGCGAGGACTTCGGATATTCGTTTTTCGTTTCTTTTTTTGATCATCATCAGTCAGAACACATTCGGCGTTTTTCGCCTTGATATACGCAATCGCATACGAATTCCGGCTTTGCCGTTTTGCAGGCCGGGTGCTTTCCTTTCCCCCCAAGCGGAATGGAGGCTGCTTTGCGGACTGGCTGATTCGGAACAGGGTTCTTTTCGTTCGGCCGGAGGCTGACGCGGAACCCTGTTTTTGTTTGCTTGTTTCCCACGTCTGTGCATGTGGAGCAAAATATATGATTAAAGGAGAATAGAGAAGTGCTCACAACGATTCTTTTGGTATTGCTGGCCATTGACGGCACGTTGTACCTCGGTCTGTTGGGAACGGATATCTATTTGCGCTTCCGGAAACCCAAGGACAAGCCTGAACCGGCACCTAAGCCAGAACCTGAGCCTGAGCCAGAGCCTGAGCCCGAGCCGGAACCTGAGCCCGAGCCTGAGCCCGAACCCGAGCCTGAACCGGAACCTGAGCCAGAGCCCGAACCCGAGCCCGAACCGGAACCTGAGCCTGAATCCGATCAGGACTTTGAGCCGATTATTCCGCTCCTGGTAGGAGATGAGGATGACAATCCGGAGGAAGTCGGATACATTGAGACGGCAGGCGGACTGGTGCGGATCCGGTACAGCCGCAGTTTCCAGGCGAAACTGATTCAGTCCGATGACGATCTGAAACAGAGGTATTCCCAGGTCAAGAACGCCCTGATGGCGTACGGCGCTTCGACCCGCATGAGTTGGACCAATGAATCCTTCCGTGTCAGCCGTCCGTATTGCGCAAGATTTGCCATCCGCGGAAAGACCCTTTCGCTGTTCCTGGCGCTGTCGCCTTCCGATTTTGTCGCGACCAAGTACATCTACGATGATTTCAGCGAAGTCAAAAAGTATGCCGGAACTCCGATGCGTGTGAAACTGCGTTCGGATCGTTCGGTCCGCTGGGCCATTGAACTGATTGACATCATGATGGAAAACATCGGCAAGGAAAAGCAGGATGACGCCGTGGATATGGACTGGCGCGTACCGTATGAGCCTGATATGCCGTTGATTAAGAGAGACCTGATTCGGGTCATCGGCGGTTCGCCCGAGGAAGTGCAGGCGGTTCTGAACGAAGCGGAGGATTTCGAAGATCCCAATCTGAACAAGAGCTTTATGGCCAAACTGATTCAGTCCACGGACGAAGTCAAGCAGCGGTATTCCGATCTGAAGAACGAACTGCTGTCCTACGGTGCGTCCAACCGCATCAGCTGGTCGTGCGATTCCTTCCGTGTCAGCCGCACTTACTGCGCAAGGTTTGCCATCCGCGGCAAGACCCTGTCCCTGTATCTGGCTTTGAATCCGACCGAGTTTGAAGATACCAAGTACATCTATCAGGACGTCGGGGAAACGAAGAAATACGCCGGGACTCCCATGCGTCTGAAACTGCGTTCGGATCGCTCCGCCCGCTGGGCGCGCGAACTGATCGGCATCATGATGGAAAAACTCGGAAAGGTCAAGACAGAGGAACACAACGAGAATTTCGTCATGCCGTATGAGGAGAACGATCCGTTGATCGTGCGCGGTTGGATCAAGCGCGTCGGAGAGAACTCGGACGCCTATGAGTATCAGCCCAACGATGAGCCGGATAACGACGAAGAGTAATGGCAAAACGGACCGGTAAGTAAGTCCGAATGAAAAAGAACCCGTGCAGGCTGCGGCGCCGTTCGATGCGCCCTGTCTGCACGGGTTTTCTTTTCAGCTGTTGCAAGGAGGGGCGGTTCCGACCGTTGGGCAAAAGGAACCGCTCTGACGGTTTGTCCTCAGGAGGCGGCTGTCGGATTGTATTGCAGGTCGGCTTTGGTGATGCCTTCGGGGTAAATCTGAGCGAAGTCGTTTTTCATGGAAACGGGGATGAACTGCTTGGCTCTGTAATCCGCCGATTTCGCTTCCCAATCCTGTGTGCCCCATTCGCGCGTGTCATCGTCCGCCACAATCATATAGGCCTGTGCGGGGTAGGGGTTCCTTGAATCGATGGTGTAGTACATCATACTTGTGTCGCTTCCGCTGTTGCCGAAGGCGAGAACAGGGCGCTGTCCGATTTCCCGTTCCACGTAAATGGCTTTGTTGGCGTTGAGGTTTTTCTGTATAAAGCCTCCCGTCAGGACCAGATCGTCCCCGGTTTCGTATTTGAAATTCATGTTGGAAGCTTCTTCTTCGTGTCCTTTTACCTTGACTTCAAAGTCCGTTCCGATGATGTGATTGGGGGTCACGTAATCCCGGATGGGAGAGTTGGCAACGATGGCGCGTGTGGTGGTGCGTTCGGTCCCGCTGATCACATAGATGGTAAAGCCGTTGTCATAGAGGTAATGAACGAGTTCGACCATAGGCAGGTAAAAATTGTCAATGTAGCGCATGTTGTTGAAACTCTGCGTTTTTTTCTGCCCGAAGGAAACAACGTAGTCGTAGAATTCGCGGACCGTCATGCCGGCATAGGCTTTGGCAAAGTTCTTTGCCAGATTTTCGTCTGCCAGATAGCCGGGCCGGATGGATGCGGCCAGTTCCCTGAGTTCGTCCGATACTTTTTCGGGGTGGTCCACCAGGCAGTACTCGATGAACATCATGGTGTCGTAATAGGTGTAGTACGTTTCGCAGGCGAGCGTCCCGTCCATGTCGAAAACGGCAATCCGGTCTTTTTCTGGAATATAGTCTTCGGATCCGCTGTCGGTTACGTTTTCCACAAACGTCTTCAGGCTGTCCAGGACTTCTCCTTCATTCCAGTATTGGAACGGATGCTGCTTCTGGCTGCTCCCGCAGGAGACGATGCTCAGCACGAGGGCAAACAGCAGGATAAAGACGGTAAGGGATCGGAGTGTTTTTTGAACTTTCATAGTATGTTTCTCCTGTTTCGGAATGTATGTCACGGTGCAGGGCTTGTCCGGCGGCCTTCTTGCGGCTTTAGGCTGCCCCGAACTCTGAGTCCGCATATCTCTTACGGGCTTAAGGATTGTTTTCTATGCGGATGTCGGCGCCCAGGCGATTCAGTTTCTCTACGAAATCTTCATATCCCCGTGCGATTTTATCCACACCGGTCAGTTCGGTCTTTCCGGCTGCCCGCAGCGCGGCAATCAGCAGGGCGGCACCCGCCCGGAGATCCTGGGCGTTTACGGCGGCGCCCTTAAGCTGCTTTACGCCCTTGATGTAGGCCGCTCCGTTTTCCACTTTGATGGAAGCGCCCATCTTTTCGAGTTCGGCCGTGTACTGAAAGCGGGTGGGGTATACGTCGTCCTTGACGATGCTGCTGCCCTGCGCCGTAGCCAGAATGGAGACAAACTGGGGCTGCATGTCGGTCGGGAAGGCAGGGTAGGGCTTGGCGGTGATCTGGGACGGACCGATTTTGCCCGTGCTGATCACCCGGATGGAGTTTTCGCTTTCCTCCAGAATGACGCCCATATCCCTGAGTTTGCTTGTCATGGAAGTCAGATGCTGAGGAATGACGTCGCGCAGCAGCACGTCTCCTCCGGTTGAGGAGACAAGAGCGAGAAAGGTCCCGGCTTCAATCATGTCGGATTCTACGGTGTAGGTGCATCCGTGCAGAGTTTCCTTTCCGTTGATCCGGATAACCGATGTGCCCGCGCCTTTGATGTCCGCGCCGCATTCATTGAGAAAATTGGCCAGGTCCACAATGTGCGGCTCACGCGCCGCTCCTTCGATGATGGTGGTTCCTTCGGCCAGGGCAGAAGCCATGATGGCGTTGCAGGTGGCTCCGACCGACTCCAGGTCGAAGATGATGGTTCCGCCTTTCAGACGTCCGGGGCCTGCGTCCGACGCCACCAGGGACAGGGTGTCCTGACCGACGAGGTTGAGCGCGCCGAGCGCTTCGAACGCTTTGATGTGCTGGTCGACCGGGCGGTCTGCGAAATTGCATCCGCCCGGTCTTGCGACCTCGGTCTTCCCGCATCGGCCCAGTTCGGTTCCCATCAGATAGGTGGAGGCGCGCAGTCTCTGCACGTCTTCGGGATGGGAACGGCCGGGCGAGACGCACTTTGCGTGGACCCGCCATTGGTTTTTGCCCAGCCGGGTCACCTCGGCGCCTGCATCCTGCAGGATCTTCATGGACAGATGGACGTCGGTCACATCCGGAACGTTGTACAGCATGCAGGGCTCCGGATTGAGCAGGCAGGCAAAAATGATGGGAAGGGCAGCGTTCTTCATCCCGCTGATTCTTACCTCCCCGGATAAGGTCCGTGGACCTTCAATGATCCATTTTTCCTGCATGTCCTGCCTCCGAATGCGTCAAGGATTGCCGTTTTGGTAGTAGGCAATCGCCAGGTTTACAACCAACCCGTAGCTTTTTATCCCTTCCGTGCCCTGCAGTTTCAGCACGCTGTCGCTGATGGCGCCCGCGATTTTGGACGTGGTGCTGTTTTCATACCGGGCGAAAAATTTGTTCTGCGCAATCATTTCCGAAAGAACCTTGCGGTCCATCTGCTGGATTTCTTCGTTGTATGCCTCCTGATCGTCCTCGTACAGGGCGCCGAGCAGGTAGTCGTACAGCGTCAGATATCCGCTGTAGCGGACATAGGGGTTCGCGGAATGAATGCAGACCAGAAACGCGATGAAGTTCGCTTCGTCCTCCCGCGCGAATCCGCGCTGGTGCGCCATCTCGTGCGCCATGGTAAAGGGGACGGTGTAGTCTGTGAAACGGGCGTTCAGGTTGGCCTCGCCCGTATAGAAACTGTACACCCCGGTGATGTGCGCCAGGGACATCACTTCGGATAGAAGAACAGGCTTAACGTTTGAGCGGAAGGTGCGGACAGCTTTGTATTCGCCCGAGACCGTTTTGTAGGAGGTCAGGATCTCCTCCTGCAATTCGTTCCAGGTCATGGGCAGAATGGAGAAATCCGAAGTGTCGTATTGAATCAGGGTGCTCTGCGCGAGCGTGTTGAGCTTGTCCCTTACGGTTTGTGTGGTGGCAAGCAGATTCTCCGAGTCTACGGTCTGCTGCCTGATCTCAAGCCGGTCGTACAGGCTTGAAGTGTGGTATCCCCCTCCCAGCGTCAGCGCGAACAGCGAGAAAATCAGGGCGACGACGGAGAACAGAGTGGCGGCATAAATGCCGGTCTGCTTCCAGGTGTTGCTGTATTTCCTCATGCCGATGACCAGGGCCCAGATGAGAACCGGGACAATCAGGTAGATGAGCAGCTCACTTAAGGAAAAGGGAATCCATCCGGTCAGTTTGGCCGTCAGGAAGCGGAGCGCCTGGCTGAAGTATCCGTTGAACCAGTCCGCAAAATGGGGATTTGCGATGCAAAGGAGAAACATGACCAGAGCAAAAGCTCCTACGCCGTAGAAGACAAGGGCCCAGGTTGGCAGTTTTTCGCCTTTTTTCAGCGTTTTCCGTTTTTCATGGTGCGCTTTGATCGCTTGAATCGGGGATTGCATCGTACAGAAATCCTTCACTGGGTAATGTGGGTTCGGGCAGCGGAACATCCGGAAAGTAAAGATCCAGCACCGCTTTGAAATCGGGAGCGGGAGGCGCGATGACGCGCATCGGCCGTTCGTCCTCGGGATGGGGGAACTGCAGGGAGTAGGCGTGAAGCGCCTGACGCCCGATCAGGTCTGAAGCCTGTCCGTAAAGCGTGTCGCCCAAAAGAGGCAGACCGATGGCGGCAAAATGAACCCGGAGCTGATGCGTCCGCCCGGTTACGGGGAAAGCCATCAGCAGGGTAAGGGGCCCTTCGGGCGTATTTTTTGTCGCAAGAGAGGTCCACGCCGTCAGGGCATAATCCGCGCCGGGTTCTCCGGGGCGGGCAATCCTGCGGCGGATGATGCTCTCGCCGGTCCGGGTCAGAAACGATTCGAGCAGGTGAGGCTTTCCCGCCGGTGCGTCGTTCTGCCCGCAGGCCAGGGCCAGATAGCATTTGGAAAGGCGCTCGCTTTGCAGAAAGACCGACAGGCGGGAGGCGAAGAACTGCGTCTTTGCGGTCAGCAGTACGCCCGATGTGTTGCTGTCCAGACGGGTGATGGGGTGAAAGACAAAAGGAAGACCGCTCTGTCCGGCCCGATAGGCCAGCGCGTTGGCCAGCGTGTCGTCGTAGTGGTGCAGGGAGGGATGGGTCGGCATACCGGCCGGTTTGTTGACCACAAGGACCGCCCGGTCCTCGTAGAGGACTTCCACCGGCATCGGTACGGGAACCGGGGACAGAGCCTTTTCCGGGACCTCGTCAAGAGGCAGGTTCAGGCAGTCGCCGGCATGAAGAACGTAACGGACGTTTTCCCGTTTTCCGTTGACCAGAATGCCGTTTTGCTCCTGCTTGAGGCGCCGGAGCTGGCGCTGGGAAAGGGAAATGTTGCGGCGGATGTATTCTTTTATTTCCAGTCCGGAATCATCCTGTCCGATTCGCCATTCCATCTTTTGTTCACCCTTGTTTCAGATACTTTCATTATACTGTTTTTTCCCTTTTCGTCAATACGGAAAAAGGGCTCAGAAGGAAAGAAGAACCGCGGGAAAGGGGGATGTACGCCGCTTTTTTTCACGCACTTTTCACCTGTCGGTTCTGTTTCGGTTCTTTTTCCTCACAAAGGCGACAGGAAAAGATATATAATTTCAAATGAAAGAAATTTCGGAGGAGACTATGAACAGAAAGGCATTTCATCGACTTTTTCTTCCTGTCGTTCTTCTTTTTGCGGTAGTTTTGAGCTGTTTGTCCTGTTCGGATCAGTCGCAGAAGAACTTCGGGGAAGCGTCCGGCGAGGTGTATCGGGGCGCCGGGGAATGGCAGACATCGGCGCAGATTGACGTCCGTGATGCGGAAGACGCAAAGGCGGATTTTGAGTCCGGGTTTACTCTGACGGATGATGCGGGAAACGAGATTCCGCCGACGGACGGAATCTATCGGATCGTGAGCGGCGGAACCTATACGGCCCGGGGAACGCTGAGTGACGGGAGCCTGTACATTGAGGCCCCCGGGCAGGAGGTGGTTCTGGTGCTTGACGGGGCATCCGTCCGCAGTACCCGGAGCGCTCCGCTGTATGTAGTCGACGCCGATTCGGTCAAACTGAAAGTCAGGGAAGGCACGTACAACGAAATCCTGGACGCCCGTGAGCCGGCAGACGGGGAAGAAGAGGACGAGACTCCGAAAGGGGCCGTCTGTTCCAAAGCCGATCTGAAACTGCAGGGTGAAGGCAGTCTTGTGGTAAACGGAGCTTACAACAACGGAATCCATTGTACCAAGGACCTTAAGATTGACGGACCGACCATAAAGGTGACGGCAAGGAACAACGCGCTCAAAGGGAAACACAGCGTCACCGTATCCTCCGGCAATCTGATCCTCATTGCACAGGGCGGAGACGGAATCAAGACCGAGGATACCGATCTTTCCTCTAAGGGAAAACAGCGCGGAACCATTGCGCTTGAGGGCGGGAACATTGCCGTCTTCGCGGCGTGCGATGGACTGGACGCGGCGTATGACGTGTCGGTTTCCGGGCAGACCGGACTCGAAATCTGCACGGACACCTATTCTCCCTATACGGGGCAGGTTGTCTCTTCGATTGGAAAAACCGAAGATTTCTATGTGATTGTTCCTTCCTCTTTGCATTCCCGCGGATACCGTTTTGCGGCCTTCTATTACGGCGAGAACGAGGAAACGGGGACTTTTGCGGACGCAACCTATTATTCCGAGGTTCAGGGAGGACGAACCATCTATTACGCGTATCGGCTCTCGCGCCCGGCCGGTCTTTCCGGAGTCCGGTATTATATCTTCGACGCGGAGGCGCCGGATTCTACCGACTTCTATGTGGGCCGTACCGATCGGGGAAATGTGAACACTTCCATGAACGGATATCTGATACAGACCGTTTCCGGAACCGAGATTGTCGGAGATTATGTGAGTTTGAGTACGTCTTCGGGAAAGGGCGGCAGCACCGTTTCCGCCAAAGGCATCAAGGCGGACAATGAAATCCTGATTTCGGGCGGAACGGTTCGGATCTCCTCGGTGGATGACGCGCTTCATGCAAACGGGGACGCCTCGTTCGAGAGCGGAAGCCAGGCCAAAGGAAACATCACGGTCAGCGGAGGCGAACTCACGATTGTGTCCGGGGACGACGGCATGCACGCAGACAACGTCCTGACCATTTCGGGCGGAACGGTGGGCGTGGCGCAGTCGCACGAAGGACTTGAGGCCAACCAGATCTATTTGGAAGGGGGAACCGTAAGCGTATACGGCGACGACGACGGAATCAACGCGGCAAAGTCCGGCAAGGCTGTCACTCCCTGTATCTACATCAAAGGAGGGCTGATTACGGTCAGGACTCCCTCCGGCGATACCGACGGAATCGATTCCAACGGCAATATGGTCGTCACGGGCGGTATGACCCTGGTGATGGGAGGCAGCAGCAGCGGAGGCATGTCGGGGTCGGTCGACCTGGACGGAAGCCTGTCCGTTACGGGCGGTATGATCATTTCGCTGGGCGGTATTTGCGAAACGCCTTCCGGCTCTTCGAATTGCAATCTGGTTTTGATGGGCGGAACCTCTTTCCCGGCAGGGGAGTATACGCTTCTTGACGAGGAGGGGAATACGGTGGCTTCCTTCTCGCTTTCGTCCGCTTATTTAAGCGGATGGATGTGCTCCGACGCGTTCGGGACCGGTTCTTCGTACAGACTGCAATGCGGGGACAAAACCGTTTACAACTGGACCCAGTCCTCGCAAAGCGTCGGAACCGGAGGCTCGTCCTTCGGCCCGGGCGGTATGGGAGGATTCGGCGGCCGCGGTGGCCGGTAGAGAAAACAAAGTTGCAGACTCCCGCACGTCGGTCAGACGCTTACGGGAGTCTTTTTAAGTCATGATATTCCAAAATCGGACAAAAATATGACTGTTCATTCCGATTCAGGAATTTTTTAAAGAAAAGATATTGACAAAATGGAAAGAATTCTCTATAATGGGCTCAAAACAACGACGAGTCCTTGAAGGAGGAATCACCATGGCTAAAAAAGCAGCGCAAACCGGAACCAACGAAGTGGTTGTAGACGAAAAGGAAGCAAGGCAAAAAGCCTTGAATATGGCATTGAAACAGATTGAAAAAGATTTCGGTGCCGGCTCAATCATGCGTTTAGGCGAAAACGCGCATATGGAGGTGCAGGCGGTTCATACCGGTTCTATTACTCTGGATCTGGCATTGGGAATCGGCGGTCTTCCGAAGGGAAGAATCGTGGAAATATACGGGCCGGAATCCTCCGGTAAGACCACACTTGCACTGCATGTCATCGCAGAAGTGCAGAAGACCGGCGGGAGCGCCGCTTTTATCGACGCCGAGCACGCGCTTGACCCGGTTTATGCCAAGGCGCTGGGCGTGGACATCAACAACCTTCTGGTTTCCCAGCCGGACTGCGGCGAGGATGCGTTGGAAATCACCGAGACCCTGGTGCGCTCGGGCGCGATCGACATTGTGGTCGTGGACTCCGTGGCCGCATTGGTTCCCAAGTCGGAAATCAACGGAGACATGGGCGCCTCATCCATGGGCGTGCAGGCCCGGTTGATGAGCCAGGCCATGCGGAAACTCTCGGCTGCCATCAGCAAGAGCAACAGCATTGTCATTTTCATCAATCAGTTGCGTGAAAAACTGGGCGTCATGTTCGGAAACCCCGAGACCACAACGGGCGGCAAGGCGCTTAAATTCTATGCGTCGGTCCGGATTGACATCCGGAAGCAGGAACAGATCAAGAGCGGGGACGAGGTCGTGGGCAACCACGTCAAGTGCAAGGTGGTCAAGAACAAAGTGGCCCCGCCTTTCAAGACGGCTGAGTTCGACATTCTGTTCGGAAAGGGCATTTGTCATTCCAGCGAAGTGCTGAATCTGGCGCTGCAGTTTGAAATCGTGGAAAAGAGCGGCTCCTGGTTCTCCTATGGCGGCATGCGTCTGGCCCAGGGAAAGGAAAAAGTGCTCAAATATCTGGAGGATGATCCTGCCCTGATGGCAGAAGTGGAAAGCAAGGTTCGCGAAGCGATGATGAAGAATCCGAACCTGGTGCAGGAGGAATTTGACGCAGCCGAACTCGACGGCGACGACGAGTTCGATATCCGCACGATGGAACTGGAAGACGATTGATGTTCTGGAAGATTCAGAAGAAGCGCTATGCGCAGGATGACTATGTCGTCAAACTGTATGTGGTGCCTGTCTCTTCCGAGACGGGGGAAGACAAAGCCGCCGGAAAAGCGGAATGCTACAGCGTCCCTTATTCGGAGGAGGAGAGATTCCTGCCGGGCGCGATCCTGGACGAAGAGCAGCTGGGCGAGGTGCGTCAGCTGCAGCAGGAGTGTGACGCCATGCGCAGGGTCCTTTATGCTCTGACTTATGGGGACAGGACAGAAAAGGAAATCAAACGGACGATGCGAAGCAAGTGGCATTTCAGCCGGGAGACGGCCGACCGGATTGTACAACGGCTCACCGACGCCGGGTTGATCGATGAGAAAAGAAGCATCGTGGAACTCGGATGGACGGGAATCGAGCGCCTTTACAGTCGCAAGAGAATCCTGGCAAAGGCGTACGAACGAGGCTTTACGGACGAGGCGATCCAGTATCTCAGGCAGGGATTGGAAAAGGTTGATTTCGTTCCGATTTGCCGCGAGGCGGCCTTGGTAAGGATTGGCCACCGAGATGGGGACGATCTGGGTTCAGAGGAACTTGACTCTATCCGGGCGTCGTTGTACCGGGCCGGATTTACGGAATCCGAAATTCGGCAGGCGCTGGAGGACTTGGACCTGGATGAAGTCATAATCGGAGAAGAAGACTATTACTTGCTCTTTGAGTCGAAATAGCCAAGGGCGGGAGACGGATGATGCAGACCGAAAAAAAGAACAGGAGGACCGGCCTCCTTTGCCGACTGTGCGTTGCTACACTTTGCATTTTACTGGTGTTGCTGACAGCATGCGGGCCGGTGAAGGACGACGAAACGCAAAAAGGGACGCAGGGATCTTTGTCGGGCCCTGAAACCGAAAGCG
Organism: Clostridia bacterium; assembly: GCA_017455185.1. Classification (GTDB taxonomy): domain Bacteria; phylum Bacillota; class Clostridia; order Oscillospirales; family CAG-272; genus RUG14240. The sequence continues at coordinate 46,723 of JAFTBN010000059.1, forward strand.
TCGCGCCTTCGATTGCGGACGCGTTCGGAACAGAATCGGACGGCATCCTGTATGTGGATGTGCTGAGTGTTGGCTCTGCAGACTGCATCCTGGTCCGATGCGACGGCTATGTCCTGGTGGTGGATTCGGGCCTTTCACGCTCTTTTGACGCAATCCGGTCCGAACTGAACCGGCACGGAATTTCAAGGGTAGACGATTTTGTCGTGACGCATTACGACAAGGATCACATCGGAGGCGCAGCTCAGCTGATGACCGAATTCGATGTCACGCGTCTGATTGTTCCGAATTACGTCCGGAACTCGGATCTGTATCTTTCCATGATGGAGACGGCGGCACGGCAGGACGTGGAAGTTTTGCGCCTGAAGGAGGATTTTTTCATAGAGAAGGATCTGCTTTCGGTCAGAATTAATGTGACACATCTGTATGATAAGGAAGAAAATCTTGTGCTGGATGCGGATCAGAGAGACGGAGTGGACAACGATTTTTCCCTTTTGGTTGCGCTGCAGTTCAGGGACAGGTCTGCTTTGCTTTGCGCGGATGCGGAGCGAAACCGGCTTAACGAGTTCATGAATGCAGGGGACGTTTCCTTTGATTGGATAAAATGGCCACATCACGGAAACTATATCAAGGCAGCGCAAACGCTTCTTGAAAAATCAGGAGCGGACTTTGTTGTGGTCAGCGCCGGGTACGAGGCGGAGGCGGATTCCGAACTGCTTGATATGATCGGCCGGGATTCCGTCAGGGC
>JAFTBN010000060.1 GCA_017455185.1 Clostridia bacterium
CTTTCGCTATGGGATAGTCGTCTTCCAGATAGCCGGTTTCATCCAACTCTCCGCATCGGAGCAGACATGCGACCGTGTCAATCAGGCCGGATCCGCAAAGGCCGACAGGAGGCAGGTCTCCGAGTGTATAGGGGGTCAGGGAGTGTCCGTCCGTCTCCACCCTGAAAATCGCTCCCGGGATGCTAGGGCATCCGCAGGAAATGCCGGCGCCCTCAAACGCGGGGCCTGCGGCCGTAGAGCAGACCGAAAGGGTGCCTTCGTGCCAGAGTGCCATCTCTCCGTTGGTGCCGATGTCGCAAAGAAGGGAAGTGCGGTCCTGCGAGCAGAGACCGGAGAACAGGACCGCGCAGGCGATGTCCGCGCCTACAAACGCCCCGAAACAGGGAGGAAGATACACTTGCCGTCCCCAAATGGGCAGGGTCGTGTCAAAAAGAGTATCCGCGACAAATGGCGCGTGAGACAGGCATTCGGGATTGCGGCCGGTCAGGAGATAGAGCATGGTCGTGTTCCCGGTTACCACGGCGCAGGGCGCATCCGGGTCCGCAAGGCCGGCCCTTTTCAGGGTTTGCGTCATCAGGTCCCGGATCTGGTCCGAGATCAGGGAGCGAAGCTCGTCCGCTTTACCTTCCAGCGCCTGCCCGATTCGTCCCATGACGTCCGCCGCGACGGCAATCTGCCGGTTGCGCCCGGAAGATTCCGCAATCAGTTTCCCGCTCTTCAGATCGTACAGCTGGACGACGACCGTGGTCGTGCCGATGTCTACGGCAAAGCCGTATTCACCCGGCATGGGGTGGGTCGGCGGAAAAGAGCGGACGGTCGTGCTTTCAATCTGAGTCAGCTGTGCGTCACCCCTCAGGGACAGGGTTGCGTCCCCCAGAAGCGCGGCCTGGCAGAGCAGCCGGTAGCCGACTTTTCGCTCGGCCTCATTTGGCTCGGACACAAGGCCGGACAATTCGGCCCGGCATTTGCCGCATACGCCCCGTCCGCCGCAGGGGCGGTCGAAAAGAACCCCGGCGGCTTGCAGAACGGACTGCAGTTTGGCCGGGGCTTCAAACGGGATTTTCATGATTTTGTCCGGACAAAGAACGGTGAGTTCGGCCATAATCGACCCTTTCTTATTGCTTGGGTGTTGCCACCGCTTGAAAACGGGAGGTAGACCGCTTTTCACGGGAATTCAAACCGGGGGCGAACAAGCAAAAAATATTTTTTCAAAAATCAAACATCATGCCGTACAATAGATGGGCCGAAAGGCAAATACATCTAATGAGAGGTAGTTGTGTTAGACTATCTATGTCTGTAGATACATGATAATAGTCATGGCGTTTCAACCGTCGTTCTTATAAATACATCTAAATGAGAAAAAATCTCATTTAGATGTTGATAAATCGTTTCTTTTGTGTATAATAGATATTGAGACGACAGAAAGGAGACTCAAACTATGCTTTTACAATTTAACTTTAAGAACTATAAATCATTTCGTGATGATACAACTTTGGATTTGACTGCCACAAAAATATCTGAGTTCAATAATCATGTTATTTCAATTGCTAACGAAAGAGTTCTCCCTGTAGCCGCTATTTTCGGAGCAAATGCAAGCGGTAAATCTAATGTTCAAGAAGCATTCAGATATATGGCGACATATGTTCTACAATCGCTCAACTATGGTGGAGATGAATCTTTTTCAAAAAAGAAGAAGTCAGAGTTTTTCAAACCAACACCCTTCCTTTTTGATTCCGATAGTCGTGCTGCCGAATCATCTTTTGAGGTATATTTTAATGATTCTGAAGAAAACGGAGCAAAGACTTACAATTATGGCTTTACCGTAAATAACAATGGCGTTTGCGAAGAATGGCTAAATTGCAAATCAAAGACTTCTCGCGGTAATTACAAAAAGATATTTTACCGCAATGGAAATGAGCTCGATTTATCTGGGATTCCTTCAAAAAGTCAGGAAAATATAAGGCTTGCTTTGGAAAAAGAAACTCTTATAGTATCTTTGGGGGCAAAACTTAAGATTACAAAACTTAAGTATATTCGAGATTGGTTTATTAATAATAATTTTGCTGATTTTGGCCAACCGATAGAAAACTATTTTTTGTCGCAACTCATCCCTGACGGATTTGCAGAGGATGAGAATGTCCGTAAGAATGTTGTAGAATACTTTGCTTCTTTTGATTCATCCATTATTGGATTCAATGTTGAAGTTATAAAAACCGACGAAGATGAAGAGAATAATCATCTTAGAATTGATGCTATCCATAAGATGATTGATTCAGATCAAACGGCGTCAATTCCTCTGCAAAATGAATCGGCAGGAACACTGAAAATGTTTGCGCTATATCCCGTGCTTCAGGATGCATTGTCAACTGGTGGTGTACTATTTATCGATGACTTGAACGCAAGACTGCATCCACTGCTTGTGAGGACATTTATCATCACATTCTTGAATCCTGAAATCAATACCAAGAATGCACAGCTCATATTCACTTCTCATGACTCCTGGCAATTGAATGGAAATATGCTAAGACGGGATGAGATTTGGTTTACCGAAAAAGATGCTGACGGTGTTTCTACTCTCTATTCTCTTGCGGATTTCATTGACGAAAACGGAACTAAAATCAGAAAGGATGAGAACTACGAAAGAAATTATCTTTTAGGAAAGTATGGTGCAATTCCTTCATTGAAATACTTTGATATGTTCAATGAGAAATAATGAATGGCACGTACGGAACGAACCGGAAAACGAAAAACGAGAGAACAAATATCCAGGCAAAGGACCCCAGAACTGGGGTATTACTTTATTGTAACAGACACCAAAGAAACCGAGCAAAACTATATATATGGCTGGGTATGCTTGGGTGTTTCTTCGGGGCCGAACAGCACGAGACCGAAATAGGTCACGGTGTTGACCCCGTTGATGTATTTGAGATTGGTGGAGAGCGTCGTTTTGTACACGTCGACTCCCATGCCTTCCATGGCCGGCATGACAAGGTCGGGCATCCGGCAGGAAAGCCCGTCCCGCTTGGCGCATCTGGGGCACAGATGGCATCCTCCGCAGGAAAGATGCAAAGTCCGCCCGGAATAAAAGCGCCCGATCTCCTGCCGCACCCGGACGCCGATTTTGGCGTGCTGCGCGGCCGCTTCTCCCATTCCTTCGATGTCGTAGCTGTCCTCGATGTCCCGGATGGTCTGATATAGAAGCCCTCTTGAAAAGGAGCGGATGCGCTCCATGTTTTCCTTTACCTGCCCGATATCCGGAGGGCAGGCATAGCAAAGCCCGAAAGAGCCGCAATGCCCGTTCTCGCAGATGTCGTAATAGGCCGGATCCAGCACGATGTCGGACACGTCTATAAGGGCCGCTTTGGTTGCGCCGGCTTTTTGTGCGGCGTCAAGAAACAAAGATTCGTTCATGCCAGCTGCTCAAGTTTCTCCTTGAGCTTTTCCACGTAGGTGTAGTCGGTTCCGCAGCATCCTCCGATGTAGGATACGTAGGAAAGAGCAGGGCTGACGTCCTCGGCAAACTGTTCGGGCCCCACGGGCGCAATGCTTTCTCCGTTGGTCTTGAGGATCGGCATGCCGGCGTTGGGCTTGAAGAACAGATGCGCGTCGGTGGCCTTGTGGAAGGCTTCGATGATCGGAAGGGCCTGTACGGGGCCCAGGGAGCAGTTCAGGCCGACGGCCTCGACTCCGAGCGGAACGAGCTGGTCCACCGCATCCTGCACCGAGTTGCCCATAATGGTTTTGCCGGATTTTTCAAAGGACAGCGAGCAGAAGACCGGAACGCCGAACGTGACCGCATCCTCGGTCGCGACCCGCAGCATGGCAAGGTCGATGAAGGTTTCCAGCACGATGGCCTGCGCGCCCGCTTCGACGCCCGCGACGAACATCCGGTGGTAAATATCCCGCACGTCGTCCTCTTCTAGGTCGCCGTAGGGTTCCATGAGTTCGGTAAGGGGCCCGCAGTTCAGGGCGACCTTGACGTCCGTCCCCGCCGCGCATTCCAGCGCCAGGCGAACGCCCGCCCGGACGACTTCATCGGGGTCCATCTGCGAAGCACGCTCTACCGAGAGGCGGTTGGCCCCGAAGGTATTGGCCAGGATGATTTTCGATCCGGCTTTGATGTAGGCGCTTGACATTTCCTTTACGAATTCGGGGTGCTCGAGGTTGTATCTCCAGACCGGGACTTTAGGCACGCCGTTGCGCTCGGCTATGCTCCAGAGCGTGGTGCCCGAGGCACCGTCAAAAAGAGTCACTGGATGGCTCATGGCAGTTCTCCTTAACCGTTTGCGACTTTGGCGCAATAGTCGACGGCAATCTCGGCGGCGGTGGTGGCGTCGGCCGCATAAAAGTCCGCTCCGATCTGGTCACAGTAATGCTGTGTGACGGGCGCTCCGCCGATCATGATTTTCACCTTGTCGTGAATGCCCGCTTCCTCGACCGCCTTGACGACGTCCGCCATGACGCCCATGGTGGTGGTCAGAAGGGCAGAGCAGCAGATCATGCTGCAGTTCTGCTCAATGGCGCACTGCACGTAGGTCGAGGGCGCGACGTCCACACCCAGGTCGACGACTTCGAGCCCTTTGCCTTCCATCATCATCTTGACCAGATTCTTGCCGATGTCGTGCAAATCTCCCTGCACGGTGCCGATGCATACCTTGCCGGTCGCTTTGACGCCTTCAGCCGCCAGATGGGGTTTGAGCACCTCGGCTCCCTTGTTCATCGCGCGGGCCGCGATGAGCACTTCGGGAACGTAGATTTCGTTGTTCTTGAATTTTTCGCCGATGACGTTCATGCCGTCCAGCAGTCCCTCTTCCAGAATCTTCTGGGCGGGATACCCTTCGTCCAGGGCCTGCTGCACCAGGGCCGCGACCGCTTTGGCCGCGCCTGCCTGCAGCTTTTCAGATATTTCATGCAGATCCATAGTCAGATTCTCCTTGTTCTTGTGCTCAATAATCCCGCATTTGTTTCCAGATGTCCAGAATCATGCGGTACCGTTCGGGCGGCATGCCCTTGAAGGGAACGTTGCTCGTGCAGAAGATGTATCCTCCGCCCGGCTTGGCCCAGGTCAGGCAGTATTCGGCGCTGGCGCGGACCTCCTCGTCGGTTCCGGTCTGCAGGGCGGCGCAATGCACGTTGCCGCACAGGGCGACCCGGTCTCCGTACAGTTCCTTGACCTTCTTGATGTCAACTCCGGCCATGGGGTCCAGGGAGTGCAGGGCATGGGGTTCGCAGTCCACCATCATCTGGATGATGGGCATGATGTTGCCGTCGGTGTGCTTGATGGCATACTGTCCGTTCCGGCGCGCTTCCTTGATGATCTGATACAGGTAGGGCTGGATGAACTCGGCGAACATGGCGGGCGAGAGGAACGGCCCGCTGTTGTAACAGTAGTCCGAGCACAGGATGAGCGATTCCACACCGGCTTCCGCCAGGCGCTTGTTGCGCTCGATGGCGTTGTTTGCCATCTGCTGGGCCTGCGCCTTGACTTCATCGGGTTCGTCGGCAATCCGGTAGGCGAATTCGTACATCTCGTTTCCGTCCGGGATGTAGAACGTGCCGTCCCCGTGGAAGGTCAGCATGACCTGATGGTTCGTCACGTCCAGCAGATCCTTGATCAGCAGACGTGTTTCAGGGGAAATGTCGGTTGCCGTGCAGTTCCCGATGGCATTGACCGGGATGATGGAATAATCCAGCTCCCCGTAGACATAGGCCATGTATTCGGCCATTTCGTAAATCTTTTTCTCTTTTTCGGCCTGGCTGAGTTTTTCAATCCGGCCGGGATGCAGTTCGGGCGGAACCAGGGGCTTGCCGAACATCTCGTCCGCCAGCTGGTACTCCAGCTCGAACGTGGGAACATGGTCGGGAATCTGGCGCGTCAAGGCTGCGATGGCTCGTTCACGATGATTCATCTTAAACCTCCCTTGAAGGATGCAAAGGTTATACCTTTTCATTTTGTATTATAGTGTTCCGGCGCCCTCCTGTCAACCGAGTTTTTCAGATTCGTTCGGTATGGTCTTGCACAGAAAAAGGAAAAATGGTACAATGATACACGAAATGAAAGCATGAAACAAAAATGCGGAAAAGGAGGGGCAAAGACTCGTCTTTGCCGGGATGAAAATGGCACAGTTTTGTAAGAATTGCGGGGCAGAGGTCCCGGCTGACGCCTTGGACTGCCCGAGCTGCGGTGCGTCTCTGCCCGAGCCCGAGGAGCGGGAAACATTTGAAGTTTTTCCGGATCCGGAAAAACAAGAAGAGAGCGGGAACCGGACAGCGGTCGATGACGCCGGGGAAACTTCGGAAGAGATTTCAGACGAGACCTCAGATGAGATTCTCAATGAGACTCCCGATGAGACCTCAAATGAGACTCTCAGTGAGACCTCAGATGAGACTTCAGACGGGACCTCCGACGGGACGGAGTCCGGGCCTTCTTCCGAGGACGAAAAGGAGGAGTACGGGGAAGACGATCCGCTTTACCGGGCGCCCGAGCCCCCTCGTTCCTGCACGTATCGGGAGTACCGCGAAGAGGTGATTCCGGCCTCTGTCCGGGAACAGAAACGCATCCTGTCCTTGATGGGGGTTGTCGTCGGTCTTGCCGTCGTGCTCTTTTCGATGATTCTCTGGCTTCTGGGAGGCTATTTCTGGAACGCCTGCATCGTTTTTGCGATACTGGGAACGGTCGTGGCCGTGTGCGGAGGCATTAACTTTTTTGTGCGCAGCATCTGGCTGCCGCTTTTGCCTGCCGCCCTTTGCCTGATTGGCGTTTTGGTTGCATTCCGGCAAGGAGCGGGGTTCCTCTATTACACGGTTCTGATTTTTTCCTTTCTCACTTCCTATATGGATTTTGCCGGCTGGAACATGGTGCGCAAGTATTACAAGTTCTACCGGATGAACGGTGCGCTCCCGCCGGTGCCTGTCAAAGAGCCCCGCTTTAAACGGTCGGTCTGGTTGTATATGGTTCTGGCCGGAGTGATGGCGGTTCTGATCCTGGCTGTCGGGGTTCTCAACTTTGTGCCGCTGAAGGACCGTTTCTCACTGGGAACGTTTGAAGGCAGGCAGTACCGAAATGAATACGCGGGTGTGTATGCAGATGTTCCTTCCCACTGGAAAACGGTTTTTGGGGAAGAGCAGATTCGGGCACTCAACCGGAGTGAGGGCTGGTTTGTTTCTCCGACTGCCTTTTCGTATCTGTATGTCGCGTGCGACAAGAGCTATCCTGCGGGCTCAACCCGCTATGCGTTTCTGACATACGAAACCCTTGACGATTATACGCTGGAACAGTACATGGACGAGTATCTGAGGGCCGGTTATTCCGATGGGGAAGAGTTGAAGTATTCGTACAGTGAACCGAAGGAACTGAGCCGTCCGGGCCAGGATCCCGACACCGGGCTTCCGTATCGCCGGGTGCTGTATTCGGAGATGAAGATCGACTACGTGTACGATACGTATGCGGACCAGATTCTGTATGCGTATATAATCGAGGGAGACCGGAAAGGCGAGTTTTTGCGGCTTGAAGTCAAGGCGCCGAGCCAAAAGGAAGCGGATGCCATCTTTGACTGGATGGGAATCCGGTAAAAAAAAGGAAACAGAGAGGACTCTCTGCAAATCCGAAATACAAAAAGAGACAGAGGGGTATCCGCACGGGGTATCCCTTTTTGTCTGGGAAGGTCCGTCTTTCCTGTGTCCTGCCCGGCTTTCCTTCTGCGGACAAGGGGCATTTTCGGTTGACAAAACGGCCCGTCGGGCATAAAATAGAGGAAAAGAAACTGATAGTGGACCTGCTCCGGCAGGGAAAAGAGGGAACGGATGACAAAGGCGGCACAAAAGGCGCGCAGGGCGGCGGAAATGAGCGGGATGCAGAGAAAGAGAAGAGTCCCGGGAGGCTTGCATGGCTGATTCTTTGATGAAGGAAAAAGACCGGGGCATGGAAAAGCTATCCCGGTTCATTCTGCGGCTCCGCTGGCCGCTTACGGTGCTCTTTCTCCTGTTTGCCGTCTATTGCGCCTTTTCGGTAGGGAGGGTGAAAATCAACAGCAACCTGGCGGATTTTCTGCCCGAGAAGACCGAGACCAAACGGGGCATCACGGTGATGCAGCAGGAGTTTTCAACCTATGCGTCTGCCCGCGTGATGCTCGAGGATACAGACCTTTCCACGGCCGGGCAGGCCGCACAGAGGCTGCGCGAAATCGAACACGTGGCCGACGTTTCGTTCGACGATACACAGACGCATTTCAAGGATGGATACGCCCTGCTTGGCGTGTCGTTCGACGGCCCGGGGGAGAACGCGGAAGTCAAGGAAGCCTGGAGCAAGGTCCAGGAGGAACTCCGTCCGTACACGTTCCATGCCACCTCGGACGTCGGAAGCGATTATTCCAGACAGCTGGCCTCCGAGATGGGCATTGTGCTGCTTCTGGCCTCAGCTGTCATCCTGGTCGTGCTGCTGCTCACTTCCCGGTCGTATTTCGAAATCCTGATTTTTGCCGCCGTATTCGGCATGGCGGCGCTGCTGAATATGGGAACCAATTTCTGGCTGGGCCAGATTTCCTCCATCACCAACTCGGTTGCCATCATCCTGCAGCTGGCCCTGGCCATTGACTACGCCATCATTTTCTCCCACCGTTATGCCGAGGAGGCACAGACGGTGCCCGACACGAAGGAGGCGCTCGTTCAGGCGCTTTCCAAGTCCATCGTGGAGATTTCCTCCTCGTCCCTGACGACCATTTCGGGCCTGGTGGCCCTGATGCTGATGCAGTTCCGCCTGGGGCGGGATATGGGCGTTGTGCTGGCAAAGGGGATTCTTTGCAGCATGCTGACCGTTTTCCTTTTCATGCCGGCGCTGATTTCCTTCTGCCCGAAACTGCTCGCAAAGACCCGGCACCGCTCCTTCATCCCCCGCATTGAGGGCTGGGGCAGGCTGCTGACGAAAAAAGTGCCCGTCTTCCTGCTGCTTTTCGCGCTTCTGCTTCCGTTTGCCATCTACGGATCGAGCCGGGTGGATTATGCTTTTTCAAACAACGGGGTGACCGAACTGGTCTCAAATCCGGAACGGGAATCCCAGAAGAAGATCAGCCGGGTCTTCGGCTCGGCGACCGCCATCGCTCTGCTCGTGCCGGCAGGCCGGTATGACCTGGAACGGGAAATCCTGGACGAGGTCGGGCAGCTCCCGAAAATAGAGAGCGCCATGGGCCTTGCCAACCTTTCCTACGGTTCCGTGAGCCTGACCTCCCCGGTCTGTGCGGACGACGTGAGTGAGATGCTGGGGCTTGACGGGGAACAGGCAAGGGGACTTTTCACCCTGTACGCGATTGAGAACGGGGACTACGTGCTTTCGTTCGACCCGGCAGTCTACCGGATTCCTTTGGTGGACCTGGCCGCGTATCTGTTTGAAAAGATGGACCTGGGCGCGATCCCGCTGAACGACGAACAGCAGCATGCGGCGGATGCCGTCCGCCCGAATCTGCAGCGCGCCCTGGATCAGCTCCGGGGAGAGCATTACAGCCGGCTGGTTTTCTCGGCCGACGTGGAAGTGGAGGGGCAGGAAAGCGAGGCGCTCCTTGCCTCCATCCGCCAAATTGCGGCCCGGAGATACGGGGAAGAGAACGTTCTGCTCGTGGGGGACATCACAAGCGCCAAGGATTTGCGCGAGTCCTACCGGAGCGATTCGACCGAAACCAGTCTGCTCTCCCTTCTTTTCGTGTTCCTGATTCTCCTTGTGACTTTCCGCAGCCCGGTGGCGGCGGCGCTGCTCGTCTTCGTGATTCAGGGAAGCATCTGGCTCAATTTCAGTTTTGCCTATCTCTTCGGCATGCGGCCGTTCTTCGTGACCAACATGATTGCGACGGCCATCCAGATGGGGGCGACCATCGACTATGCCATCGTCATCCTGAACCATTACCGGGCCAATCGCGCATGTCTCCCTAAGCGGGAAGCCATGGTGCGGGCTGTGGCCGAGAGTTTCCCGACCGTGCTGACTTCGGGCGCCATCATGAGTGTGGCGGGGCTGCTCATTGCCTTCCGGGTCAGCGACGTATACGTCGGGCACATCGGCCTTGCGGTCGGGCGGGGTGCTCTGATTTCGGTCATTCTGGTCCTGACGGTGCTGCCCCAGCTGCTGCTTCTTTGCGACACCCCCATACGGGTGACGACCTGGAAGCGGAAAGACAAAAAGAAAACAGAGGAAAAGGAGGAGGATGAGGATGGACGATCCGATGAAAACCGGGATGGATGAGACCGAAGAGATCGAAGAGATTGAAGAGACCGAAGTTTCTTCCCGCGATGCTTCCGGGGAGCAAACCGAACCAACGCCGCCCGAACCGGCCCCCGATCCCCCGCAGGTAAGCAAGGAGGACGGCGGACACCCGACGTCAAAGCGGTTCCTGCCTCTTGACGCAAAGAGAAGAAGTGCCTTCTATGCCAACGTACTGCCCCAGAGCAGCAGGGACAAAGTCTGGATCTATGCCGTCTTGATGATTCTGGGCGGTTTGGCGGCGCAGGGAGCCGCTTTGGCGCTCTGGGTCCGTTCGGGCACGTATTACGGAGTCTGCACCTTTTTGTCCATCCTGGCCGCTCTTTTGGCGGCGGGCGGTGCCTTTTCCTGGCTGATGCGCATTCCGACGCCTTCGGGCGTGGCGCTGGTCGGGGTGATCGGGCTGCTTTTCATGGCCTTCCGCTATGCGCTGTCCTTCCCGGTCTGGCTGGCCCTGATTATGGGCCTGATACTGGCCGGATTGAATTTCTCCCACACGCAAAAAATCAAATTCCAGTTCCAGACCTACGAGAGGACGGGGGTCCTGCCGGATCCCGGGCGGTTCAACCCGGACGGGACCCGTGCAAAACGGATTCTCAGTGTCCTTTGCGTCTTGCTGGTCCTGGTAAATCTTGTTTTGCTGGTCGTATGCGTCGTTCCGGGCCGGGACCGATACACCTCGGGGGAATATGACCTCGAAAAGAGAACGTATACCAACGACTACGCCGGCATTCACACCGTCTTTCCGGACGACTGGGAACTGATCTATGAAGGGGAGAGGCTGGACATCGTCAATCAGACCTATTTCGGGCCGATGCGGGATCCTTCGCGCACCTCAGTGCTCCTGCTCGCCTTCGACAAAGAGGAACCGGCCAAACGGCAGATGGATGTTTCGGTTCAGTATGAGCGTTCCTCTCTGAGTCTGCGGGAGTTCATGGACCGGTATCTGGACGAGGATCCGTACAAAGAGGATGACCTGCTCGTATACAGGACCGGAACTCCGACGATGCTCGACCGGTCGGACGTCAGGCCGGAGACCGGAAAGGAGCCGCGCCCTATCCTTTACTGTTGGACCGAATTGTATGACAAGCAGATGGATACGTCCCGGTTTTGCTATGTGTTCGTCGTACAGGGCGTAAGGGAAGGCGAGTATCTCCGGATTGAAGTCCATGCGCAGGACGAATCCCGGGCGCTGTGGGTCCTTTCCTGGCTCGGTCTGGACTGAAAAAGAACGGAAGAAAGAATAAGAGAAGAAGAGAATAAGAGGAAAGAAAAAGCGAAAAGAGGTTTAGATTCCGGGGAGGGATGGATATGGAAGACAACAGAATGGAAAAAGAGATTCGGGACAGTTTCCGCGGCCTGTATTCGGTTTTGGATTTCGGCGCTTCGGGCGACGGAAAATGCGATGAGACCGAGGCTTTCCAGCGGGCGCTGGATTGCGCGGGAGAGAAGGGAGGCATCGTATATGCGCCTCCGGGAAAATATTTGTTCCGCGGTTCGCTGACCGTCCCCTCCGGGGTGACCCTTCAGGGCAGTTTCGGAAGCGTTCCGGCTCACAACGGAAACCGGGACGCGGGATTGCCCAAACCCGGAGATTTCGGAACGGTGCTGATGCCGACCGGAGGCCGGGGAAGCGAGGAGGGACCCGCCTTCCTCACGCTGAAGACCAACGCGACCCTGAAGGGGGTTCTTGTGTATTATCCCGAGCAGAGGGAGGACGACGAACCGTACCCGTATCCCTATACCATCGCGATGCGGGGCAAGAATCCCGCCCTGATCGACACCGAACTGCTCAATCCCTACAACGCCATCGACGCGACGAACAACGAGCGGCACATGATCCGGTCGGTGTACGGCCAGCCGCTGCGGCGCGGAATTCTGATCGACGCGATTTACGACATCGGCCGGGTGGAGGACGTGCATTTCAATCCCTGGTGGTCCATGAAGCCGGCCATCCGGGAGTTCATGACCAAAAAGGGCGAGGCTTTTATCATCGGGCGGACCGACTGGGAGTATATGGTCAACTGCTTTTCCATCTTCTATGCCGTCGGTTTCCGTTTCTGCAATTTCGGCCACGGACCGGGAAACGCGGTCCTGACTCAATGCGGACATGACATCGCGCCCGTGACCGTCTTGATTGAGGAGACCCAGCCGCACGCCGGCGTGTCCTTCTCCAACTGCCAGTTCATGGGAGATTTCGAAATCCGGGAAACGAACCGCGGCCCCGTCCGGATCAACGGATGCGGATTCTGGGGCCTTGCCCCGGATGCGACCGGTCAGCCGGGCACGCAGTCCAATCTGCACGCCAAGGGGCAGGGGCACCTGATCCTCAACGCCTGCCATTTCAGCGGCTGGGGCCACCGGCCCGAGTCCCCCGGGTCTCCTTCGCTGGATCTGGATTGCCGCAGTGCGGCCGTTACCTCGTGCGATTTTTTGGAGGACCGAGGGCCCCACATCCGGGTCGGAGAAAACGTGACCGACTGCGTCATCCTGGGCAATAAGTTCCCGGGCGGAGCCAAAATCGAGCAGACCGGCCCCGGGCGCGCCCAGATCGGGTTCAACGTGGAAATCTGACAATCCAAAAAAAGCACCCCGAAACTGGAAAACGGTTTCGGGGTGCTTTGTAGTAAGCTATTAACTTCCGGATTTTTTTGGTTCTGAATCGTTACGATTATTTGCTATTTCACCTGCGCTGAATAACAACTCGGGGCGGTAATCCTTTTCATTAAAAGCCCTCGCTGATACGAGATTTAACAAGCATACAGCAAGAATTCTCCCGCCTCTATAGTCGGTGAGATGAATTGCGGAAAGTGTGCGCACGGTTCATTGCTTTTTTGCTTTTTGCATTTCATTTGAAAATCGCATCATTTACAGAACTCCTCCCTTGCGGTAAAATGAGACCGTAAAGGAGGAGTTTTGATTATACCAACTGCATACCATACCCAAAGTGGAGCGAACCTTGGCTCCGCTTATATGATTTACAGGATTTTAATTTATCATACTTGACAAATTAGAGCTTCTGTGGTAGCATAATAACGCAAATATGACAAATTAATAAGCGAGGGTATTCCCATGAAGATCAGTTCAAACGAAAACGAGAAGAATATTTTAGTCGAGTTAGGACAACGGATCAAGCAAAATCGTATCTTGTTGAATATCACACAAGTGGAATTAGCTGAAAAGTGCGGTATTTCTCCGAGCACGGAAACCCGTATTGAAAGCGGTGAAGATTCAAAGATGTCGAACTATATCAAAATTCTTTCCGGACTTAATATGTTGAGTAATCTGGATATCCTGATACCTGAAGTTCAGCCGGATTTCAAAGCGCTTTATGAGCAAAAAACTACAAGAAAACGGGCAAAGCCAAGCGATAAAAAAACGACTTCCAATTGGACATGGGACGAAGATAAGTGAGGAATGAATGATGGATGTAAGAACGGTTAAGGTCAAACTCTGGGGAACTCCGATAGGTTATCTGCATCAAATGGATAACGGACTGACCGGTTTTCAGTATGACGATGCTTTTTTGTCAAGCGGCATTGAGGTTTCCCCTATTCAGATGCCTCTTTCGAAAATGACGTATTCTTTTCCTTTTCTTCCCGAGCAAACGTTCAAAGGACTTCCGGGAATGTTGGCTGATTCACTTCCGGATAAATTCGGCAATATCGTTATTAAAGCATATCTTAACAGTTTCGGCAGAGACGAAAACTCGCTTACCGTGATCGAAAGATTATGCTACACGGGAAAACGCGGAATGGGTGCATTGGAGTATGAACCGGACATAGATATAGGTCGCGCTTCCGAGAAAATTGATATTAACGCTTTGACAAAACTCGCCTCCGAGATACTGTCTGAAAAAGAGAATATCCATATTAGACACGACGAACACATGATCGCTCAGTTGATGCAAAGCGGCTCGTCTGTCGGCGGTGCAAGAGCAAAAACTCTTATCGCATGGAATCCCGAAACAGATGATATACGTTCCGGACAGATCAATGCCGGTCCCGGCTATGAGTACTGGCTTCTGAAGTTCGACGATGTTAAGAACAATAAGGACAAAGACGCCACCCCGGACGAAGGAGAATATACGAAAATTGAATACGCTTATTATCTTATGGCAAAAGCGTCCGGTATTGAAATGAGTGAATGCCGCTTATATAAAGAAAACGGCAGATCGCATTTTATGACAAAGCGGTTTGACCGTGTGGGTAAGAAGGGCGAAAAACTCCATATGCAGAGCTTGTGCGCTATTGCTCACATGGATTATAACGCACCGAGAGAGTATTCGTATGGCGACGCTTTCCGGGTCATGAGGGAACTTAAACTGCCTCGCCACGATTTTCTGCAGTTGTACAGACGCATGATCTTTAATGAATACGCAAAGAATTTTGACGATCATACAAAGAACGTCGCGTTCCTTATGAACAAAAAAGGAGTCTGGTCGTTGGCTCCCGCTTTTGATATGACTTTCTCGTATAAAAAAGACAGTATTTGGGTCAGCGAGCATCAAATGCTGATCAACGGGAAATCAGGGGATATAACAAACGATGACTTCCTTGCCGTCGCCGACAACGCCGGTATCAAAAGAAGCGATGCGATTGTATGCGAAGAACAGGTTCGCGAAGCTGTTTCGAATTGGTCATCGTTTGCTGAAGAAGCCGATTTGTCAAAAGGAAAGATCGGGAGAATACAGAAGGAACTGAGCAAAGGGTGAAGCGGGGGTTGTACCGTGAAAGCGGACAAATCTGGAATGCAGATGCTGTAGGCGCATATAACATTATGCGAGTCTATCTGAAGGAAGCGAACCTAAATTCGATTCCTTTGTGCAAAGGATTGTCTAATC
>JAFTBN010000061.1 GCA_017455185.1 Clostridia bacterium
AAGCCAGGATCAAACTCTCGAAATGATGGTATCTTAAAGACCTTGCGGTCATTAAAATCAACTCGAGCTAATTTGATTTAGCTTTCTTTACTTTTGTTTGAGTAGTATTCTCTTTCAGAATTTTCGAGATTTGTATTTCGCACATACTTGCTTTGTACTTATCTCTTGTTGTTCAATTTTCAAGGATCAATCTTGCCCCCGCTTTTACGGCGACTTTTTTATAATAGCACTGCCTCTCTTTTTTGTCAAGGGTTTTTTGAAATATTTTTTCACATTATCAGAAACATTTTTTGCTTCCGGCCCAATCCTCTCCAAGATCCCTCAAACCGTTCGGCCCTCTCATCTTGTTTTCCCCTTCCGCCCATGTTATAATTCCAATGGTAACTTTTCAAATGAAATAAAAAAAGGAAAGAAAAATGGATTCTTCATCTCGTTTATTGATCTTCGACCTGGACGGAACCGTCGCCGACACTCTGGAGGCCATCCGGGAGGCCGTCAATCTGACCATGCGCCGTTTCGGATGGCCGGAGCGGACCTACGATGAGGTCAGGCTGGCAGTCGGAAACGGGGCCCGGAAAATCGTGGAACGCTCCATGCCGAAAGACTGCACCTCAGACCCGGCCCTGATCGACAGAGCCCTGGCAGAATACGATGCCTTATACGGACAGACCTATCTGCATACCGACCGGTGCTATCCCGGCATCCCCGAAACCGTAGCGGAACTGAAAAAGCGGGGATTCCGTCTGGCCATGCTTTCCAACAAGCAGGACCCGTACGTTCAGTCTCTGGCGGCGCAGCTCTTTCCGACCGGCACCTTTGACCTGGTGAGGGGACAAACCGACAAACCTAAAAAACCGGATCCCACCGTTCCGCTGGAATTCACAACCGCCCTGCACCTGCAGCCATCCCGCTGCGTGATGATCGGGGACAGCAGCGTAGACATCCAGACCGGCAAGAACGCCGGCATGCTTACCGTTGGCTGTTCCTGGGGGTTCCGTCCCAGGAGCAGTTTGGAAGAAGCGGGAGCGGATTATATCGTGGACCGACCGGAAGAACTGCTGACCCTTCCTTTTGTTTCATCAGATTAACCCGATAGGAGTATTTATGCAAGCCAAACTGATTTCCTCTCTTGAAAAAGTCTTCCCGGAACAGGCCGTGCGTTCCTTCAGGACCTTGTCTTCCCTTTCCGTGCTGTACGGGGAGAGATTCTCATTTCAGATCGTCTACCGGGCAGACAAAGATGAATCCCCTGTCTCCTGGATTCGCGTCGGCATGCAATCCGACACAGAAGCGCGGGTTTCTTTCCGCATCGTTGACCTGGTTCCGGTCCTGTTTCCCTGCTACGAGGGCAAGACCGACGACCTTTATCTGAAAAAGACCCCCGGCCTTTATCCCGACCTGCTTTCCCCCACGCAATACGATTCCTGCGTCCCGGCTTTCACCAATCAGACCCGGGCCGTATGGGTAACCGTCGAGGGGATAAGTCCGTCCGAGGCAACCCCGGGCAACCACACCTTGCACCTGACCCTGTCCAAAAAAGACGGCCGGCCGCTGGCCGAGCTGACGCTTTCCCTGCGCGTCGTTCCGGTTCAGCTCCCCAAGCCCAACCTGTATTTCACCCAATGGTTCTATTGCGACTGCCTGGCGACACAATATCATACCACGGCCTTTTCCGAGCGCCACTGGGAAATCATCGAATCCTTCCTTCGCTGCGCCGCCCGCAACGGGATCAACACCATCCTGACTCCTCTGTTCACGCCCCCGCTGGATACCGAAATCGGAGGAGAACGGCTGAGCACGCAATTGGTGGACATCACCCTGGAGAGCGACGGCTCCTACCGGTTCAAATTCGACAAACTGGACCGCTGGGTAGACCTGTGCCAGGCGTGCGGAATCGAAAACTTTGAAATGGCCCACCTGTTCACCCAATGGGGCGCCAAGGCGGCGCCGAAAGTCGTCGCGCAGGTGAACGGTATTCCGACCCGGATTTTCGGATGGGACACGCCTTCCAAAGCGGGCGAATATCCGCATTTCCTTTCCTGCTTCCTCCCTGAACTGGTAGATCACCTGAAAAGGCGCGGGCTCGAAAAGAACGTCTTTTTCCACATCTCGGATGAACCAACGCTGGATTTCCTGGAGACCTACCGGTCGCTGCTTTCCATTGTCAAGCCGTATCTCGAAGGCTTCCCCATCATGGACGCCATGTCCGACCTGGATTTCTACAAGCAGGGACTGTGCAACACGCCTGTCCCGGGAAACGACCACATAGAGCCTTTCCTCGAAGAAGGCGTGGAAAATCTGTGGACCTATTACTGCTGTGTGCAGGGCCGGAACGTCAGCAACCGCTTCATCGCGATGCCGTCGGCCAGAAACCGGTGCCTCGGATATCAGCTGTACAAATACAACATAAAAGGCTTCCTCCATTGGGGCTTCAACTTCTACAACAACATGAACTCCCACGATATCATCTTCCCCTTCCTGAATGCGTCCGGATCCTACCAGGTGCCGGACGGAGATGCCTTCCAGGTTTATCCGGCCCCCGACGGAACGCCGCTTGAATCCATTCGTCTGGTCGTTTTCCATGAAGGATTGCAGGATCTGGCGGCTCTGCAGCTTTGCGAGGCCGGTCTGAACCACGAAGAAGTGGTGAAAGAACTGGAGTCGGTTACAGGCCCCGTTTCCTTCTCCAGCTGTCCCGACCGGGGAGAACCGATTCTCCGCATGCGCCGCGCAATAAACCGGCTCATTGAAAAACAGCACCCGGCAAATTAAGAATCAGGCTGCCCGCCGACCCCTTCGGGTCGCGGGCAGCCTGTTCTGTTTATTCGGTTCAAAGAATATGTCTCTGCCTCTCAGGAAGTGTACGTCACCTCGTCCGGCTCCCAGATGGCGGTTCTGGAATACAGGCTGACGTGTCCGCCTTCCTGCAGGAACGAATATCCGTTATAGCGCATGACGGAGACGGCAACCGCGTCCGAATTCTCGAACATCAGTTGGTAAGCCGTATCCCCGATGTTGTCCGAGCCGATGTTGACCATCAGAACATCCCGGCTGTTCATCACCGTAACCAGGGTCTTGCAGCCATAGGTGAAGGTGCTGCACAGCACCTCGTTCTCCGCGTCCTGAAGCACCAGATAGTCCAGGTGCTTTCTGGAGAGCTGGAACCCGACGTTATACCCGAGCGAGAAGTTGTCCCACTTGGATATGACCGAATTCGTCCGCAGCATGACCGTGGCGTTGGAAAGATTGCCGAAAATCATACCATCCTTTCCGCCCGCCGTGATGACGTTATAGTAACACCATGCAACCAGTTTCTTTATGTAGTGGTTATCGCATCCCCGGAAGTCCACTCCATACCCTGCGGCCGAAATGCCGCAGTTGACGCAAAAGACGCCTTTCGCCCTTCCCCGGATCATATAGACCGAGCGGAGCGTATCAAGCGAATCCACCACCATAATGTTGTTCTGTGGCATGAAGAAGCGGATTCCGCTCACGCCGGCGTTCTCCCCGGACAGAGTCAAAAACGCCTGGTCCTCATTGGGATCAAACCCCATTCCGGCTCCGTAGTACACATAGAACATGGTTCCGAGGCTCACCCCGCTCTGGCAGCGGTTGGGCACGCTTCCCGCGCCTCTCAGTTCTACCCCGGCGGGAACGGTGACCGGATGCTCAAACCGGTAGATGCCGGCCGGAACGTACACGATGCCTCCCGTCTTCCCTGCTTCGTCCAGAACTTCCTGGAGCAGCAGAGAACTGTCTGCTTCTTCGGACTTTAAAAGTTCTGCAACGTACAGATTCGGTTCGGGCTTGACGTAGGTGCGGTCATACGGAACAACCCAGTCCTGCAGGGACTCCTGGTCTAGATATTCTCCGATATGAAGCCCGTAAATGTCTCCTTTGTAATCGACGTCGGTGGACTTGATGTACGCCCGCGTCATGTTGCGGATGGCATACTCGCTTCCCTGCACCACCGAACGGCCGATGACCATGCCCCAGCGATCGTCCATGTCCTCAATCTCGATGCCGTAATCGCAATCGGTGACATACAGATCGTAAAAGGAACCGGCGAAAGTTGCCCGGACGCCCTTGACCGTCTTCAGGCCGTATTGGAACTGGGACAGCCGGATGTTGGAAAACTCCGTCCATTCCAGGTCTCCCAGCCGCATGCCGGTGGCATGCGCGCGGGTATACGCCTCAATCTCGGCCTGCGACGGAACGGCGCCCAGTTTGCAGTTGGCCCAATAAGAACCGTCTGCCTTCATCGTCGTCACCGTGCCCACGTCCGAAGAATTGGCGATATCCAAGCCGGTATGAAGGAATGTGCCGTAAATGTTTTCCAGTGTCAGCTGCTCGTGCCCGGTTTCTCCCAGGCAAGCCCCAATGCCGCGGTATGCGTTGAGAATCGTCACATCCGCCACGGTGGAAAGCATCCCGCCCGGAACATAGAAGGTATGAGGATAAATCTTTATATCGTCCAGACTCTGATCCGGATAATAGACGGTCAGGCCGACGGCGCCGGCCGAGCCGCCCAGCAAAAACAGTCCCTGTTCCTTGGCCTCATCGTCCGACCCCAGCGCATTGCCTTTGTAGACGATGACCGTTCCGTAAGAACGTCCGTCGGTGACCAGATCCGGATTTTGCCATTCACCCCTGAGCGTAACAAACGCCGGAACATGAATGGTTCCCGTCACCAGATACCGGCCCTCGGGCAGCCAGACGGTTCCTCCGTTCAGCGTGGCGCAGGCGTTCAGCGCCTGCTGAATGCCGCGGGTGGAATCCTTCTCACCGGTCGGGTCAACCCCGAAATCCGCCGCATTGATGTCCGCTATGACCCAGTCCTTGGTCTCATATTTGGTTTGAATCAGCTGCGCCTTACTCGAGACACGGGGCAGATTGGCGACATAAGCCGCCCAGGATTCCTTTTCGTACTGCTCCCGGTCCTCCTGCGTAAAGGTTCCTTTAATATACAGATCCTCCGGAATGCGGACCGAAGACAGGCCTTTGGCCCCGGTCTCGCCTTCGCCCATCGGAAAAAACCGATCCAGGAAAACCCGCACCGCCTTGGAAGTAGCCGCGGCATCATACCCGATGATGACAATCTTGTACTCGTTGGCCACCCGGATCAGATACTCTCCGTCCTGCAGTTGGGCCAAAGCCTGGGCCGATTCCTCCCGGTTGGTGTTTCCAAGCAAAATCTCATATGCCTGCGTAATCGCGGGGGAAGTCAGATCCTCCATAGACCAATCCGTGGAAATCAGGACCTGTGTATCCTTAAGACCCGTATACTTGAGAATCGTGGTGCGCAAAAGCACCGCCGCCTCTACGAATGCCTTGTCTTTGACAATATCTTCCCGGATAATGGTGTACTTGAACGATCCGTCGCTTTTTTCCAGAACGAGAGGATCGGCGCTTGACTGTTCTGTTTCAGACTGCCGGGCCGGCTCCTCGTTCTTTGTGCAGGAAGCAAGAAGACAGGCCGCCACAAGAACAAGGCAAACCAGAAAACCCCATCGATACAACCGTCCTTTTTTCATGCTTCCTCCCGATTCTTATTTGGTTTTAATGACCGTTTCTTCTTTTGCACTGTTGATGGTCAACCGGTTATACAGCGCCAGTTTTCCACCGTCGTGATCGTAGGAGTGTCCGTTGTAACGCATCAGGTTGATACCGGCCAAAGAACCGCTCTTCACAACGGTCTGCGCCGTATTTTTACCGATGTTATCCGAACCGATGTTGACGAGCAGTGTATCGGTCGCTCCGTCGTTGACTGCAAATGTCGCAACGCCATACGCAAATGTGTTGTAAATCTTTTCGTCCGAACCGTCCGCGACACGGATGTATGTACAATACAGCCGTGTAATGGGGTCAAAGAGTTTCTCAAATACCTGGCCCTCTCCCAACCAGTTCTTCACAACCTTGGAAGCGCAGCGGCACAAAACAGTACCGTTTTGCAGGCAGCCTTCCACAACGCCGCCTTTTCCTCCCAGAGTCATGGTCTCATAGTAGCACAGGGTAATCAGTTTTTTAATGAAATGATTGTCGCATTCCGAGAAATCCACACCATAAGCCGAACCCGCAATCGAGCAGTTGACAATGTAGACGTCCGCTGCCTCGCCGACAATCGTATACGTGCTGGACAATGTCTCGTTGAGCGGGCTGTTGGTCGGATAGATGAACCGGATGCCGTTCACGCCGGCGCCTTTTCCCGCAAGCGTCACGGCGCCTTTGTCCGACTGACCGAAAGAGGCTCCGACACCGTAATAGACATATACCACGGTTCCGGCACAAAGACCTCCCTGGTCACGGGTCGGAGATCCCGCGCTTCCGCGCAGTTCCACGCCCGCCGGAACCGAAATCGGTTTATCCAGCCGATAGGAGCCGCTGGGAAGATACACGACGCCTCCCGTGGCCTTGGCCTCGTTCAGGGACGCCTGAATCACATCGGAGGCATCCTGCACACCGGTCTTGTCCGCGTCCACCACGTAAAGATGCGCGGCCGGCTTGGAATAGACCGACTCATACGGGATGGCGTATTGGGAAATATCCGCACCGGCATCCTGAAGAACGTTTCCGCTCTTGGTTCCGCTCAGGGTTGTCCCGACCAGTTTGACATACCCATCGGTTTTGTTGTTGATGCTGTGGCTGCTGCCCGAAAGGTTGGCGTTTGCCACGACCATACCCCAGCGCGTATCCAGAGCGTCCACCTGCAGCGCGGTATCGCAGTCGTGAATGTCTACGCCGTACAGCGAACCAGCGAACTCAATCCGCTTTCCTTTAACAATTTGGACGCCGATGGCGCACTGCTCAATCTGCAGGTTGGCGAATTCGGTCCATTCCAGGTCGCCCAGAATCAGACCGGTCGTATTTTTGCGTGTATAATTCTCAATTTCGGACCGGGTCGGAATCGATTCTCCCAGTTTGCATTCCGCCCAGTATTTCGGGCTGACGTAAACGTTTTTCCAGGTTCCCACGTCCGCCTGGTTGTACACTTCCGCAGCCGTGCGAAGGAAAGTTCCCTTCACCGTGTCCACGGTGAACATTTCATGCGCGTTTTCCTCCGCCACGCAGGCGCCGATTCCCTGGTAGCCGTTGATGACCGTGCAGTTGTATACGCAGGCAAGCATATAGGCATTTCCGGCACCGGTTGTATAGAAGGTGAACGGATATTCGTTGACCTTGCTCAGAGTCTGCCGCGGATAGTAAATCGTCAGGCCTCTGACGCCCGCGGAGCCGTCTATTACGAACAGCGAATTGGCGCAGCTGTCGGATTTGGCCACGTCCGCCACAAGAATGGTTCCGTAGCTCTTTCCGTCCGTCACCGTATCGGGATCGGCCCAGTCGCCGCGCAATGTGCAATACGGCGGGATATTGATGGTGGAGGAAACAAGATAGGTTCCGGCCGGAAGGTAAACCGTTCCGCCGCCTGCGTTCTTCACGTATTCGATCGCATTGCGGATCGACGACGTAGCGTCCTTGACGCCGGTGGGGTCAACCGGGAACTGCGCGTTGTCCGCCGTCAGTTCCACATCCACCAGCACACGGTCCTCCGTCTCATACAGCGTTTCCACCAGATGCGGGTTGTTGCGGTTCCGAATGACCGCAATCTCCTCCTCGGACAGGAAATGGTGCTCCAGCACTCCGTCCTTCAGCTCCGGGAAAGAACTCAGGGTTCCTTCTCCGCTGTAACCGAAATATTCCGCAATCAGCCAGTCCACGGCCTCTTCCAAAGATTCAGCCGTTTCTCCGTTGATGATGATTTTATTGCCGGATATGACCACATACCACTCCTGCAAGGAGTATTCCTTCTTGTCGTACTCATCGTCGGCATTCCGGTTCGTTCCGCCGATCAGGAATTCGTATCCGTCCTGCGGGATTTCCTTTCCTCGGTCCACATAGTCGGTTCCGATTTCAACCTGATCGGACGTAAATCCGTATGCCGTCATCAGAAACTTACGGAGTTTGACCGAAGCGGCAACCCCGCGGTTGTTATAATCGCTCCGCAGAAGCGTGTATTTGAAATTGCCGTTTTCATCCACCCAGTCGGTCGCTTCTCCGACCGCTGTCGTTTCGGAATCGGTTTCAGACTCGTTGTTCTGCACGGAAGTGTCCGTTTCCTTTGCTGTATCCGTATCATCCCCCTTCGAGTTTGAACAGGAAGCCAGGCACAACAGCACAAGAACCGCTGCCAGCAACACAATCAATAAGCGTTTCATACCTCATCGCAGCCGTTTTACGGCCGCTACCTCCAATCGTTTTCCGGGCGTATATCACGCCATAATCATTATACGAAAGTCACTTTCTTCTGTCAACACAAACGAAGGAAAATGCAGATACCCGGACGCGCCCGGACGCGCCGCGCCCCTTTTCTTTTCCCTTTTCTGTCAAAGCAGTGTGTCTGCTTTTCATAAACCTGGCGGTCCGCTTTTTTCCTGTCGGGACATCCCCGCAATCGCGCAGAAAAGGACCACATCCACCGGTCCAAGACCCGTGAATGTGGTCCATTCTATGCATTCATTCCGCTAAAAGACGCGTACCGAACGGATTGTCTCCGAAGACTGTGCGCCTCTGTTCACGGAAAGAACAGCTTGTTTTTGCACTCAGATCATTCAAACACAACCGATGTGATGGTCATGGCCAGGTTGACATTGCCACCCATATAGCATCTGAAGAAGTTGATCGAGGACAGGACTTCCTTGAAGAGTGCTTCGTCCAGCGTACCGGGTTTATCGGTATGCTCGGTGCCGGGTGTCCACTTCACGGCGTCAATGCTCAGATTCAGTTCCAGAGTGGCTTCCTCGCCCTCTTTGCTGATGCCGAGGCCCTTGATCAGGTTGGTATGATAAGCAATTTCAAGCTGATCGCACTTGCCGCCGGCAGCGAGCTCAATGTCGCCGTCGTTCTCCAGAGTGGTCAGATCGAAATCCTGGTTCAGACGGAAGGTAATCTTAACCTTGGTTGCCTTGGAGATATCAATCGGATCAAACGTCAGCTGACCCAACACGACTCCGCTGAAGTTTGTACCCAGACCGCTTCCGATCTTGGTCTTCAAGGCTGCATTTGCAGCTGCGATGGAAGGATCCGGCTCGTTCTTGCAAACGCCGATGTAAGACTTTGCCCAGTTGTTAACACCGGTGTACTGCAGCTGATAACCGTTTCCGGTCCACAGATGGCTCGGATCGCCGTCAAATCCGTCGGAAACGATATCCACGGTGCAGAAGGTGAATCCGATGTGCTCGGCTTCAATGTCTTCCACGGTGACGGAGATATCCGTCAACGGAATCTTGACTTCCAGAATGTAATAATCGGCATACTGCTCTCTCTTCGATTCCCAATCCTTCTTAACGGAGTTGGCCTCATCGGTATTCTTGAACCAACCGAAAACAGGATCCTTGGAATACTCATCGCTTTCCGGATCGTCGAGGTTGACTGCCGCATTCCACTGAATGCCGCCTATCAGTTTGCCATAGTTGACAAACCAGATCAGGGAACCGTCACCGGTGTACGGTCTTCTGAACGTGTCAGCCGGATAGTACGGAGTCTTGTCGTAACGGACTTCGCAGATGTACAGATTCTGTGCATCATAAGCGAAATAGAAACTGTCAGCAAAATCTTCATCCTTCAGGGTTGTATCACCAACTGCGCCCATACCGGTTGCATCGGTGCCGTTCGGAATGTCTTTCGCGAACAGTTCCAGGGGCTGAGAATTGTAATAAACCTCATCCAGTTCACCATCAATGGTGATGGTGCTCTTGTCCAATTTTACAATGTCGAAAGTGGGATTGCCAAGAATCGGGCTAACCGTTTCTTTCTTGGTCTGTGTTTCTTTCTTTGTAGCCTTTTCGGTCTGTTTTTCGGTTTCCTTGTCGGTCTGCTTCTCCGTTTCAGTCTCGCCAGCAGATCCTTTTTCGGTTTCTGCTGCGCCGGTCGGCTTCTCGGTCGGCTTCTCGGTCGGCTTCTCAGGGTTTTTGTCCCCGCACGAAGCAAGAACCGCAACCAAAGTCAAAACCATAGCAAGTGCCAGAAGGCAAGCAAGTAACTTTTTCATGACATGCTCCTTATTATTTGCAGGTTTTCCTGCTTGATTACTTATTATTGTATCACAAATAAATGATTTGTCAACACCTTTATGAAACAGGCTCACTCCTCGTCGGGGGTCTCCCGCTGATCGTCCAGGTAAATCACGACGCGCCGGCTGTCGTCCGCGCCGATGGAATTGGTGGAAACGCCGGGAATCTCCTGAATCTGGGAATGGATAATCCGTCTCTCGTAGGGATTCATCGGCTCCAGCATCACGCTCTTCTTGTATTTCAGGACCTGAGAGGCCTTTCTGCGTGCCAGATCCCGCAGCGTCGCTTCCCGCTTGGCCCGGTATCCCTCCACATCTACGGTGATGCGGCAGTATTCCTTTTTGTCACTCCCGATGTGTTTGTTGGCCGAGAGATTGGCCAGATACTGGAGTGCGTCCAGCGTTTCGCCGTGATGTCCGATCAGGACGCCGGCCTTGTCGCCCACGATATCGATGACCGTATCGTTGTTGTCT
Organism: Clostridia bacterium; assembly: GCA_017455185.1. Taxonomy (GTDB): domain Bacteria; phylum Bacillota; class Clostridia; order Oscillospirales; family CAG-272; genus RUG14240. The sequence goes on from JAFTBN010000061.1 coordinate 10,541, forward strand.
CCGTCGTACAGGTCAATGGTCACGTCCATCTGCATATTCTGAACCACGCCGTCGATGAAAGCTTTGGCCATTTTCACACCCGGCCGATCCAGGGTCTCATACGTTCTTACAACCGGTTCCTTCGGAGCCTCGGGTTCATCGTCATATTCTTCCCTGGGCTCTTCCTTCTCGGGCGCCTCCGCCGGTTCCGGCTCCGGAGCCTGCGGTTCTTCTGTATAGGTAATCCGAACTTTTGCAAGAGAACCTCCGATAAAGCCAAGCAATGCTTTCTTGGGTTCCTCCAGCACTTCTACCTCAACCTGCGCGTCCGGCGCCAGGTGCAACGCGGCCTTTGCGGCGGCAACGGCGTCGTCGATGGTTTTGCCCATTGCCTCCTGCGTTTTTACAATCGTTTCCATGTCTTGCTCCTATAATCCTTGAATGCCGGGCATTCTTTAATTCAAATCATCGTTTTTTTCATCGGTTTCGTCCCCGGACGGTCCGGTCTCGAAATCAGCCCCGCCATCAAATTCCGAAAAATCCTCTTTGGGCTCGTTCTCCGTCGTTTCGGACGGCTGTTCGGTCTTTCGCGGCTCGTCCTCTTTCATTTCCACGCCGTCGAGCAGCTTTCCGGATGCCTTCTTAGGTTCATCCTCCTCGACGTAATCTCCCTTGGGCGCCTTTCTGACGGGAGGAGCCTGATACCCTTCCTCATACTCGTCGTCGTCAATGTGATGCAGGGACCGTTTACCCGAAGGCGTTACACCGCCGGTGACGGTTACATTTGAGCCGCCGTTTCTCTTTTTGGGCGCTTTCCCGAGAATTTCCCTCTCGGCTGCCTTGTACTCCTCTTCCGTAAATTCGGGATAAGGCATTGCTTTTTTCAGGATAAACTGCTTGAGCGTACCCGTCAGGCTCTTGAAAATCCAGTAAATGCCAACCGCCGCAGGAACGATAAAGGTCACGTATACGCTGAACAGAGGCATCATGATGTCCATGACGTTGTTGGAGCAGCCCTGCGCCTTGGCATCCGCGGTTGTAGGCGGCTGATAGGTCAAAAGACGATTGAGCTTCATGCTTCCGAAATACACGCCGAACGTCAGAACCGGCACGGCATAAAGCCATTTGGACGCCTGGGGATCCCGGATCAGATATCCGGTGTTGATTCCGAACACATTGAAGTTCGGGATCTGATTGTAAACCGCCTCAATCCGCTTGAAGCATTCTTCCCCGTTGAGGGCAAAGGTCTTGATTCCTTCCAGCTTGTCCAGTCCCATCTCCTGGATTTTGGACAACAGTTCGATGGTTCCGCGGGTGGAAGTCAGCTGCTGGCCGTTGGCAACCAGATAGTCGGTCACCATCTTGCTCAGCTCGGTCGGAAGACCGAGCGAATAACGCCAGGGATCCACAACAATGGCATACAGGATCATCACGATCGGAAGCTGGATCAAAAGAGGCAGACAGCCCGAAAAAGGGCTGAAATGCTCGGACTGATACAGCTGCTGGATCTCCATGTTCATCTTCTGCTGCGTCTCACGGTCGTTGTGTCCGGCGTACTTCTTCCGGATTGCCATTTCCTTGGGGCGCAGTCTTGCCTGCTTGATGGAAGTCTTCTGCTGCTTGATGCTCAGGGGCAGAAGGACAATTTCCAGCAGAATGGCAAAGATGAACAGCATCACGATGTAATTGCCGCCTGCCAGATACCGGGTCATCCAGTTCAGGAAAAAGCCGATTCCGCGAAGAATCACGCTCAGTCCCGTGTTCGGATTATCCAGATTCACCTCTTTGACCGACCAGTCCGTCTTTTCCTCCTTCGTACCGGTCCCGGTTTCGGATTCGGTTCCGGACGAGGAACTTTCGGTCTGCTCCGTCGAAGATTCTGCGGCTGTTTCCGCCGCGGTGTCCGATTCCTCGGCCGATACCCGCAAAAGCGTCACGGTACTGCCGGCAACCAGGACAAAGGCCAGCAAGAAAACAAGCACGCCTGTAAGAAGGCGGTTGATTCTCTTTCTGTCGCCTGTCAATTCACTCTCAAACCTCATGTGAATGATATCCTTTCGTACACTGCAAACGCAGTGGTTTTTTCATTGGGTAAGGGGTCGTATGCGCGCGCGTCAAAAGAAAAACGCCGCGGCGGCTTGTTCTGCCTTTCAAATCCCGTCTTGGGAACCGGGTCGTACCCTCCGGCGCACAGGGGCTGACAGCGCAAAAGCCGGTAGGTCGTCAGAATGAATCCCGCCAGGACTCCCCTTTTTTCAAATGCCTCGAGCGCATACTGGGAACAGGTCGGATAGAACCGGCATGTGGGCTTGCGCTTGAGCGGCGAAAGATATTTCTGATAAAAGCGGATCATCGCCATGAACACTTTTTTCATCCGGTTTCTCCTTCCTTTCTTATCTTATTCCTGGTCTTGGTGTTCTTTCTGCTGGTTGTGCGCTTCGGGCGCCGCGGCCAGCAGTTCAAGCTTTTTGAACAGATACCGCAACTCGCGAAGCGCCTCGGTGGATTTCGCCTCGGCGGCCGGGGCTCTGGCGACCAGTACCAGCAGATACCCGGTTTTCAGATCGGGCATCAGCGCCCGGTAGGCCGTCCGGAAAATGCGGCGCACCCGGCTCCGCACAACCGCACCGCCGATTTTCTTGGAAACCGTCAGCCCGACGCGGTTAATGAACTTTTTCTCGGGATTGCGCTTCCTCTCCCGGTTGGCACAGCGGTCCTGGAGCGCATAAACCGCGACCAGGCGTCCGGATGCCCTCTTGCCGGAAGCATACGCTTTCTGAAACAGATGATTTTCCTTTATGGATACAATTTTCATCTCATTCGCCCCGAAAAACACAGGATAGCAAAACACCGCCTCCTTGCGCGCAGAACGTTCTCGGATGGCGGTGTATAGTTGCATGTGCACAAAGAAGCACACAGCGATGAACCGCGTATGCCGCGGTTGGAGATCAGTATGTCAATCTCTTTCTGCCCTTCGCACGTCTTCTTTTGAGAACTTGTCTGCCGTCAGCAGTCTTCATTCTTTTTCTGAACCCATGCTCCTTTTTTCTTTGGCGCTTCTTAGGTTGATACGTTCTCAGCATATCTGGCTCCTCCTTGTATAAATCCATATTCGGCTGCGGGAGCTCGGACGAGCTCATCCTTCTGCATTGCGGCAGCCTCAATCGTTACAAAAATCCGTTTCTGCCGACTCGAAAAGGCAGAGACACCGATTATTAAAGCATAAATTTGTGTTTTTGTCAAGTCTTTTTGCAAGGATTTTCTTTCGGTCGGGGCTCAGTTCCCAAAAAAACGCCGAAAAAGCCGCCCTCAGCCAAGCACGTCCAGCAGACGGCGGGCCGCCTCTTTTGTCTTTTCGCGGTCCCCGAACCCGGTCAGGCGGAAAAAGCCCTCGCCCTGCCCGCCGAATCCGGCGCCAGGGGTTCCCACCACATGGGCCTTATCCAGAAGGAAATCGAAAAATTCCCAGGAACCCATTCCGCGCGGACACTTCATCCAGATGTAGGGCGAATGCTCTCCTCCGGTAAAGAAAATGTGCAGCTGTCCGAGCACCCCGGCAATGATCTGTGCGTTTTCCTTGTAATACCGGACGTTCTCCCGGCACTGTTTCAGTCCCTCCGGGGTAAAAACGGCCTGAGCCGCGCGCTGCACGACGTAGGAAGTTCCGTTGAACTTCGTGGTCTGCCGTCTGAGCCAGAATTTCTTCAGCTGCACGCCTTCCCGTTCCAGTTCCTGGGGCACAACGGTATATCCGCACCGGGTCCCGGTGAATCCGGCTGTTTTGGACAGGGAGCAGAATTCAATGGCGCACCGGCGCGCGCCCGGTATTTCAAAAATGCTGTGCGGGAGCGACGCGTCCCCGATAAAGGACTCGTACGCCGCGTCGAACAGGATTACCGCGTCCTGCTCAAGCGCATAATTCACCCATTGCTGCAGCTGCTCGCGGGTATAGACCGCGCCCGTCGGGTTGTTGGGCGAGCACAGATAAATCAGGTCGGCCTTCACGCCTTCCTTCGGCAGCGGGCAGAACCCGTTTTCCTCGGTTCCCTTCATAAACTGCACCGGACGTCCGTCCATCACGTTCGTGTCAACGTAAACCGGATACACCGGGTCGGGAACCAACACGGTATTGTCCTTGGAAAACAGTTCCAGGATGTTCCCCAGATCGCTTTTGGCTCCATCCGAAATGAAGATTTCATCCGACTGGAGCGTCACGCCGAAACTTCCGTAGTAATCCCGGACCGCGTCCCGCAAAAAGCCGTATCCCTGCTCGGGGCCGTACCCGTGGAACGTCTGCGCCTGTCCCATTTCGGCCGCGGCGGCCTTCATGGCCTCCACCACCACGGGCGCGAGCGGACGCGTCACGTCCCCGATTCCCAGTTTGATAATGTCTGCATCCGGGTTCGCCTTGGAATACGCCGCCACGCGATGCGCGATTTCGGTAAACAGATAACTTTCGCTGAGCGACAGATAGTTTGCATTAATTTTCATTATTCTTCCTTTCCGTTTGCATATTATCCGCTTTTCCTTAAAATCATACAGCATTTACTCGTGTTTATGCAAGCGCTTATTTGTAAATTTTTTCTTTCTTCCGCACGCCGTCCGTTCTTTTTCCTTTTGCGCCCATTGCCTTGACTTTCCGGCCGTTCCTTCTGTATAATAGAAAAAAAAGAAGGAGAGGAGATCCGACATGGTTGACATAGTTCTTTTAGGCTGCGGCGGCACAATGCCGCTCAAAGACCGCTGGCTGACGTCCGCCTTCATCCGCTGCCAGAAAACCGGGATTCTCATTGACTGCGGCGAAGGCACGCAGATTGCGGCGGCACAGCAGCACATCTCCCGCAGTTCGATTGACGTCATCCTTCTGACTCATTTCCACGCGGACCATGTGAGCGGTCTGCCCGGCCTCCTGCTGACCATGGGGAACGAAGGACGCACCGAGCCGGTCGACATATACGGGCCCGAAGGAATCTCTTCCGTCATTCCCGCGCTGTGCATCCTGGTCACGCTTCCCTTCGAGGTGCGGCTGCATGAGCTGCACGAAGACGCCGGACTGCAGACCGTCTGCCGCATCGACTCGCTGTGCATCGAAGCCTTCCCGGTTGTTCACCGGATTCCCTGCTTCGGCTTCCGTCTGACCCTGTCCCGCTGCGGGAAATTCAATCCGGAACGGGCAAGGGAACTGAACATCCCGGTTTACCTTTGGGGCGAACTGCAGAAAAACGAAACCGCAACCGGCCCCGACGGCACCGTCTACCGGGCCGCCGACGTGCTGGGCGCGCCGCGCCGGGGCATTTCCGTGCTGTACAGCACAGACACCCGGCCCAACGGACAGCTTGAGCAGGCCATGCAAGGCTGCGACCTGGCCATTATCGAGGGCATGTTCGGGGACGACGAAAAACGTGAGCGGGCGGCCGAAACCATGCATATGACCTTCCCGGAAGCTGCCTTCATGGCTGCACGGGCCAAGCCCGCCCGGGTATGGCTCACCCATTTCAGCCCGTCGCTGCCCGACCCGGAGACCTATCTGCCGGACGTCCAGCAGATCTATCCGGCCATCGAACTGGGCTTTTCGGGCAAGTCCCTGAATCTCCGTTATCCCGAAGACTGAGAGCGCAGGAACCGGAGCCGGTCGAGCGCGCTTTGCAGAATGATCTGCGCCGAAAGCGTGTCAATCACCTGCTTCCGCTTCTGGCCGCGCGTATCCGACTCGTTGAGATACCGACCAGCCTCCATAGTGGACAGCCGTTCGTCGAACGGCACCACCGGCAGCTGCGTCTGCTCTTCCAGCTGCGCGATGAACCGGCGGACCCGCTCGGCCCGGAAGCCCTCGCTTCCGTTCATGTTCACCGGAAGCCCGACCACAATCGCACAGACGCCCTGTTCTTTGGCGCAGGCGCCGACTGCCTCGGCGGTCTTCTCCAGTCCGCCCGGAGAAATGTATCCGATGCCCGACGCAAGAAACTGCGTCCGGTCCGAAACCGCAAGGCCGGTTCTCTTGTCTCCGAAATCCACGCCGAGCAGTTTCCCTTTGCACTGTATCAAACGTTCCATCTTTTTCCGGTCCGGTCATGCCGAACCGACTCCTTTCCCATTTCAAGGATGCCTTTATGAAAAACCGTATTCGCTCTCTTTTTTTGTTTCTTTTCAGCGTGCTGCTTCTTTGCGGCGTGCTTCTCTGCGCTCTGCCGACCGTGTTGTTCGCTTCCGGCGGGGAACAGACCCCTTCCCTGGTCGTGCTGGGCGATTCCATCGGCACGGGCTACGTGCTGGAAGATTATGACAAATCCGCCACCCCCCGCAGTCGCTATTCCTGGGCTACCATGCTGGGGCAGGAGCTGCGCTATTCCCTTTCCAATCTGGCAGAAGACGGCTTGACTACGTCGGGCCTGCGTTCCCTTCTGGAAAGCGGCCGGATTGATGCCGTCCTGGCGGACGCGTCCCTTGTCTGCGTCACCATCGGGGGAAACAACCTGCTTCATCTGTTATCGAGCCTGGCCGAACTCGACGGTGTGCCGGACGCAACCGGGATTATGACCGTCCTTTCCTCCCTGACCCCCGAAAAGCTCGAGGCTTTGACGGAGGAGGGCCTGGTCGAAGCGGAGCAGGATTTGCAGATGATCTGCTCCAGACTCAAGACCCTGGCGCCCGGAGCCAAAATCTATTTTGAAACGTTGTACAACCCATATAAGTACTGGCGTCTGCCACTGGATTCCTTCGGCGTGATCGGCGATTATCTGGACGGCCCGATTGACCGGTACAATGAAGTCCTCACAAGCGTGACCGGACAGCATTCCATCGAAACCGTCGGTGTCTGCGACGCATTCCGTCAGGCTGACGACCCCTCGCTGGTAAACGCCTACTGCAACAGCATTCTGGACCTGATCAGCCTGAATATGGAATACGATCCGCATCCCACCGCTAAGGGACACGCGCTCATTTACGACCTGTACCTGGAAAAGATGGAACAGACCGGCGCGCTGTATACGCTTCTTCCGGACACGGACACGGTTCTGCCGGCCATCTCGAAGACCTCCTCCGGACTGCCGGATCATCCCGGCGCGTTTCTGCCCGAAGAGCTGACCCTTTCCACCGCCCGCGGCGGGAAGGAGAGCGTAAAGGTCCTGGAATGGTCCTATGAAGGAGAACCGGATCCCGCAGGCGACACCGTCACGGTGCTGGCCCGCGTATCCCTGCCCTCGTTTTACCGTCAGAATTCGGCAGAGGGCGGAACGGCTCCCGTCTCCGACCCCGTCGTCCTGCGCTTTACCGCCCCCGTCCAGGCCGCGTCCGGCGGATGCCGCAGTCTGGCGGCTCCGGGTACGCTCCTGCTCTTCCTTCCGATTGCTGGGCTTTGCGTCCCTGCGCTGGGTCTGATCCGGAAAAGAAAAATCTGAATTCTCTATTTTTCGGGTGCGAAGCGGTCCAGATACCCGCACAGCATCTTCTGAATCTCCAAAGCGTCCGGCGCGACTTTCGCGCCGGGCACTTTGCATTCAAAGCAATGCCCGCCGTTCTGCGCGTAAACCGCCTCGCATTCGGCGCCGGCTTTCTCATACGCCTTCACAAGAAGTTCGGAAGAAAGAGGGAAAACCAGGTCGTCGTGCGTGCCGGCAAACGTCCGGCAGGGCACGCTGCGGGCATTCACCCAGTCCACGGGACTGTATCTCTTCCATTCCTCAAGCGTGGTTCCGGGAAGCAGTTCATCCATAGAAAAAGCGAGGGTTTGCGGCACCGTTTCGTTCTGATACAAAACGGTCGGTGGACTCAGGGGCGCGCAGGCCACCACCCGGAACGGGTCGGCCAGAACGCTGTCCCGGACGAAAGCGCCCTGGGGCGCCAGCGCCATCATCAGCGCCAGATGTCCGCCCGCGCTGTGCCCGCTTGTCACAACCCGGCCCATATCCAGGCCCAGTTTCTGGGCGTAATGAGCCAGATACCGTCCGGCGTCCATGCAGTCCGAAACGATCTGTTCCATGTCCACCGGGTCATGCCGGATGATGCGGTACGCCAGCGAGGCAACCGCCCAGCCGTGATCCCGTGCGTAGTCCACCGAAACGCGCGACATGCCGATCATCGATTCGGGTTCGGCCATCGCCCACCCGCCCCCGGGTATGATCAGGTACACCGGGGCCTTTTCGTATTTTCTGACCCTGGGAAGCTGCAGAAGCAGACGGACTTTCCTGTCCCCCACTTCCTTGTAATACAGTTCCTGCTCAAGGTCCAATGTCGGAATCGTCAATGCCATTTTCTCTCTCCCTTATGCATACGCCCTGAACCAGCCGAGGATCAGCTGGATGAAAGGCGCGGAATAGCCGTGCTGCCGGCCCTCGTAAAAGGTGTACGACTTGGTCGACGGCAGATACTCGAACAGTTTCCGGATGGTTTCAGGCGGGCAGACCGTATCCGCTCCGCCGCCCGACAAAAGGACCGGGCAGGTCAGGCGGTATGCGTGCGCCAATGCGTCGGCAAAACCGAGGGTGTGCCAGGCTTTCCCCAGTTCCTGCTCCGGAATCCGGTCCATCCTGGACTTCAGCAGCCAATAGGCCCCGCGCATATCTGCCAGCGGATAATCCACCAGAAACGGCTCGTCCGCCGCCACGCACCGTACGCCGTGGTCCCGGAACAGGGATCCGAGCAGCAGCGAGGTTCCCCCTCCCTGACTGGTTCCGTAGAAAGAAACACGCCCCGGAATCACACAGTCCAGTTTCCAGGTCCAGAGCACCGCCATCACGGCGCAAAGCAGCCAGTCCCTGTATCCGTGCTCGGCGCCCGAATCGAGCGTATAAGGCAGCGGGGGCCAGTCGTGCGTCTCGGGATCCTTCAATGATTCGTCGTAGCCATTGGGCGTCCAGTGGCCCATCGGAGAAAGCTGCAGAACCGCATAGCCCTGGGCCCCGACGTCCGGATGAACCGACAACTCGGATCCATACCCCGGCAGATGCACCACCAGCGGCGCCGGTCCGCTCAGAGGCCGGATGAGAACTCCGTAAAAATCGTGAAGCCCCTCAGGCATGAAATGAACGATCTGGGTCGGAGCGTGAAACGTACCGAAATTTCCCCGCCAGCCCGGATCGGGCAGTCCTTCCACTTCCATTTTCATTTGGTTCGCACTCTCCCAGATTCCGTCCGCCCAGCGATCGATCTCGTCGGACGAAGGATAATCGGGATACACCTTATGCAATTCCATTTCTTTTTCCTCCTGTTGCCTATAATGCAAATTCTTCTTCTCTTCCGGTCATCAGCACGCGCCTGAGCCCGTCTGCCACGGTCTTGCCCGGGTCCGATGCCACGGTCACACGCATACGGCAGCTGTCGGCCAGCTTTTGGGAAAAGCCGCTCAGAAGCGCGCCCCCTCCGCACAAAAGAATCCCGTAATCCCCGATGTCCGCACACAGTTCGGGCGGGGTCTGGGAAAGCGTCTTCTGCACAAGCGCCGCCATGGCGTTCATCTGACGCTCAAACGCCGCCAATACCAGTTCGGGCGTTACGGCCTTCCGGATAATCTGTCTGGATTTGAGGTCCCGTCCGATGACGACAATCGGGGCACCCGTACGCGCGAACTTCGCCGTCCCGACGGTTTTCTTCAGCCGCTCGGCGGTCTGCTGCCCAATCTGCAGGGCGCAATTGCGCCGGATGTATTCGGCCAGCGCCGCATCCAGAGTCTCCCCGCCACCCTTCAGCACACCCGAGGACACCACGTGCCCCAGGCTGATCACGGCGGTCTTGCACAGATTTCCGCCCGCGTCAAAGAGCAGACTGCCCCGGGCGTCCCTGTATTGCAAACCGGCGCCCACTGCCGCGCACAGAGTGGCGCTGACAAAGGACACTTTCCTTATATTGGTCCGGTAAAAAGCCTCCCGCAGGATTTCCCTCTCCATCGTGCTCAGACTGTCCGGAACTGCCACTACCGCGTCCGGACGGGTCAGCCTGGAGGACAGCCCGAGATGCTCCAGATAGGCCTGCATCATCTGCGAGCAGGCGTCCCGGTCCACTACGGCACCATACCGCACCGGACGGATCTCCTCCAGATTTTTCGGCAGTTTCCCCACCATGGCCCTCGCCGCTATGCCCGAGGCGATTACGGTTCCGTCCCGGTCCCGGATGAGAATGGAGGGTGCGCAAAAGACCGGGGCGTCATCCGTTATGATCCGGACGAAACTGCTCCCCAGATCAACGCCGATCCGCTTTGTCATGTCCCTTCACTCCCTTCGCCGGCTGCCGACCCCGGAAGGGTCTGCGCCGTAATTGCATTTTCATTGACCAGTCCGTCCGGAGGCGTCTCTCCGGGCGTAAAAAACTCCCCCAGCACCAAAGAAGCCGCATAGGAAGCATAACTGCCCGAGGAACCTTTCTCAAGCACCACCGAAACCACAATCTGCGGCTTGTCCAGCGGCGCCGCGCACACGAATACGCCGTAATCCGGCTGTCCGGTTTTCTGCGCCGTACCCGTCTTGGATCCCACGCTTACCGGCAGATCCCCCATAAAATAGGAGACCACCGAATTGGTCTGCGTGACCTTCTCCATGCCCTGACGGACCGCCTGCAGCGAGTCGTCGCTGAGCAGAACCCGGGACAGCACCTGCCGCTCGGGCACATAAACGGGATCGTCCGATGCATACCGTTTGACCGCGCAGAGCAGACTTGCTCCGTACCGGTCCCCTTTCTGCATCAGAGTTCCGGTATAAGCGCAGAGCTGCAGGGGGGTCACCTCGTTGTAAGACTGCCCGATGGCCGCGGCGAGCGTATCCCCGGGATACCATTCCGTGATTCGCGTCCCCAGGGAGGTCATACAGTCCGGCCCTGCCAGAGTTCCGGTTTTCTCTCCGATTTCCACGCCGGTTCCCTGCCCGAACCCGAAGGCTTTATAATAATCGTTCATCAAGCCGATGCCCAGCCGGTAACCCGCTTCGTAGAAATAGATGTTGCAGGAAACCCGCAAAGCCTCGACCGCGTTGATGGGACCGTGCTCGGCGATCTCGCTGGATTCGCTTTCGTGCACCCAGCATTTCGGCTGATAATCCGCGTAACGGGTGTAAACGCCCGTGCAGTCCACCAAAGTATCCGCCCACATCCGGGTCGTCGCTTTTTCGGTCAGCGCAACCGCCACCATCCCGAGCTTGAAAGTGGAGCCCGGCGCGTAAAGCCCGGCGGTTGCCCGGTTGGTCAGCGGAGAGGCCGCGCTGGCCAGCAGCGCGTCGAAATCCTCGCTGTACGTGTCCAGGCGGAACGTCGGATAGGAGGCCATGACCAGAACCTCGCCGGTCGAGGGATCCTGCGCCACAAGAGAGGCGGCGTCGCAATCCTCGGTTCCGGTCAGACGGTGAACATAGGTCAGATTGCGCACAAGGCCGTCTTCGGCCGCAATCTGAAGAGAAATGTCAATGGTCAGATAGACGTCATGCCCCGCTTTGGGTTCCTGCGTGACCGTGCGAGACAGCACGTGTCCTTCCGTGTCTTCCACCACCGTCTCGACCCCGTCCGTTCCGTGGAGATACTCCTCGAACGCTTTCTCAACGCCCGAGATGCCCACCCGGTCGCTCATCTTGTACCCTTTGTCCTTATATTCATCCCAGTCTTCGGCGTAAATGCGGCCGACCTGACCCAGAATATGCGAGGCATACCCGGGATAATGGTAAATCCGTTCCTCGGTCTGGGCAAAATTCAGTCCCCAGTAGCCCTTTTCGGCGAAATAGGCCAGTCCTTCCTGCCCGATGTCCTCGGCCAGAACGTAAGGCTGCACGTCCGAGAACTGCACCGCTTCCATATCGTAATACAGGTGCAGCAAAAGCGTAATCTCTTCGTCCGTGAAACTTTTTTCGCTGATGCCGTACCGTTTCATGAAGAACCCGACCAGCTTTTCCTCGGTGCACTCCCCTTTTTTGTTCAGGTCATCGGCCGCGATCACGCGCTGAAGCCGATAGTAAGTGGTGCTTTCCCCGTCCGTCGCCTCGGCACTGAACGTAAAATCGGGATACATGCCCTCCAGGGGAAAATGGGAATAGGTCAGGTTCTGCGTCAAACCGAGTTTTTGTAAATCCGCCACCGTCCGGCACAGCGTGTCGGAAGCATGCGCATAATCCGACCGGACCTGCGAATAGTACAGTACCAGATTGTGCGAATAGGCATTCGTGACAAGAGGAACGCCGTTGCGGTCGTAGATGGCGCCCCGCCTTGCCTGCATCACCACAGGATAGGAAACGGTCTGCTCGTCCTCGTTTCCAAGCAGATACTCGTCCCGGGTGACCACGCTCAAAGAAAAAAGGCGGAACACATACAAAAGGAGGATTACGCAAAAAAGGACCCCGACCGCAATGGCACGCCGGTCGTGCGTGCGCCAAGTTCCGTTGTTCTGCATCCTGGTTCCCCCTTTCTTTGATCTGCATACCGGCGCCGGAAGCCCGCTCCGGCCTTTCAATAGGGCCAGAAGCCCAGCAGTTTCACCGTCTCCTCGTAGAACTTCCTGCACGGAAGCCCTACCACGTTCTGATAATCCCCGTCAATTTTGCGGACAAAAATCCCGGCACGGCCCTGAATGCCGTAGGAGCCGGCCTTGTCGGCGTATTCCCCGCAGTCCAGGTAATGCTCAATCTCCCCGTCGCCCAATGGGGCGAACTGCACATCGGCCCGGTCGTGCACCAGAACCGTTCTGTCCCCGTAGCGCAGATACAGCCCGGTCAGCACATGATGGGTCTTTCCGGAAAGCGCCCGGAGCATGGCCCGGGCTTCCTCCCGGTCCTTTGGTTTGCCCAGAATCCGGTCCCCGAACGCCACGACCGTATCCGCCGCAATCAGGAAAGTATCCTTTGGATCATATCCGTTTTCCCCAAGATGGGCAAAACAGATTTCCCCCTTCTGTCTTGCCAGTTCCTCCACCATTTTTTCAGGGACATTTGTCCCTGTTTTTTCCTCGTGCGGAATGGCCAGAATGTCAAAATTCACTCCCATCGCCTTCAAAATGTCCCTTCTCCGGGGCGAGGCGGACGCCAGAACCGTACGCATCATTTTTTCCCCGTGGACCCAAAGCCTCCGGCTCCGCGTTCGGTTTCGTCGAGCGTCTGGCAGGGGAGGAAGGAAGCGTGATACACCGGCAAAAAGAAGAGCTGCGCAATCCGGTCGCCCCGAACGATTTCAAAGTCGTCCTGCCCGTGGTTGACCAGACCCACCATGATTTCCCCTCGGTAGTCCGAATCAATGACGCCGATGGAATTGGACAGGGTGATTCCCTGCCTGATCCCCAGGCCGCTCCGGCCCGCCACAATGGCGACTACGTCCTCCCTTTCACAGGATACGGCGATACCCGTCGGAACAAGCGCCCGCTCCCCCGGCCGAAGCGTAAGGGTCTGTCCGGGCTCGAGAGCCGCCCGCAGATCCACCGCAGCCGAACCGCCGGTCGCATACGCCGGAGCGCTCATGCCTCTTGTCAGTTTGATTTTTACCTGCAAATCCATTTTTTATGTCCTTTCGCGCATCTTCATCGTACCCGCGCATATGCGTGTAGTTATTCTTCTTGATTTTATCATAGTAAAAAGGCAAAAGCAAGAAGGAATCCCTTTTCCGCTTGACTTGTTCCGAATAATTGGATACAATGAGGGGCAGAAACTGACAGATGCCAAAGGAGAACACCCGTATGAGCCGCACCCCGCTGACCGACGCGCTTTTGCGCAACGGAAAAGGACCCGTTCTGCCCATGCATATGCCCGGCCACAAACGGAATCCCGCCCTGTGGTCGAGCCCGGAACTGGCCGCTCTTCTCCCTTTTGACATCACCGAAATCGAGGGATTCGACAATCTGCAGGCCCCTTCGGGCCTTTTGCGTGAACTCAACGGTCGTCTGAGCGCCCTTTGGGGCAGCCGCGATTCCTTTGCGCTGGTCAACGGGTCTACCGTCGGCATCCTGGCCGGCCTGCATGCCCTGGTCTCTCCCGGAGATACGGTTCTTGCAGCCCGGAACTGCCATCTGTCCGTCCTGAACGCGCTGACGCTGCTTGCGGCAAAGCCAGTCTGGCTCGAACCGGCGCGGAACGAACAGGGACTGTACGGGCCCCTTTGCCCCGATCTGGTCCGGGAAGCCCTTCAAACCCATCCCGGGGCACGGGTCCTGGTCCTGACAAGCCCCACATACGAGGGCGTCGTCAGCCCGCTGCCCGACCTTGTAAAGCTGTGCAGAAGGTTCGGCGTGCGCGTCTTTGTGGACGAAGCACACGGGGCTCACCTGCGGTTTCTGGCGGACCCTGTGCCCGACGCGATGAGCGCCGGCGCAGATCTGGCGGTACAGAGCCTGCACAAAACCCTGCCTTCCCCGACGCAAACCGCCGTGCTGCACGTGGGAGAGGCGGGACCGGATTCCGCCTGTGTAGCCGCCTCGCTGAAAATCTTCCAGACCAGTTCCCCCTCCTATGTACTGCTCGCCGGGATTGAGCAATGCGCCTCTTTTCTCGAGGAAGCAGGAAAGGAAGCGTTCCGGAACTACGGGATGTCTCTGAAAGACTTCCGCGCCTTTGCGAAAAAGCTGTCCAGGCTCCGCCTTCTCTCTCCTGAATCTGTAAAGTTATTTTTTAAAAATTCTTGTTATTATGATGAATCAAAGCTGTTTTTAAGTTCCGTCACGGATTTGTACTGCGGGCCCCGTCTGGCCGCCCGGCTGCGCGCCCTGGGCGTCGAGCCCGAGATGGTCACCCCCTTCGGCGTCCTTTTGATGACAAGCGTCGCTGACCGGCAAACGACCTTTTCCGGCCTGAAAACCATCCTGCAGATCCTGGACCGTGAGGAAGAATCCCTGCCCGTGCCGCCCTGCCGTCCCGGCTGCGCGGCTCCGGCCCGCATTCTGCCTCCCTCTCCCCTGACCCCCTTTGAAGCAGGGAAAAAACTTGACGGCCCCGAAACAAAAAAAGACCCTCTTGACCCCGCATCCCGTGACGACGTGGCCCTGGAAGCACTTTACGCCTATCCGCCGGATATCCCGCTTCTGATGCCGGGCGAGAGATGCGGAACGCTGGATGGACCCGGCGCCGCCCTGCTTTCGGCCTACCTTGATCCCGCGCTCGGAGGAACCCTTCTGACCTCTTCGGGACCCTTTGACGGGAAACTGCCCGTTTGCGGACCGGTCTGTACGGGAACAGACCCTACCTTTTGACCTTTTCCTACAAACAACCCGGAAAGATTCGTCTTTCCGGGTTGTTTTTTTCTTTCTTTTCTGAATTTTATCGGGCGCACTCTTCCTCGCAGCCGGGACAGCCCCCGTCCTTTTGCAAAACGCCTCCGTAAGCGGGATCAAGGGATTCGACCACCTTCATCCACAGCGCGCATTCCATTCTCTTTCTGAACAGATCGCAGCCGTACTCGTAAATACCGGTGATTTCGCCGGTCGCATGATACGCGTTGGCCGCGCATCCGCCCGAGCAATACAGTTTGGCCCAGCAGTTCTGACATCCGGGCCGCGCGTACGCATTGCATTGCCGGAATTTGTCCTGTACGGCCAAATTGGTCACGCCGGTCCACAAATCTCCCAGTCTGTACGCTTCGTCCCCGACGAACTGATGGCAGGGATACAGATCGCCCCAGGGCGTCACGGCCATATATTCGGTGCCCGAGCCGCAGCCCGAAATCCGCTTGTAGATGCAGGGCCCGTGCGTCAGGTCAATCATATAATGGTAGAACAGATACGGATCGCCTTCCTTTTTGCGCTTCAGCATATCCCGAGCCAGAATCTCGTATTGCTCGAAGAGAATCTTCTTATCCTCTTCGGTCAGTGCGTACGGGTCCCCGGGAGGGCATACAACGGGTTCCATGGACAGTTTGCGGAAACCCAGATCCAGCATATGGAACAGATCCTGCGTAAAATCCGGGTTGAAATGAGTAAACGTTCCCCGCATGTAATATTCCCGGTCACCCCGGGCTTTGACAAACTCCTGAAACTTCGGGACAACCGTATCGTAGCTTCCTTTTCCGTTGATCGTCCGTCTGAAACGGTCGTGCACCTCCCGGCGTCCGTCCAGACTCAACACCACATTGTGGCACTCCCGGTTGGCAAATTCAATGACTTCCTTGTCCACCAGCACGCCGTTCGTCGTCAGGGTAAAACGGAAATTCTTTCCCTTTTCCTTCTCTATGCTGCGCGCATAGGCCACAATCTGCTTGACCACCTCGAAATTCATCAGCGGTTCTCCGCCGAAGAAATCCACTTCCAGGTTTTTCCGCGTTCCGCTGTTCTCCACCAGAAAATCGATGGCACGCTTTCCCACTTCCAAAGACATCAGGGCCCTTTCCCCGTGATATTTGCCCTGACTTGCGAAACAGTACTCACAATTGAGATTGCACGTATGCGCAATGTGCAGGCAAAGAGCTTTGATGACGTTGCTCCTCTTCTTGTAATCGAATGCAAGAGGCGCATACCGGTCAGGCGCAAACAGTTTTCCTTTGGCTTTCAGCTCTTCAATGTCCTCAAAACAAGCATCCAGGTCCTCAGGCGTTACGTCTTCGCGGTCCCCGTATTTTTCCAAAATGAAGGCTTTTATTTCGTCCCGGCTTTTTTCTTCATACATGCCGATGATATCGTAGGCGATTTCATCCACGCTGTGAATGGACCCGCTGTAGACGTCCAGAACGATGTTGTAACCGTCCTGTTTGAATTGATGAATCATATTTTCTTACCCTTTTTATGAAAAAAGAACGACGCACCGGCCGTTCTTTTCTTTGTTTGAATCAGTCGCGATTGTTCTTGTTCTCGCAGGGCTGATTTGCAACGCCGCAGGATGTCTTGCAGGCGGACTGGCAGGAAGTCTGGCACTCTCCGCATCCACCGGTCTTCTGGCTGGCTGCCAGATCGCGGGTCTCGATGGTTTTAATTCTTTTCATTTTTCAATTGCAAAGAAAAACTTTGCGATCCTTTCCTGAAAAAATGAGAAACAGAAATCTGTTTGCTTCATTATACTGATTCCTTCTGTTCTTGTCAAGCCGTATCCGAACGGAGAATCGACAGGACATTCAAAAAAATACAAATTAGAAATGAGTTATATTTTTAATAAACTAAAAACATTTTGTTAATTTTAGACTTTTAGTTCTTTTATATTCTATTTATTTGATATAATCTTTATGCGTGCGCGTGCGTGCGTACGTATTGAAAGGATTGCAGTTTGTGTAATATCTGAAAGGAGTTCCCATGGCATCCTCTGATCCAATCATGCAAGAAATCTTCAAAATTTGGGATAATTTTAAACTTTCCTGCCGGGAATTCTTGACTCCGGTTCTGATCAAAACCTGGTTTGACACGTTGGTTCCGGTTTCCTTCAACGAAGAAACGCTCGAATTGAAGATGGAAATCGACAATCAGTTCAAATACAACATCATCACCGAAAAATACCTGGACAGAATTCAGGATTATTTTTCTAAGGCAATGGGGTTCGACGTCCAGATTCAGCTGATCTGTACCGACACCGCAGAAGAAGAAAAACCGACGGCAAAAAAAGAGCAGGAAAACCAAGAGGAAAGCGAACCCGGTTTTTCCCCGCTTTCCGCGGCCGGTGACGGACAGACCGCACAGCAGCAGTTCACGTCCACCCTGCCTTTTTACAAATTCAAATACACCTTTGAAAACTTCATCGTCGGCAGCACCAACAAATTCGCCTACGCGACCTGCGTCGGCGTCGTAGACCGTCCGGCCGAAGCATACAATCCCCTTTTCATCTACGGACCCAGCGGTCTCGGAAAAACCCACCTGATGAACGCCATCATCAACGAACGGTACCGCCGCAACAAGAACGAAAAAATCATTTACATCAAAGGGGACGATTTCACCAATGAAATGATCAACTGCCTGTCCCGTCAGGCTATGGGAGAATTTCGCGAGAAATACCGTAAATGCGATTTTCTTCTGATTGACGATATCCAGTTCATTGCAGGCAAGATTTCCACGCAGGAAGAGTTTTTCCATACATTTGAAGCCCTTTACGAGAACGGAAAGCAGATCGTCATGACCTCGGACCGCATGCCGAAGGAAATCACGCCTCTTGAAGAACGGCTGCGCACACGGTTCGAATCGGGCATCATTGCGGACATCCAGCCGCCGGATCTCGAACTCCGTATGGCCATCATCAAAAAGAAAGCCGAACAGATTCAGCTGGATCTGTCCGAAGACATCCTGACCTTCCTGGCAGAGAATCTTCGCTCGAATATCCGCCAGATTGAAGGAGCCATCAAAAAACTCGGTGCTTTCTATTTTCTGAACGGCAACCGGGCCATTACCATGGACCTGGCCTCCTCCTGCATCACCGAGCTGCTCGGCGGAGCAGAACCCATCAATGTGACCATCGACAAAATCTTTTCCGCGGTCTGCCTGAATTACAAAGTTTCAAAAGAAGACCTGCTGAGCAATAAACGCAATTCCAACATTGTTTATGCCCGTCATATCGCGATCTATCTGATCCGTTCCATTACCGAAATGTCCTATCCGAACATCGGTAAGATTTTCGATAAGGATCACACAACCATCATCGCTTCCATCCAGAAGATGGAAAAGAAAATTCTGAACGATACCAATTTCGCCATGGAAATCAACACACTGGAAAGAACCATCCGTGGAACCATTTCCACCTGATTTTCCACAGCCCTGGGCCCTGTTGAAAAGTCGTTTGTTTTCTTGTTTTTCTTTTCGTTTTTTCCAAAAGAAAAAGACCCTTTCCCGGTTTGAAAAGTTTTCCACAGGCTGTGAAAAAATCAGTGGAAAACTCAGAAAATGACGTTTTTCCACAGTCTTTCATTTTTCTTTTTTCTTTGCATGACTCCCGTCCTGCTTTTCTTTCTCTTTTTTCCATTCTTTCTTTTCTTTTATACGGGTTTCTTCTCTTGAAGAATCAAAATGACTGTGGAAAACCGAAAGACTTTTTCACCCTTTTTCCACTTGTTTGATTGTTATTTTTCATGCTTATTTCGGCTTCGAAAAGGATTTCTTCCGTTTTCCACAGAATTCACAGGCCCTAATACTTTTACTACTAAAAAATCTATCTATTCTTTCTCTGCCGAGGGCAGAAAAAATTCGGAGGTATAAAATGAAAATTATTTTTGACCGTTTGCAACTGAACGAACGCATCACGCCCCTGCTGAATACCATTTCCAATAAAAATATCAATCCTGCCCTGGAAGGCGTTCTGATTGAAGCAAAAGAAAATCAGGAATGCATCCTGACCACTTTTGATAACGAGCGCGGAACCAGAACGACCATTCAGGCCAAAGTCGAACAGCCGGGCAGCTGCGTCATTCCGGCTATTAAGCTTGCGCAGACGCTCCGTCTGATGGATGAAGACGATCTGGTCATTGACGTAGATGAAAAAATGAAGACGGTGATCTCTTCCGGTATTTCCAGATACAATCTGATTTCCATAGACAGTGGTAAATTTGCGGGACTTCCCCGTCTTTCGGGCGAAAAAGGGTTTACGATTGCACAAAATGTCTTGAAGAAAATGATTGGAAAGACTATGTTTGCCATGGCTTCCAACGACGCAAGACCGGCTCTGAACGGAACCTATGTGATCATCAACGCCCAGCAGATCACAATGGTAGCCTGCGACAGTTTCCGGCTGGCAAAATCCACCAAGAACGTAGAGATAAACTCCATCGGAGAGGATGAAGAAATCAATCTGAAATTCATCGTGCCGGAGCGGGCCATCAACGATCTTTATAAGCTTCTGGAAGACGATGAAAAGAAGAAAGCGGATATTTACATCAGCAAAAAGAATATGGTGGTCAACGTCGGAAATTATATTTTCTTCACGAAGCTGATTGAAGGAGATTACATTCCTTACGAAAACATCATCAACATGAAGCATAAACTGCATCTGAAAGTCAACAAGGATGAATTTCTGGCCGCGCTGGAGAGAGCGTCCCTGATTACCGATGAAAAATCAAGCAACCGCAAAAAGGAATACATCAAATTGGAGATTTCCTCTGACCGGATGATTCTGAAGGCGGAATCTTCGGCCGGCGCGACGTACGATGAAATCGACGTGGAATACAAGGGAGATCCCATCATCATCGGTTTTTCCAACCGTTTTATGATTGAAAACACGCGGGCCATTGACTGCGATGAAATCTGTATTGATATGTCTTCCGCTTTTACGGCCACCAATATGTATGCGGCCGATCCGGAAGAAGACAGCGACCAGTACATGATTCTTCCGGTAAAGGTGAACTGACGTCTGTATGAAATGTCTGCAAATCAGAATTTGTAATTTTCGGAATATAGAGCAGGCGCAAATCGATTTTTCGGACGGAATCAATCTCTTTCTGGGAAACAACGCGCAGGGAAAAACCAATCTTCTTGAAGCGCTGTTTTTCGGAACCATCGGAAAAAGTTTCAGGGACAGCCGGGATAAGAACCTGATTCGGTTCGGACAGGATTTTTTTACGCTGCTGCTGTCCTATAAGGAAGACAGGGAAGACGCCCGGACCCAGACCATTGAAATCCGGGTTTCCGAGCAAGAAAAAAAACAGATTTTCCACAATAAGGTTTTCGTGAAGAAATTGTCGGACGTGGTCGGAGATTTTCGCGCAGTCCTGTTCTGTCCGGAGCATCTGGCTATGGTAAAAGACGGGCCGCAGGAAAGACGTACGTTTTTGGATATGGCTCTTTCCCAACTGTTTCCCGTTTATCTGGAATCGCTTCAGAAATACAACCGGCTCGTCAAAGAGAAAAACGCGTTGCTCCGTGAGCAAAAGAAAGAAACAATGCCGGAGGACGCAAGGGATGTATTGGGCGTGCTCAACGAGCAGATGGCAAGGGAATGCGCCATTCTGACCTGGTATCGGGCTTGGTACGTACGGAATCTGGACCGGTTGGTACGGACGGTTTTTTCTGAAATGACGGAAGGCGCCGAATGTCCGCAGGTGCAATATGCGCCCGGTCTGAACGAAGAACAGAAAAATCGGGTGGATGAGATTTTACCGCAGGGACTGTTCGGAATCGACGCCGGAGAACGGAAAGACTGTCTCAATCAGATCTGGAAACTGTACCTGACCCTGCTCCGTCTGTCAACCGACAGGGAGTGTATCGTCGGTACCGCACTGTACGGTCCGCACAAGGACGATATGATTCTGAAAATCAACGAAAAAGAAGCCAGGCTGTATGCGTCCCAGGGACAGCAGCGCAGTTTTGCGCTGGCTTTGAAAATTGCGGAGGGAGAAATCAGCCGAAGTTACACCGGCGAATATCCGCTCTTTCTGTTTGACGACGTCCTGAGCGAACTGGATGAAAAAAGAAAGCAGTATCTTTTGCAGAAAATTCGCGAAAAACAGGTGATCATGACGAGTTGTGAAAAGCTGGATATGGAAAAGAATGCCCGAATCTGGGACGTTTCACAGGGAATGTATAAGGAAAGAACGTAAAGATGTATCTGCACGTAGGAAACAAAAGATATATCCGGGAAAAGAACATTCTCGGGATTTTCGATATGGACAATGCGACAGTGGCCGGGCAAACCCGATCTTTTCTGGCGCAGATGCAAAACAAGGGACTGGTGGAATCCGCCCGCAGGGAGGAAATCCCGAAATCGTTTGTTTTGTATGAGGAGCATGCAAAAGAGAAATCATACAAATTGTGTTTTTCTCAGCTTTCCAGTATCGCTCTGCTTCATCGGAGTACAAAAGGAACAAAAGAATCTTAAGCACAAATCTTGACAAGGTTAAAGGAAAGAACAATGGCAGAAGAAAAAAACTTGAATCAGGAAGAAATCGACAAGGAGACTGTTCCGGCTGAACAGCAGGAACCGGATACGAACGAAGAGCCGGTAGAGGATTTTATTCCTGAAGAATTTTCGGAAGACGCGGATGCGGTTGCGGCAGTCGCGGCACCGGTGACAGAAGAATACGATGAGAATCAGATCCAGGTTCTGGAAGGACTGGATGCAGTCCGGAAACGCCCGGGTATGTACATAGGTACCACTTCTGCAAGAGGTCTTCATCATCTTGTATACGAGATTGTGGACAACTCCATTGACGAGGCCCTGGCCGGATTCTGTGACACCATCACGGTGACCATCAATCCGGATGAAAGCGTAACCGTCGAGGACAACGGACGCGGCATTCCGACGGGTATGCACGAAAAAGGAATTCCTACGCCTGAAGTCGTGTTTATGATTCTTCATGCGGGAGGAAAATTCGGCGGCGGCGGATACAAAATCGCCGGCGGTCTGCACGGCGTGGGCGCATCCGTTGTCAATGCGTTGTCCGAATGGGTGGAATTGGACGATACACACGAAGGCGTACGCGCAACCGAGCGGTTTGAGCGCGGTCATGTGGCGCGGCCTTACAAACTGGTCGATCCCGAACCCGGTCGCGAACACGGGCTGCGGGTTACGTTCAAACCGGATCCGACGATTTTCGAAACCACCAAATTCGAATACGATATTCTGCTCAACCGTCTGCGCGAACAGGCATTCCTGAACGCGGGCGTGCACATTGTGCTGCGGGACAACCGGGGTGAAGAACCGAGAGAGACCGATTTACGGTTCGAAGGCGGAATCCGCTCGTTCGTAACCTATCTGAACAATCAGCGGCATGACAACTCCATTCATCCCAACGTAATCTATATGCGCGGTCTGAAGGGTACAAGCATCGCGGAAATCGCCATGCAGTATACGGACAGTTATACCGAGACCATCCTGACCTTCGCGAACAATATGAACACCATTGAAGGCGGTACGCATGAGACCGGTTTCAAGGCCGGCATTACCAAGGTCATCAACGATTACGCCCGCAAGGCGGATATTCTGAAGGCTTCCGACAAGAATCTTTCAGGCGAGGACGTCCGGGAGGGTCTGATTGCCATCGTCAGCGTCAAACTGGAGGACGCGCAATTTGAAAGCCAGACCAAGGCCAAACTCGGGAACTCCGAAATCCGGACGCTGGTGGAAAGCGTGGTCGCGACCAAACTGTCCGAATACCTGGAAGAAAATCCGAACGATGCAAAAGCCATCCTGGACAAGGCGCTGGCCGCTTCCCGTGCGCGCGAAGCCGCACGCAAAGCGCGTGAGCTGACCCGGAGAAAAGGTCTTCTTGAAGGGTCTTCCCTGCCCGGAAAACTCGCGGACTGCCAGGAAAGAAACGCGGCGCTGACCGAACTGTATCTGGTGGAGGGAGATTCCGCAGGCGGTTCGGCCAAAAACGGACGTGACTCGAGGTTCCAGGCGATTCTTCCCCTTCGCGGAAAAGTTCTCAACGTAGAGAAAACACGCGTGGACCGTGTGTATTCCAACCCGTCCCTGATTCCGATCATGCAGGCTTTGGGATGCGGCGTCGGCGAAGAGTTTGACGCGGCCAAACTGAGATACGGAAAAATCATCATCATGAGCGATGCCGATGTGGACGGTGCTCACATTCAGATTCTTCTTCTGACTTTCTTCTTCCGTCATATGCGCAAGCTGATTGAGGACGGACATGTCTATATTGCCATGCCGCCTCTGTACAAGATTTACCGCCGGAGCGGCAAGAGACAGGAGCATTATGCCTTTTCGGACGCAGAACGCGATCAGATTATCCTGGAAATGGGCGGAACCGGAATCGAAGCTGAACGGTATAAAGGTCTGGGTGAAATGGACGCGGAGCAGCTCTGGGATACAACGATGGATCCCAACACCCGCACCCTCAAGAAAGTAACCATCCAGGATGCCATCACGGCCGACGAGACCTTCTCCCTTCTGATGGGAGACAAAGTCGAGCCCAGACGTGTATTCATCGAGGAAAACGCGAAATTCGCGGAAAATCTGGATATCTGAGTTGGAACCTGCAAGGGGTAGCGTATGGAACGGAAAAAGAAGCGGTGGGCGATTCTGAATCTGAATCCGTGCATCGACCGAAACGTTTATTTGAAAAAGCCGTTTGAGAAGGACACTTTGAACCGGGTGGACCACACGGTGGTGGATTACGGCGGAAAAGGGCTCAATCAGGCGGTTGCCGCGTGCCTGCAGGGTTATGAAGTAGAGTATTATTCCTTTGTCAACCGGAACGAGTACGAGCCGCTTGCGGCCTGTCTGAACCGGCCCGGATTGACGTTTCATCCGGTCTTTACGCAATGCCGTATGCGTATGAACATCAAGATACTGGACGGACAATCGGTGGGAACGGAATGCAACGAGGCGGGCGGCCCTGTCACGAAAGAGGAAGTTCTCGCCCTGACCGAGGCACTTCTGGCCGAACCGGTTGACGTTCTGAGCATGGGAGGCAGTCTTCCCGCCGGAATGGATGTATCCGCCTATGCGGACCTGATCCGGGCGGTGAAAGCCAGATACCCCGGGGCGACCGTTCTTCTGGACTGCGACGGGGAGCCTCTCAAAGCGGCATTGCCCGCGAAACCGGATTATATCAAACCGAACCGTCGGGAACTGGCTCATCTTTTCGGAAAACAGGAAAACGATCTGACCGAATCGTCGGTGCTTGACGGTGCGCTCCGTAAGGCTTCGGACTTGTGGGGAGTCCGGATTCTCTGCACACTGGACCGGAAAGGTTCGGTTTACTATGGACCGGAAGGCCGGTATGACGTACAGTCCGTACCGGTTCCCGAAAAGGGCTTTTCCGGTGCCGGGGATACCTATCTTGCCGCTTTTGCCGGCTCGTATCTGCTGGAAGGCCGGTCCCTGGAAGAAGCGCTGAGCCGGGCGTCCCGCGCGGCTTCGGCCAAAATAGCCAAGGAAGGCACGGCGCTGCCGGACAGGGCCGAGGTGGACGCGATGCCTGAGGCGGCGGTCTTCCGGGCAAAAGAGGGTTAAGTGAGCCGTGCCTGAAAAAGAAGAAATTGTTGTGTTTGATTCCGGCGTCGGAGGGCTGAGTGTCCTTAATAAAATGAGGACATTTCTTCCGAATGAGCGGTATCTGTATTATGGGGACATTTCCAACGCCCCATACGGAAAAAGGGAAACGGCGGAAATCCAGCGTCTGACTCTGGCGGCCGTGGAGCCTTTGATTTCCGAACAGACAAAAGCATTGGTGATAGCCTGCAATACGGCTACCTCCGCCGCCATCGGTCTGCTCCGTCAGAAATACACGGGCTTTCCCGTCATCGGGATTGAACCGGCATTGAAGCCGGCCGTGGAATATACGCGGACCGCGGTAAAGGAGCGTATGCCGTGTATTCTCGTTATGGGAACCGACCGGACGCTGCTCCTCCCGAAATACCGTGCGCTGAGGAGCCGCTTTGAAAAGCAGGCCCGCATCGTGGAACTGCCGGCGACCGGACTGGTCCCGCTGGTGGAGAGCGGCAAGAGGGACGGCTCCGAGGTGGAAGCCCTTCTGCGTTCGCTGAAGGCCTCTGTGGCGCAGTTTGCGTTTGATGCGATCGTTCTCGGATGTACGCACTTTCCGTTCGTCAGCGAGGCTGTTTTGCGCGTTTTCGGGCCTGTCCCGCAGTTTGACGGAGGAGACGGTGTCGCGCGTCAGACCGCAAGACTTCTCCGGGGCCGCGAGGCCCGGGATAAGGGAGGAGAGGTTCTTTTCCTTTCCTCGGCGAACACGGCATCCGAGAAGGAACGGTACGAAACGCTGTGCCGCGCGCTGACCGAACGAAAGGAAACGGAGGTAAAATGAAACTGTTTCGAAACCGGACATTTTTGATTTGCCTTTGTGTCGCGCTGGTCCTGACGATTGTCCCCACAACCTGGGGCCTGATGGGAAAGACGGAGCTGATTACGGCTGCGCTGAATACACTCGCCACGCCTTTCCGCGCGGTGGGAAAAGTGGTTTCAAACGCCTTGAACGGGTATAAGAGCTATTTTACATCCGTCAAACGGCTTCAGGCCGAGAATGAGTCCCTAAAGGAGCAGATCCGTCTGCTGGAGTCCAGACAGTCCGAATATGACCGGCTTGAGTATGTCAATCGGAATCTGCGGCGGTATCTGCAGGTGGATTCTCAAATCCATGAATATACGTGGAGCGAGGCGACGGTCGTCGCGACGGGAGAACAGCAGCTGGTCCTGAATCGCGGATCGGAAAGCGGACTTTTGCCAGATATGCCCGTCATAACGGGAGGAGGCGTCCTGGGCAGAATCACGGCCAGCGGAAAAGGCTGGTCTTTCGTCCAGCCCATATCGTCCACCCGGTCCCAAATCAGCGCCATGGTTGCACGCAGCGGTGCGCTGGGCGTAGTTCAGGGGCTGGTTTCCTCCCCTCAGACCGGGCTTTGTGAGTTTATGTATCTGCAGGAGAACGCGGACATCTGCGAAGGAGACGTCCTGATTACCAGCGGCAAAGGAAGCATTTTCCCTCAGGGGCTGCTCGTAGGGGTCGTGGAACAGGTTGTGTACGACGAAATCGGAAGGACGCCCGTGGCTACCATCCGCATTCAGGCGGATCTGTCCTCTCCTTCGTTTGTGCTGGTTATGACGGGGGAAATCGGGAATGATTGACTTCCGGCATGCTACCAAAGCGGAAATCGCAAAGGAAATCGCCCGGATGCTCGGCATTGGTCTTTTGCTCTTTGTGCTTTCCCTGATTGAAACCGATCTTTTTACGGTGTTCCGTCTGTTCGGGGTTTTCCCCGACCTTACCATGGCGTTTGTGTGTGCATACGCGTGGAAAAAAGCCGATCCGCTGGCCGGAGGCATCTGCGGCATTGCGGCAGGCGTGCTGCATGACGGATTGCTCGGTACATTGTTTTTTGTTGGGCCGGTTCTCTGTTTTATGGCCGGATATCTGATTGGGTATCTGTCCAGGAATTCGCGCCGTCATCCGCCCGCCTACTTTCTGGCAGCGCTCGGTGCAACGATGATTTTGTTTCTGGTCCGTGCGGCCGGCAGCATCGCGCTGTCGCGCAGCATAGGATTTCTTCAGATTTTCTTATATGAATTTTTACTTCGTTGGGTGGAGACGTATGCCGTATGCTGCTTTCTGTATGCGGTCTACGCCCGGTTCAACGGAAAAAAGGGGCAGACGGAAAGATTCGAGCCCCAGCCAAACCGCATCAAACCAATAGGACGAGTTCTTGATGGGAGGAACGATAAGTGGATAACTCCAAGGGAAAAAATCAATTGAATGAAGATCTTTCTTTTCCGGAACAGAAGATAACGGAAGTGGAAGTGGAACATGAGGTGAAGCAGTCATTCATCGAGTATGCGATGTCTGTTATCATGTCTCGTGCCCTGCCGGACGTAAGGGACGGTCTGAAACCCGGTCAGCGCCGGATTCTGTATGCGATGTACGAGGACCATCTGACGCACGATCATCCGTTTTTGAAATCGGCGACCACGGTCGGTGACGTGCTGGGCCGGTATCATCCGCACGGAGATGCCGCCGTATACGGAACCATGGTTCGTATGGCGCAGCCTTTCTCCATGAGGCATCCGCTGATTGAAGGACACGGAAACTTCGGTTCCGTGGACGGAGACCCGCCTGCCGCCTACCGTTATACCGAGGCCAGACTGGAACGCATCGCGGATGAAATGCTGCGGGATCTGGACGAAAACGCGGTCGAGATGGTGCCGAACTTCGACAACCGGCTCAAGGAACCAGCGATTCTTCCTTCCCGGTTCCCGAACTTTTTGGTCAACGGTGCGGTCGGTATTGCCGTCGGTATGGCAACCAACGTTCCTCCCCACAACCTCGGAGAAGTCATTGACGCCACGGTGTACCGGATCGAGCATCCGGATTGCACGGTGGAAGAACTGATGCAGTTCATCAAGGGGCCGGATTTCCCGACCTACGGAACGATTCACGGCACAAGAGGCATCAAAGAGGCGTATGAAACGGGTAAAGGCCGGATTTATGTCCGTGCCAAGGCAACCGTGGAAGAAGAGCATCACCGCATCATCGTGACCGAAATCCCGTTCATGGTGAACAAATCCCTGCTGTGCGAAAACATTGCCAATCTGGTAAAGGAAAAGCGCATTGAAGGAATCACCGACATGCGCGACGAGTCCGGACGGGCCGGTATGCGCATCGTCATTGAGTACCGCCGCGACGCGAACGGGGAAATTATTTTAAATCAGCTGTACAAGTACACCCAGCTGCAGGATACCTGTTCGGTGAACATGCTGGCCCTGGTCGGCACCGAGCCGAAGATCCTGAATCTGCAGCAGGTATTGGATTATTACATCGCCCACCAGGAGAAAGTGATCACCCGCAGGTCCCAGTTCCGTCTGGAAAAGGCCAAGACGCGTGCGCATATCCTGGAAGGATACCACATTGCCCTGACCAACATCGACCGGATTTACGAGCTGATCCGTTCCTCCCGTTCCATTCCGGAGGCGAAGGAAAGACTGAAGAACGAACTGTTTACCGTCGAATTCGCAGACGGATATGTGGAACACAATCTGGATCCCGCTCTTGTGGTCGAAGGAAATCTCAGACATCTGTCGGATGAACAGGCGCAGGCTATCGTAGACATGCCTTTGGGCCGTCTGACCGGCATGGAGCGCGACAAGATTGAGGAAGAACTGGCGCGGCTGCATGCCAATATCCTCGAGCTGGAGGCCATTTTGGGCGACATTGAAAAGGTACGGGAAATCATCCGGACCGAAATGCTGGAAATCAAGGACAAATACGCCAATCCGAGAAGAACCCGGATCGAAGAGGCGATTGACGACATCAAGCTGGAAGATCTGATTGAACGTCACACCTGCGTCATCACCATGACGCACAGCGGCTATATCAAGCGGCTTCCCGCGGACACCTATTCGGCGCAGCGCCGGGGCGGCAAGGGCCTGAACGGGATGACCCTCAAAGAGGAGGATTTCCTTGAAAAGGTAATCGCCGTAGACAGTCATTCCATCTTGCTGCTCTTTACGAATTTCGGCCGCGTGTATGCCAAACGCGCGTTTGAGGTCCCGGAGGCGGACCGTACCGCCAAGGGCAAGAGCGTCCAGAATCTGCTGGAACTCCAGCCGGAAGAAAGAATTACGACGCTTCTCAGCGTTTCCGGATTCTCGGATGAGGCATACCTGACCATGGTGACCCGCCGAGGCGTCATCAAACGCACGGTGCTTTCCGCATTTGCTTATCAGCGCAAAGGAGGAAAGAAGGCCATTACGCTGCAGGAAGGGGACGAATTGCTGTTTGTGCGCGTAACGCACGGACAGGATGAGCTGATTCTGGCAACGCATGAGGGCCGCGCAATCCGCTTCAGCGAAGAAGCGGTGCGCTCTATGGGCCGTTCGGCGGCCGGTGTGCGCGGAATCCGTCTTTCGGGCGACGATTACGTGGTCGGCGTGACGTATGTGGAACCGAGCAAGAAACTGGTCAGCATTACGGAGAACGGTTTCGGAAAGATGACGGAATACGAGCAGTTCCGTCTGATGAAAACCAGAGGCAACCGCGGCGTCGTAGCGCATAAACTGACGGCAAAGACCGGCAAGCTGGCCGGAATCGCTTCGGTGGATGAAACCGAGGACCTGATGCTGATGACCAACGAAGGGCAGATCATCCGCTTCCATGTAAGCGACATTCCCGTCCACGCAAGAGCGACTTCGGGCGTCATCATCATGAGACTGGCAGACGGACAGAAGATCGCTAACTTTACAAAAGTCGCCGAGCAAGAAGAAAAGACCGAAGAGACCGGCACCGGCGAACTGTTGCAAGGAGAAGGGGCTCAGGAAGAATTTGCGGAGGAGAATCCGTCAGATCTTGAATCCATGGACGTGGAAGAGCCCGATTACGAGGAAGATGAAGAAGAAGAGGAAGAAGATGAAGAGGAATCCTGACGGAAAGAGTCGGATTTGGAGTTGTCTTGTTGTTCTGATTCTTCTTTGCGCTTCCCTTCTCTGCTCCTGCAAAGCAGATGTGCCCCGAAAAGACGAAATTGAGCAGAGGGTAAAATGGCTGATTGAAAAAAGTTACCCTCTCAACACCGTCCTGTACGGAGTCGGAATGCCGGTCTATTCCAAAGATTCAAAAAAAGCGGAAATTGAATATTTATATGATAGTTTTAATTCAATTTATACGTCATATGACATTATTACGCCATATTCAAGCTATTTAACCATTGAAGAATTCAAAATGGCCGCGGAAGAGGTCTTTTCAACGTCCTATCTGCAATCTCTTTATGCGGTTTTGTTTGACGGGCTTCTTCTGGAATACGGCAGCGACGGGCAGGTGCTTTTGGCGGACTATTCGGAGGATTCAGATTGGATTTATCAGAGCAGAACGAAATCTGCTTTGGTCGATTGGCAGAGAATCTATGACTATTCCAGCATGCAGATCTCCCGAAGAGGCAATCAGAACCGGGTTCAGATTACTCTTGATACCTACAAAGCAGGAGAGACCGATAAGGAACCTCTTCCGGTTCGGCTGAATCTGATTTATGAGAGAGGAAACTGGTATCTGGACTCTCCAACTTATTAAAAAGGCGAGACGATAAAGCTTGCACTTCAAATTGTTTCACGTGGAACAAAATCAAGTTGTTTCACGTGAAACATTTTTTCAGGACAGGTTAGTGTTTCACGTGGAACAAACACAGGGATGTATGTTCCACGTGAAACAGTAAAGAGATGTTCCACGTGGAACAAATAGGAAACAGTATGAGTGAAGTTAATTACAAAACAAAAACAGATGTTGTCGTAATCGGGGCGGGACATGCCGGGGTTGAAGCAGCAATTGCTTCTGCCAAAATTGGCGCGGATACCGTTCTTTTCACAATTTCTCTGGATGCCATTGCCAATATGCCTTGTAACCCATCCATCGGCGGATCTGCAAAAGGTCATTTGGTATATGAAGTGGATGCTCTAGGAGGCGTGATGGGCAGGATAGCCGATCAAGTTACCTTGCAGAGTCGCACTCTTAATACAGGCAAAGGTGCAGCAGTTCATGCGAAACGGGTGCAGGCGGATCGAGCACTGTACCGTCTTCTGATGAAGGAAGAACTGGAGCATACACGCGGATTGCGGGTGGTTCAGGGTGAAGTCGTTGAAATTTTGACCGAAGTCCTGGACGGTAAACAAAAAATATGCGGCGTAAGAACCAAATTGGGAGAAGAGTACGCCTGTTCATGCGTCATTGTCGCAACCGGAACCTATCTGAAGTCCGAAATCTTTGTCGGGAACGTTCACTATTCATCCGGACCCGATGGGTTTCATTCTGCAGACTCCTTGTCTGCTTCCCTTATGGAACATGGGGTGAAACTTGTTCGGTTTAAAACCGGAACCCCTCCCCGTGTCAAAAAGGAAACGATCGATTTTGATCAACTTGCTATTCAGGATGGGGAAGAGAATCCTCTCCCCTTCTCTGCTGAGACGCCGGAGAATTATCTGGAAGGTAAGGAGCAGGTTCCCTGTCACATCGTATACACGAATGCAGACACTCATTCCATTATTTTAAGCAATATCAAGCGATCTGCGCTCTTTTCCGGGAACATTCACGGAACAGGACCAAGATATTGCCCTTCCATTGAGGACAAACTGGTTCGTTTTGCCGACAAGGAGAGACATCAGCTGTTTGTGGAGCCGTTGGGACGAAATACAGAAGAAATGTACATTCAAGGCTTTTCCACTTCCCTTCCGACGGATGTTCAGGTAGACATGCTGCATTCTCTCAAGGGGTTTGAGCACGCTCAGATTATGCGGTATGCGTATGCAATTGAGTATGACTGTGTCGATCCTTTGCAATTGAATGCATCTCTGGAATTCAAAAATATATCTGGCCTGTTTGGAGCAGGTCAGTTTAACGGTACGTCCGGATACGAGGAAGCGGCCGCGCAAGGTTTGATAGCCGGTATCAATGCTGCTTCTTATATAAAAGGAAGAAAGCCATTGGTCCTTTCAAGAGATTCTTCCTATATCGGAACGTTGATTGACGATCTGGTTGTGAAAGGAACGAATGAGCCTTACCGTATGATGACTTCCCGTTCAGAGTTTCGGCTGTTATTGCGTCAAGATAATGCAGATGAGCGCCTGACACGCTATGGATATGAGTACGGACTCATTTCCGAGGAACGGTATCAAGCTTTTCTCGCTAAGCAGGAACGGATCTGTGCGGAGATGGAGCGTCTTGAAACAACTTTTCTCTCTCCGGCTGTAGTGAATGCATTTCTTGTCCGGTACGGAGAAGCGGAAGTACAATCCGGTATTTCTCTTGCCGATTTGCTTCGACGTCCTGCGTTTACTTATGCTATGTGTAACGAAATCGACACAGAACGGCCTGTTTTGTCCAGGCGTGAACAAATGTCCGTGGAAGTGAACGTCAAGTATGCCGGATATATCAAGCGGCAGCAATCCAGTGCTGAAAGGCTTCATCATTTGGATCAAAAGGCACTGCCGGACGGGCTGGATTACTTTACCATCAAAGGCCTAAGAATTGAAGCGGCGCAAAAGCTGAATCAATTCAAACCGCAGACGATTGGCCAGGCGTCCCGTATCAGCGGCGTCAATCCGGCTGACATTACCGTATTGTTGATCTATTTAGGGCTGAAATGATGAATTTTGAGAACAAATCGAACGAGTTTGAAGTTTTTCATACACAACTGAAGGAAGCGTTGGGGGCTCTTGGAATCAAGGCGCTTTCAGATGCACAGGCGGATCAACTTTACAGATATCATCTCCTTCTATACAAGACCAATGAAGAGATGAATCTTACGGCTGTTCCGGAAGGCGACGCTGTCCCTCTGCATTATGTGGATTCTTTGCTTGCTTCTTCTTTTTTGCCAAACAAGGGGCAGGTGCTGGATGTTGGAACCGGTGCCGGTCTTCCGCTCATTCCTTTGGCGATAGCGAGACCTGATTTGACCTTTGTTGGATTAGACAGCACGGAAAAGAAGGTGTCTTTTGTCAGAAAGACGATCAAGGATCTTGGACTGGAGAATGTGCAAGTCTGGTATGGAAGAGCGGAAGAATTGGCAAATCAATACAGGGAATCCTTTGATGCCGTCATGGCAAGAGCGGTTGCAAATCTATATACCTTATCTGAACTATGTATTCCTTTTCTTAAGATTGGCTGTGACTTTATAGCGTTGAAAGGTTCTCTTGCAGACAAAGAACTGACTGCTTCTTTGAATCACATTATGGAACTGGGATGCGATAAACCGAAGCGGAATGAGTTTGAACTGCCGGTTCGCGGGGAAACTCAAAAGAGAGTTGTTCTCTCGCTTCGCAAAGTTAAATCGACTCCGGCTGGTTTTCCTCGAAGGTTTGGCGCTATCAAGAAAGCGGCCTTGCAAATACAGTAATTGTTCCACGTGAAACAACTGGTTTCACGTGGTTCTTTTTGTGCCTGTATAGCTCTGACGTAAAATCAACCGAAATCCGGTTTTTCAACAACCAGTCCTATAGCTGGGCTGACTTTCAGGTTGGCTTAGCTGCTTGCTTCGCTTCTTGCTGATTCTGGGGAAGGGAAGGGCAACGTTGATTCATTGTTTCACGTGAAACAATTATGATTTTCGGATTTTTGGGGACACCTATCAGTTCATTGCCTCAGATTGTACAACTTAGAACATAAGACTTTCTCTGCAACATAGAGTTGTCTCATATTTTGTTTCACGTGGAACAATTTGACTTGTCTGTTGTTCTGCGTTATATGCGTTTGTGGCTTGATTCCATAGAGAGTATCCGTAATCGATTCTTCAACTTCTGCGAGGGTCTCGAGACTATACTTTCCATCAGCTTTTGTTTTCAATTTGTTTGCGAGTTCTGAATCAATTATGGCTGGATTTGTTCCACGTGAAACATTGGCTCTGTTTCTCTTGCTCATATGAAGCAGGAATAGAATTCAGAGCCTAACAATTCATATCTGAACTCGATTCTTTTCTTATCCTAATGCTTGCACCGATCATTGTTTCACGTGAAACATTTTTCTCTCAGCTCTTCACCGTTTTTTGCCCTAGGTTTTTGTTTCACGTGAAACATAATCCTTATGATCAATTCAGAATTGCCTGCTTATGTTTGGCGATTTGTGTATCTTTATAGACTGTTTGATTCGGAATCATCAATGCCTATCGAATCTGTTTTCTTTTCATGCAGATGGTTGCATGGTTCCGCTTGTATGGCACAGCCGCGTGGACTTCATAGTACAATGAAAGCCGCCACTTGCGAAACCGGTGAACAAGGTGCTTGGCGTACCGGTCGCTGGTGAGCATGGAATTCCATACGGAATGGAATCTGTCAAGTCGCGATTTCCTTTTGTACATCAGACGCACAGTAGGTAAGGGTTAGCTTTTAAGGCAATATCCGTCAGGAAATCCATTTATAATTCGTTCTGAATCTGGATAGGACTCTGTTTTCTGTAAGCGACGATTGCATTTCTTTGTTTGAGAATTTTGAGAGCATGAGAATCCAATCGACGCCCTTTAACGGAACGAAGACGTAAAACGCGCATACATTTTGTTCAAATTCACAATTTGTTCATATTTTTCCGTTCTATCTATGTTATACTATTTATATATTCTTTCTATTTAGGGAGTTTGCCGTGGGAAAAGTTATTTCATTTGCTAATCAAAAAGGAGGCGTCGGAAAGACGACGTCCGCTGTAAACGTGGCTGCTTCGCTGGGCGTTCTTGGATTCAAGACTCTGCTGATCGACCTCGATCCCCAGGGTAATGCCACATCCGGTGTCGGTATTATCAAAAAGGGCTTGAAAAAAACCACAATGGATCTTCTTACGCAGGACGACGGATTCGAGGAAACCATCTATGAAACGGATTTCAAGAATCTGAAGATCGTGCCTTGCACAGTCGCTCTGGCAGGAGCGGAATTCGAAGTGGCCGAGCTGGATAATTGCGAATACAGGATGAAAGACGCACTGGCTACTTTCAAGGACCAGTTCGACTATATCATCATTGATTGCCCGCCTTCTCTCGGTATGCTGACCATCAACGCTCTTTCCGCTTCGGACGGCGTTATCATTCCTATGCAATGTGAATTTTATGCATTGGAAGGTCTTTCTCAGCTTATTATTACACTAACAAAGATTAAGCAACACTACAACTCTAATTTAAGCATTACTGGCATTCTTGTGACAATGTATAATACAAGACTGCTGCTTTCCGCTCAGGTTATCGGGGAATTGAAGAAGCATTATTCGGATAAGCTCTTCACCACACCGATTTCCCGTAACGTCAAACTTTCGGAAGCTCCGAGCTATGGTTTGCCGGTGTATTATCATTCCCGCAGTTCCAAAGGCGCCCGCGAATATCTCGCCGTGGCCAAAGAACTTTCCATGCGGATTTAAGGAGAACGATTATGGCAAAAAAAGCACAAACCGGTCTTGGCAGAGGTTTTTTGGATCTTTATGCGGATAATATGCCTGCTTCCAAGGCGGAAGAAGTGACCACAATCAAGGTTTCCAACGTGGAGCCCCGGTCCAATCAGCCCAGAAAAGATTTTGAGCGTGAACCGATGGAGGCCCTGGCGGATTCGGTAAACAAATACGGTGTTTTACAGCCGATTTTGGTTCGGGAGAACCCGTTTTCTCCGGATCATTATGAGATTATCGCCGGAGAGCGAAGATGGCGTGCGGCCCGCATGGCCGGTCTGAACGACATTCCTGCCATCATCTTGTCCGGAGATGACATGAAAATGGCCGAAATCGCCCTGATTGAAAACATTCAGCGTGAGGACCTCAACCCGGTGGAAGAAGCGCTGGCGTATGAGGAACTGATGACCAAGTTCGACCTGACGCAGGAGGAAGTGGCGTCGAAAGTCAACCGCAACCGTTCCACGGTCGCCAATCTTTTGCGCTTGCTCGAACTGCCCGATGACGTTCTGGCAATGTTGCGCGAAAAGACGCTTTCCATGGGTCATGCACGGGCTTTGCTCGGCCTGGAGGATAAAACCAAGATCTCTGAACTGGCGCAGAAGGTTGTATCCCGCGGTCTGAGCGTACGGGAAGTGGAGAATACAGTTCGGCTGTTCAATGCAAACGCAAACCGGGGACAGGCCGAAGAAGGGGAGGACTCCCCGGATGAGATGATGCAGAAATATCAGCTGCGGGACATCGAATCCAAGGCAAGAGGCATTCTGGGACGTAAACTTCGCATTGTCAAATCCGCGAAAAAGCACACGGTTGAGATTTCCTACAGTGACGACGCGGACCTGGAAAAACTGCTCCGGACCATTTGCGGCGACGCGGTTTTCGGAGAAGAGGAGTAAAGAATGACCACGGATTGAGGGAAAGGAGGTTGTCATGACGGTTCAGACTCTGGCGGAGAACATTTTTGTTGTTATCTGGGAAAACATCAGGGACAAATATCTGACGATGGAAATGGGCAATTATGACAATTTCTCTTTCAATGAGCATTCCATCATCACACCGACGCTGGTGATCGTCGGCATTACCATCGGCATCATCGTCGGAGGCCTGTTTGTCCTGCGGGACAAGCGGATTTTGGGTTCGTTTGTGCGTGCGCTGCTCATGGACCAGTGCTATACGCCTGAAACCGCCAAGACATTGGCGGAACTCGGCTTTGAGAACAACTATTTCGTGCGGATGCATCTGAAAAAAGGACGGATCCTGGGCCGTGTGGTGCATTGCGCGGAGGCAGAGACCTTTGAGGCCGAAGTGGCTGCAAAAAAGGAAGCGTATGAGAAAGAAAACGAAGGGAAGGAAAACGTTCCGCCTTTCGTTTCCGCCCCGTTCCAGGGTGAACAGGGCAAACTCCACTATTACATCCCAAAGGAAGAGTCCTATGAGGCGGACACCCGGTTTGAGAAAAAGGGAACCAGCATCGGTGCGTATATTGCTTTGGTGATTGGGTCGCTGGTGATCATGGGGCTTCTGATTTACCTGTTCCCGGACGCAATCCAGCTGATGGACAACGCGATCAATCTGATAAAAGGGTAACGGAGGAGAGCGGGAGCTCCCCTCCTGCTTTGTTGTGGATTATTTACAAAAGGATTGAAGCGGCGGACGGAAAAGATTGTGAAAACAGTGAAACAAAACCGCAAAGCTTCTATGGTATAATATTTATTTGTGATTTTATGTAAGGAGAAGGCTCTTTGACAGAAGAAAAGAGCCGGGCAGTATGATCAGAGAAGATTTAAGAAATGTGGCGATTATCGCCCATGTCGACCATGGAAAAACCACTCTCGTTGACGGCTTGCTCCGTCAGGGAGGCATTTATCGCGAGAATCAGGAGATGGTCAATTGCGTCATGGACTCCGGAGATCTGGAGCGTGAGCGCGGCATCACCATTCTGGCAAAAAATACGGCCGTTCACTATAAGGGCGTAAAGATCAACATCGTGGACACGCCCGGGCACGCGGACTTCGGAGGAGAAGTGGAACGCGTACTCAAGATGGTTAACGGCGTTATTCTGCTGGTGGACGCAGCCGAAGGCCCGATGCCGCAGACTCGTTTTGTGCTGCAGCGCGCCCTTGAACTGCATCATCGCGTAATCGTATGCATCAACAAGATAGACAAGCCGGACGCGCGGCTGGGCGAAGTAGAGGACGAGATTCTGGAGCTTTTGATGGACCTGGACGCCAGCGACGAACAGCTGGACAGCCCGATGCTGTATTGCTCGGGCCGGTCGGGTACCGCCTCCTACAAGCCGGATGTGCCGGGAGAAGACTTGACTCCGCTGTTCGATACGATTCTGAATTATATTCCCGCGCCGGAGGGCTCGGAAGACGAACCGCTTCAGATGCTGGTTTCCTCCATCGATTACAACGATTACGTCGGACGGATCG
The DNA here is from genome assembly GCA_017455185.1 of Clostridia bacterium. Classification (GTDB taxonomy): domain Bacteria; phylum Bacillota; class Clostridia; order Oscillospirales; family CAG-272; genus RUG14240. The sequence goes on from JAFTBN010000061.1 coordinate 48,106, forward strand.
GAATCGGACGGGTTGAGCGGGGCGTTATCTCGGTCAATCAGCCGATTGCCATTTGCAATTACCACAACCCGGACGCGCCCGTGAAGAGAAGCAAGGTCGTGGCGCTGTTCCAGATTGACGGACTGGACCGGATTCCGGTTGAAAAGGCCAGAATGGGGGACATTGTCTGCTTCTCGGGGCCCGAGGACATTACCATCGGGGACACGGTAACCGACATTTCGGCTCCCGAACCGCTGGAATTTGTCAAGGTGGGCGAACCCACACTGGAAATGACCATTTCGGTCAACAATTCTCCGTTTGCGGGCAAAGAAGGCAAATACGTTACGTCCCGTCAGCTGCGCGCCAGACTGTACCGGGAACTGCTCAAGGACGTTTCCCTGCGCGTGCGCGATGGGGAGACAACCGATGAGTTCCTGGTGTCCGGACGAGGAGAAATGCATCTGTCCATTCTCATTGAAACCATGCGCCGGGAAGGTTATGAGATGATGTGCTCCAACCCGCGCGTGCTTTACCGGGAAATCGACGGTGTGAAATGCGAACCGATTGAAAAAGTGCTGCTGGACGTCCCGCAGGAATACGTGGGCGTTGTCATTGAGAAACTCGGACAGCGCAAGGGCGACCTGATTTCTATGACGCCTATCGGAAGCCGTACGCGGATTGAATACAACATTCCGACCCGGTGCCTGTTCGGATATCGTTCCGAGTTCCTGACGGCCACTCACGGAGAGGGCATCATGAACTCCGTTTTCGACAGTTATCAGCCGTATCGCGGCGAGGTTGTGATGCGCTTTACCGGTTCGCTGATTGCATCCGAACAGGGAGAAACCACCCGGTACGGTCTGTTCAATACACAGGAGCGCGGACAGCTGTTTGTCGGTCCGCAGACCCAGGTGTACGAAGGAATGATCGTCGGGGAAAACCCGAAGAACGACGATATCGCCGTCAACCCGTGCAAGGAAAAGCATCTGACGGCAATCCGTTCGTCCGGCGCGGATGAGAAACTGCTCCTGACGCCTCCGAAGATCATGACGCTGGAAGAGGCCATCGAATTCATCCAGGACGATGAACTGATTGAGGTTACGCCCAAGAGCATCCGGCTCCGCAAGAAGATATTGAACACGGAACTTCGTATGAAGGATATGATGCGCCGCAGACGCGCCCTGGAAGCCGGACAGTCGGTGAACGGGTAAGGCTCGGACGGAGGTGAAAATTTGAAAGTTGGATTTGTGTCGCTCGGATGCCCGAAGAATCAGATGGATACGGAAGTGATGCTGCACGAGGTGCTGGACGCGGGATATGAAATTACACCCGATGAAACCCAGGCCGACGTCGTCATCATCAATACCTGCGCGTTTATCGAAAGCGCAAAGAGGGAATCCATCGACAACATTCTGGACATCGCCTGGCTCAAGGAACATAAAAGTCTGAAGGCGATTATCGTGACCGGCTGCCTTGCAGAGCGGTACAGGGACGAGATTTTCAAGGAAATGCCTGAAGTGGACGCGGTTCTGGGCGTCGGAGGAATTCACCATATTGTCGACGCCGTCAAAGCGGTCACCGCTCCAAAGGGTAAAAAGGCCTATTCGTGCTATGATCCGAAGGAGACCGTTGCGCTGGGCGGGGAACGCATCCTGACCACGCCGGAGTTCGCGGCCTATATGAAAATCGCCGAAGGGTGCGACAACCGCTGCACCTATTGCGCCATTCCGTATATCCGCGGCCCGTTCCGCTCCCGTCCGATTGAGGATCTGGTGGAGGAGGCGCGTCAATTGGAGGCGCTGGGCGTCAAGGAACTGACGCTGGTGGCTCAGGACGTCACGCGTTACGGAAAGGATCTGTACCGGCATTACGCGCTGGATGAACTTCTGCGCGCCCTGAGCGATCAGACGAACATCCCGTGGTTCCGTCTTCTGTATTGCTATCCGGACAAGATGACCGATTCCCTGATCGCTGAGATAAGAGACAACCCGCGGGTGCTCAAGTACGTGGATATCCCGCTGCAGCATGTCTCCGAGCATGTGCTCAAGGCCATGAACCGTCATGGCGGAAGCGAACTGGTGCGCGCAACCGTGAAGAAATTGCGTCAGGAGATTCCGGGCATTGTGCTCCGCACGACGTTTCTGGTCGGATTCCCAGGCGAGACCGAGGAAGATTTCGAGGAACTGTGCGAGTTCGTTAAGGAATCCCGGTTCGAGCATATGGGCGTGTTCCCCTACTCCCGCGAGGAGGGAACTCCGGCCTATGATTACCCGGACCAGATTGACGAGCAGGTCAAGCAGGACCGCGCGGATATCCTGATGCGCGAACAGCTGCGGATCAACGAGGAAATCAATCAGACTTATATCGGAAAGACCATAGACGTTCTGTGCGAGGATTACGATCCCGTCAGCGAGTCCTATTTCGGACGCAGCGCGGCCGACGCGCCGGAAATTGACGGGAAAGTGTATTTCAACAGTGAGAAAAAGGTGCCGCAGGGCACGATCCTTCAGGTGAAGATCCGCCGGGTTGTCGATTACGATCTGTACGGGTTTGCCGTCGCGAAGAGCGTAAAGGAGGAAAAAACGAAATGAGCAAAATGAATCTGCCGAACAAACTGACGGTGATGCGTCTTATCATGGTGCCGTTCTTTGTCGTGGTCATGCTTCTGCCTTACCGGACCGAAACGGGATTCGTCGTGACCAGCTTGATTTCGGTTTTGCTGTTTATCGTCGCATCCCTGACCGATATGCTGGACGGGAAGATTGCGCGGTCCCGGAATCTGATTACCGACTTCGGAAAGTTTCTGGATCCTCTGGCAGACAAATTCATGGTCATCGGTGCGCTGTGCTGCATTTTGTACCGGTATGGAAACGTAAGGCTCCTGTTTACGATTGCGACGCTGATCGTGGTATTCCGGGAACTGGCCGTAACTTCCATCCGGCTGGTTGCTTCCACAACTGCCGGCATCGTGGTTCCGGCTCACAAACTGGGCAAAATCAAGACGGTGATGCAGATTGTCAGTATCTGTGTGACGTTCATTGAGCCTCTGATTTACCTGGGCATTTCCAAAATCGGGTCCAACGCGGGAGCGGATTGGATGATCTGGCTGCAGAAATGGGTTCCGCTGACGTATGTGACGACCATCCTGATGGCGGTGCTGACGATTGTCTCGGGAATTCATTACATGCGGGCGTATTGGAAGTATCTCAATCCGCAGAAATAATCCCCGAAAAACCGGATTTGAGACGTCTGCGCGTGAAATCCACTTGAAAACAAAAAAGGTTCATGCTATAATCCATAATGACCGGAATTTATTGTTGATCAATCCGATGATTCCAAAAAATCCGGCAGCACATTGACAGCTATAAGCAGTTTATAGCGGCCAAAGCCAAATCTTATGAACAAGAAATCGGATCCGGCACAGCCTTTGAATCGCGCACAAAGACGCGCATATTAAAAGGAGAATCCTTTCGTGACAACAGAAGAATATATTAAAGATTTCAACGGCGTGATCATCGGTATAGTTGAAACCAAAGATAACGGGGACCAGCTGGTACGTGAATTTTCGACAAGACGTATACTGGGTTATTATATTAAAGACAGAAATCACACAACTGATTTTATGGGTAGAATACTAACCCAAGGCAATACGGTAATAGCATTGCTTTTTACGCAAAAGTAGAAAACATAAAAATGGATTGTTTTGGAACCAAATCCAAATAATGAAGGAGAAAAGACAATGGCAGAAAAGAAAAAAGGCGGATTTTGGTCTGACTTTAAAGCCTTTATCACTCGCGGGAACGTGATTGATATGGCAGTCGGTGTTGTAATCGGCGGAGCGTTCGGTAAAATTGTCACCGGCTTAGTCAACTACATCCTGAACCCGATTATCGGTTTGATTACGGGCGGTGTGGATCTCGACAATGTTAAGACCGTTTTGGTTGCGGAAGAAAAGGCAATCGAAGATGGCGTCGAAGTCGTAACCCAGCCTGAGGTGGCTTTGATGTGGGGTCTGTGGATTCAGACCATCATCGATTTTGTGTTGGTGGCCCTCTTTATTTTCCTTATGCTTCGCATTATGATGAAAGCTTCCAAAGCGGCACACGCAAAGGAACTTGCCGAAAAGGCGAAGGCAGAAGAAGAAGCGGCTGCCAAAGCAGCGGAAGAGAAGAAAGCGGCAGACGCAGCTGCAGCAGAAGCGGCAGCGCAGGCAGCTGCTCGTCAGAAGGCGCTGGAAGACAGTTTGCTCAACCAGGAAAAACTGCTGGCAGAGATTTGCGATACTCTGAAGAAGAAATAAGAGGAAACGCTCTGTTTGAGGGAAGCCGCCTGTTGTTGGGCGGCTTCTTTCAAATGAACGCGGGATTCCGAACGGAAAGATCAATCTGTACAGGATGAGGAACGGGCATGAAGAAAACCATGGATGAGCTGTTTTCCCAAACGGGAGCCATCCGCAAAAGGACCTGGGCGGAAATCGACCTGGACGCGGCAAAACAGAATTATCTGTTCCTGCAGAGCCGTCTTTGCGGCGGAGCGAAAATGTGCTGCGTCATCAAGGCGAACGGATACGGACACGGCGCGGTTGAACTGGCTCGTTTGTACGAGGCATTGGGGGCGGCGTTTTTCGCGGTTTCCAATCTGGAGGAGGCGCTGCAGCTCAGGGAAGCGGGACTGAAATTGCCGGTTCTGATTCTCGGATATACGCCGCCTGCCTGCGCACCGCTTCTGGCGAGGTACGATATCCGTCAATGCGTGTTCTCTTCCGAATATGGACAGGCGCTGTCCGGTGAGGCGGTCAGGAGCAAGTGCGAAGTGACCGTGCACATCAAACTGGATACGGGCATGGGCCGGATCGGATTTTTATGCCGGGGACGGCAGAGACAATGCAAAGAGGCGGCGCAGGTCTGCCGTCTGCCCGGATTGAAGCCGGAAGGGGTTTTTACGCATTTTTGCGTTGCCGACGAGGCACAGGGCCAATCCGCCACAAACGCGCAATTTGAGGCCTTTCTGAACGGAATTGAGGCCATTGAAAAGGAAAGGGTCCGGTTTGAAATCCGGCATTGCGCAAACAGCGCGGCCATTCTGGCCTACCCCCGTACGCATCTGGATATGGCCAGGGCGGGCATTTCGCTTTACGGGCTGGCTCCGTCCCGGGATCTTGAGAATCAGGCTTCGGTTGTGCCCGTGATGACATTGAAATCCGTGATTGCGCACATCAAGGATGTGCAGCCCGGCGAAACGGTCGGATACGGCGCGACATACGTCGCGAGTGAAACAAGAAGAGTGGCAACGGTCTGCATCGGATACGCGGACGGGCTTCCGCGTTTGTGCGGGCAGGGACGGTACGCCTTCCTTGTCTCGGGGTGCAAAGCTCCGATTCTCGGCCGGGTCTGCATGGATCAGGTGATGATTGACGTAACCGGTATAGACTGTACGCCCGGGGACGAGGTGGAAATCTTCGGAAGGCATCCCGGCTTTACGGCCGAGGATTTGGCAAGCGCCGCCGGCACCATCGGATATGAGACGGTGTGCGACGTCGGCATTCGGGTTCCCCGGATTTACATCCGGGATGGGAAAGCCGTGGAGTTGACCGATTTGCTTTTCAGCGGCGCTGAGAGTGTAGGATGAGAAAGAGCGATCGGGCGAGTGGAACAAACAGGCAGCCGTCTTGTGCGGATTGCCGTCGGAAATGAGGACAGATGTGGTTTGGCAAACGGTATTATGCGCCCTGATCGGGTATCTGGTGGGCGGTATCAATCCTTCCTACATTATAGGCAGGATACGGGGAATTGACATTCGGAAGACGGGCAGCGGAAACGCGGGCGCGTCCAACGCCGTGATTATTCTCGGCGCGAAGGCGGGTGTTTTCTCCATGATTTTTGATATAGCAAAGGCCTATCTGGTTGTCCTTATGGCACAGAAAGGATTCCCGGACGCGGCGCTGTTTGCGCCCGAGCTGGCTGCGGCCTGCTGCATTCTGGGGCATATTTTTCCCGTTCTGATGCGGTTTCACGGAGGAAAAGGGCTGGCCTGCCTGGGGGGCGCGATTCTGCGCTTTGACTGGAGGCTTTTCCTGATTCTTCTGGGCGTGGAGATCGTCATTCTGCTGGTCAGCAATTATTTGTGCTTCGTTCCGATTTCGGCTTCCATCATCTACCCGATTGTACACGGACTTACCGGAACGGAGACGGGCTGGATCGGCTCGCTGTTCCTTTGCGCCGCAAGCGCGGGCATCATATACAAGCACGCCAAGAACATCCGGAAGATTTTCAAGGGAACCGAGATGCGGTTCAGTTATCTTTGGATGAGTCCCGAAAAGAAGGAAAAAGAGCGGGAACGGATCCGGAAAAACGGTGGGGAGATCAAAGGGCTGCCGTCCGTGGAAGCGGCAGGCGAGTCCGAAACTGAACTTGCCGAAGAAGAGAGATCAGAAAAGGCAGAAGATAAAAACGGGGACATTTCATGAAAATGTCCCCGGTTTTGAAGAAAGCGGCACCGGGATCCGGTGCCGCTTTCAGGTATGGAATCATTGATTGAACATCATTTCGCCGTAAGTGGGCAGAGGCCAGTATTCGCTGGGCATCAGGGTCTCCAACTCGTCAATCGGCTCGCGCAGCTGCGCCATGGCAGGGAGCACGCGGTCCTTGTAATAGGCGGCGAGTTTCAGGCCGCTTCCGACCGCTTTTGTCTCGGCTGTCTTCAATGCTTCCAGCGCTTTGTAGCTCTTGGTTTGCAATTTGATGATCTTGTTGAGCAGATCCTGCTCCACGTAGCAGTCGATCTGCTCTCCGAACGCCTCGCGCTTGGCCCGAACGGTTTCGGCCAGGTCGCGGATGTATTTTTCCACCGCCGGAATGATCTGCCGGTTGGCGATGACAATCATGGTCTGGGCCTCGATGTTGATCGCTTTGGAGTAGTTCTCAAGCAGAATGGCCTCGCGCGCGTTCAGCTCGGTCTCGCTCATGACGCCCATTGAAGTGAACAGACGGATGTTTTTCTGGGAAAGAAGCGTCGGATAGACGTCCACACAGGTGGGGTAGGAGGAAAGTCCCCTTCGCTCCGCTTCGTGGCGCCATTCCTCGGAATAGCCGTTGCCGTCAAAGACAATTCTCTGGTGGGCCGTCAGGGTTTCCCGGATGACCGTGCGCACATCCGCGTCAAAGTTGGAAGAACCTTCGAGCTGGTCCGCAAATTCCTTGAGCACTTCGGCGATGGCCGTGTTGAGAATGACGTTGGGCATCGCGATGTTCTGCGAGGATCCGACCATGCGGAACTCGAATTTGTTCCCGGTAAAGGCGAACGGAGAGGTGCGGTTGCGGTCGGTGGTATCCTTGTTGAAGACCGGGATGGACGGGATGTGCAGATTCATCTTGTCCTTGCTCTTGTCCTTGTAGGCTTTTCCGTTGATGATGGAATCGAAGATCGCGCTCAGTTCCTCTCCGACGAAGACGGATACGACCGACGGCGGGGCTTCGCCCGCGCCCAGACGGTGATCGTTACTGGCCGAGGCGACCGACAGACGCATCAGATCCTGATAGCGGTCCACTGCGCACAGAATGGAGGCCAGGAAGAGCAGGAACTGCACGTTTTCGGACGGGGTTTTGCCGGGCCGAAGCAGATTCTTCCCGGCATCCGTCGCAAGGGACCAGTTGTTGTGTTTGCCCGATCCGTTGACTCCCGCGTAGGGCTTTTCGGAGAGCAGGGCGGCCAGACCATGCCTCTCGGCCACCTTCTTGATGTATTCCATGGTCAGCAGGTTCTGGTCTACGGCCAGGTTGCTTGTGGCGAAAATGGGAGCCAGTTCGTGCTGGGAGGGAGCCGCTTCGTTGTGTTTGGTCTTGGCTTCGATGCCCAGTTTCCAGAGTTCCTCGTCCAGTTCCTGCATAAAGGCGGCGATCTTCGGTTTCAGAGGTCCGAAATAGTGGTCGTCCATTTCCTGCCCTTTGGGCGCGGATGCGCCGAACAGGGTCCGGCCGCAGTAAATCAGGTCTTTGCGGCGGTCGTAATAGTCCTTGTTGACCAGGAAGTATTCCTGCTCAGCCCCGACCGTGACGCTGACTCTCCGGGTTGTGGTGTCGCCGAACAGGCGCAGAATGCGCAGAGCCTGGCGGTTAAGCACGTCCATGGAACGCAAAAGAGGAGTCTTGGTATCCAGGGCTTCGCCCGTATAGGAGCAATAGGCTGTGGGGATATAGAGGGTTCCGTCCTTGACGAAAGCGTAAGACGCCGGATCCCAGGCGGTATAGCCACGCGCTTCGAACGTTGCGCGAAGGCCGCCGGAGGGGAAGGAGGAGGCGTCGGATTCGCCACGGATCAGTTCTTTTCCCGAAAATTCCATGACGACTTTGCACTGGCCGACCGAGTTGATAAACGCGTCGTGCTTTTCGGCGGTGACGCCGGTCAGGGGTTGGAACCAGTGGGTGTAATGGGTGGCGCCTTTTTCCACCGCCCAGTCTTTCATGGCGGAAGCAACCACGTCCGCAATGGACGGGTCGATTTCGGTCCCGGTCTCAATGGTGGTCATCAGGGATTTGTACACTTCTTTGGGAAGATGCGCCCGCATCACCTCTTCGTTGAAGACCATGCTTCCGAACAATTCAGGAATGTGTTTGTTTGCCATCGGGGTCCTTTCCGTTCCGTGTCTGCGCGGAACAACCGGAAGAAATTACGACCATTATAGAAAGGATGAAAAGGCTTGTCAAGAGGTTTTTGCAAATTTCTGAATGATACAAAATTGTTTGATGCATAGAAAAAATGACGAAAATGCAAAATTTTGATATTTTTATAAATTCATTCCTATTATATATTTGATTTTTTGCATTTTGCAAGATTGTTCTATTAAACTTGCAAATCGTGGGCTTATAGCCAAAAACTTTTTTCGTCTGCCTCATGTGCGCGGGAACGCACGCGCGCGTTCTTGCTTTTCGGGCGGTCTTATGATAGAATGGAAGAGCGGGCCGGATACCGACCCGTGCAAAGGGGGACAAGAACATGCACCTTTACCAAAGAGTGATGGCGCTTTTGCTGGCGACGCTTCTTTTTTCTGCCGTATTTGTTTCCTGCGGCAAGGTCGCGGGAGGCGATGAAACCGACAAGGAAACCGAAAACGGAACCGGGCAGGCGGAGATGCTGACCATTTTCGCGGAAAACGCGCAGAGCAGCGAGTACACGGTGATGCGAAGCGATTACTCCAATAATACAGAAACCGCGATGAACGTGGCGTTCCGGAAATCGATTGTCGCAGCCACGGGCGTTTCGAAAGTCGAACTGAAGACCGACTGGATTACCGATCCGAACGAAGACATATCGGCGCTCAAGGAAATTTTGGTCGGCGAGACCAACCGCGCGGAATCCGCTGCGGCGAAAGAGCAGCTGGGGGAGAACGAGTTCATCGTCTGCCAGTCCGGCAACAAGCTGGTTCTGATCGGCTATGATCTGGAAGGAACGCAGGCTGCCATTGATTATCTGCTTGCCGAATTTTTGGGATACGACGAGGCAACAGGCGAATACTCCAAGCACTCGCTGGAAGTTCCCAAGGACTATTTCTATAAAGGCACATACGAACACAAGGAACCCGAACCGACAAAGCCTGCGACCGATCCGTCGCTGGGCGAAATTGTTTATCTGGTGGAAAAACAGGGCTCGGGGAGCAAAGAAGTGGTCCGCAAGGAATCCACGACGCCGACCAAACCGGTTCTGTATGTGACGCCGGAGATTTCGTATGACTCCGCGACCGGCACATACAGCAGCACGTATTCGGCTGTTGAGGTGGAGGGAGATACCTCCACGTTCCAGACGGTGAACACATATATGGATTCTATGTATTTCCGTTCGGATGCCGTAATGTGCTATGTGGCCAAGAAGTCTGAGGCGGACGGCGTTTTCAGCGACTGGATGAAGGTCAGCGACGAGTACACGGTCAACATGATGATGGCCATCAACCGCGACAACGGGGTTTATGTACAGAAGGACCCGAAAAAAGTTTCGGACATCCAGACCCGCAAGGACGGCAGCTATTTCATTCACAGCGGCGATACGAACTACTACATGGTTCCTACGCTTGACTGGATTGAATACATCTGGGACATTACCAAATACTGCGTGGAAAAGTACGCTCCGGACGTTGTGACGTACGAAGAACCGGAGATGTGGTTTGATTCGGGGTATTCCCAGGGCTTCAAGGACGAATGGGAACGGTATTACGAAGAGGACTGGATGCCGCAGACGGCTTCCGCCGAAGCGATGTACATGACCATGAAGCTCAAGACGTATCTGTTCCAGCGGATTCTGACCGAAATGGAGAAGCGGATTCACGAATTGAATCCGGATATCAAGATCTACATTGCATCGCATTCCACGGTCAACTACGCGTCCTGGAATATCACGCCCGGTCTGAACACCTATATGTCCCTGGGTGTCCTGGACGGTATCATCGGGCAGACCTGGTCCGACACGTCCAATGTGACGCTTGAATACAAAGGCAACAACGTAAAAGACAACTATCTGACCACGTTGATCGATTATTCCACGTATCTGGATTCGGTCAGGGACACCACGTTCTACGCGCTGTCCGACCCGATGGCAGACGGAGACTATACCGAGGAACAGTGCCGGTATATGTACAGACAGACGCTGGTCGCTTCTCTCATGCAGCCCGAGGTGCACCGGTTCCAGATGTTCCCGTGGCCGAGCCGGAGTTTCGCAGGCGTATCCAGCGAATACCGGACCATGCAGCTGAACGTCTTTACGGCTTTGGATGAAATTCCGGGGCAGGAGGTTACCCTGCATTCCGGAACGCCGGGCATTTCCTATCTGCTGTCCGACTCCATCGGCTGGCAGCGAGATACCGGCAACTGGGGCATGAACACGGGCAAGGCGTTTTACGGCATTACGTATCCTCTGGCCAACGACGGCATCCGGACTCAGTTTACCAGCATGGAAAATCTGGACAAAGTGACGGATCTGGACGGCATTTCAGTCCTGATTGTGGCCTATGACTGCCAGAAACCGGTTTCGGCCAAGGTAAACGAAGTTCTGGCCCAGTGGGTAAAGAACGGCGGCGTGCTGTTGTATGTGGCCGGACAGGACAGCTACCAGAAGATCAAGTCCGAATGGTGGGCGGAATACGACACCCCGCTCAAACATCTGATTTCCGAACTCGGCCTGAAAGTGTCGGTGAACGGTCTGACGATGACAAAGACCGAAAAGGTTTCCTATGTAGGCAGCGGGGACGGCTCCGGATTTACATCCCTGAGTCTTTCCACGGCTTATAAGCAGTTCTATCAGTCTTTCTCCGGCACGTCCATTCATCCGATTATGCAGATCAACGGACAGAATGTGGGAATCGATGAGCCGGTTGGAAAAGGAAGATTCATCGCGGTGGGCATCCCGGGCGCGATCATGAGCAAAACCGCAACGGGCGATACGTTTGTGACCTCGCTGGTTGCCTATGCGCTTCAATACACCGACAAGACGTATGTCTCAACGGATTATATGTGGGTGCAGCGCGGAAATGTGTATGCAGGACATGCCATCAGCAAGCCTGCCACGGTGACGGGACAGTACATCGATCTGTTTGACGCGACCCTTCCGGTCAAGACCAGTCTTACGGTTGCGGCCAAGGATTCGGTCCTTCTGTATGATATTTCAAAACTCAACCTGAGCGTGCCCCGCATGGCCTTCACGGGTGGCATCTTGCGCGGAGACGTGCAGGAGAAGGCGGACGAGACGACAATGGTCATCGCCGGCCCGGATGGAACATTGATCAGCTCCCGGTATCTCGCTCCCGCGAACCTCTATCCGACCGAAGTGACGGCACAGACGCTTGCGGGCACCAAGGAGGTCGTATACGCTTCCTGGGATGCTGCGACGAGGTCGTTCCTGGTACAGGTGGACGGCGATCATGACGGTGTAACCGTTACGGTAAAGTGGGGAAAGACCGTGGGAGATTTCTCCAACCCGTCAGGCCTGAAGCGGATTGAAGTCGCAACAAACAACAAGAACGAGGATGAGGCGTTCATTTACGAGGACAAGGCTCATAAGAACGATTCCATCCGGTATTGCGACACAAATGCTACCTTGACCTATGTCTTTGATCTGGAAAAGTATCCGGATGCCACCGTTATGATGCAGGTGTTCCAGAACTACGTTGTGGAATTCTCCTTTAACCGGCAGACCTGGTATGTTATTGCGGATTATTCCCTGGATCATGCATTTACCAAATCCGGCGGGAACCGCGTATGGATTTCGCTGCCGGAGTCGGTATACGGAGAATATCGCGGAGCGGAGGACAATCAGCTGTATATCCGGCTGCGGAATACCGACCCGACCCAGGGCTGGGGTGGTTCGATTACCTCCCTGGCGGTGATCTGGAACGAAGAGTAAGGCTTTGAAAGGCGGGAAAATGATGGGCTGCGGCGCGGGATTGACCGTCGTCGCAGCTCTGGCCGCATCGGCCGTTCTTTATTGGATTGCAAGAGGCTTATTCCCTTCCTTTTGCAGGGACGTGGCGCAGGTGAGCGGAGATGTTCCGGCCCTGCCGTTTTCCGTCCTTTTGTTCTTTGGGATTGCGTTTGCCCTGTGGTGGGACGCATTCTTTATCCGAAAGGCAGGAAAAATTGAGCAGAGCAAAGCGTTAAAACTCGGAATGACCGTGATTTCCGGTACGCTTTTGCTTGTCCTTCTGGCTACAGGCGTTTTTCTGTATCTTTGGTGGGGACTTTACAAATTTACGCATGGATAGATCAGGGGAACAGGGAACTGTTCCCTTGCATGCATTCCGGACAGGGGTTACGATGGATGATGTGATGATAACGCTGGAGGAAGTGGCGGATTTGCCGCAGGATTCTTACAGACTTTATGATATACGGGATGAGGTGTCCTATCAATACGGGACCATCCCAATGGCGCAGCCGTATCCTTCTGAAGGGGAGGAAGAAACGCTGCCCAAAGACCGGAAAATCATCCTGTTCTGCATGCATGGGACACAGAGCCTGGAACCCGCTATGCGGTTGCGGAAGAGGGGCTTTGACGCATACTCCCTGGAGGGAGGATATGCGGCTTGGCTGCGCAAGCAGCTCGTCGTCGAAGACAGAGCGCTTGAGGTGGAGGAGACGCTGCGCAAAAAGGGGCGGTTCAAAGAAAAACTGTTCACTCCTTTTGCAAAAGCCATTTCGGAATACAACCTGGTAGAGCCGAATGATCGGATTGCGGTTTGCATCTCGGGCGGAAAAGATTCCATGCTGATGGCAAAATTGTTTCAGGAACTGCAAAGGCACCACAAATTTCCGTTCGAACTCGTATTTCTGGTTATGGATCCCGGATACAATGAACTGAACCGGCTGCTGATTGAAACCAATGCGGCGTCTTTGGGTGTCCCCATTCAGATTTTTGAGACGCAGATTTTCGATGCGGTTTATCAGATTGACAAGAATCCCTGCTATCTTTGTGCCCGGATGCGCCGCGGGTATCTGTACAGCAAGGCAAAGGAACTGGGTTGCAACAAGATTGCGCTGGGACATCATTTCGACGACGTGATAGAAACAACGCTGATGGGGATTATGTGGAGCGGACAGATGCAGGGAATGATGCCAAAGCTGCACAGCACCAATTTCCCCGGAATGGAGTTGATTCGCCCGATGTATTATGTCAGAGAACAGGACATTAAAGCATGGAGGGATTATAACCACCTTCATTTCATTCAATGCGCCTGCCATTTTACGGACACGTGTTCTTCCTGCCGGGAAGACGGTTCCAATATTTCAAAGCGAATGGAGACAAAACTTTTGATTCAGCGGCTGAAGGAAAACAATCCCGGGATAGAAAAGAACATTTTCAACAGTTTGAGTCATGTGTGTCTGGATACGATGATTGCGTATAAGTATAAAGGGAAGACACACCATTTTATGGATTCATACAATGCGGGCGACGGCATTACCCTGGATGAACCAGGATTGTTGTAAAAAGCAAAGGAAGAAACGCCTGCGATTCCCTTGATCTGTCGACTGCGACAAAACAGCAAAGGATTTGCTTGAAACAGAATGGAAGTTATGCTTGCAATAACAAAAAATGCAGGCTGAAATCCAATTACAGCAAGGCTTTCCGGATTTTGAGTGTAACACCGGAGGCTGAAAAGGCTCCGGAGAATTGTACGAAAAGTCAGATGTTTTCGTCTTTGAGGAGACTTAAGAGAGCACTTTTTTTGTAAAGAGGGAAAAAGCGGGCTTAAATCCCCTTGACATCCGGAGTGGAAGGTGCTATAATGCTTTCGCTCAAGATGATGCGGCATCGCCAAGCGGTAAGGCAACGGACTCTGACTCCGTCATTACCTAGGTTCGAATCCTAGTGCCGCAGCCAGAAAAGGATTACTATTTTGACAAAGGTAGTAATCCTTATTTTTTTGTTCTCAAAATCGTTTCGCTGTCAGGCTATCTTCATCTCATATACGACAATATACGGCAAAACAATATACGACAAAAGTGTTGACGTATCGAGTATAATATCAGTCGCGAAGGTTTTACGTTTTCTTTCAAGAGAACTGTCGTAAATCCTGTCGTAAATCCTGTCGTAAAACCTGTCGTAAAACCTGTCGTAAATGAATCATTAACGGATGAAGAAAAACTGGTGATTGATATGATATCAAAAGACGCTTCTCTTTCTGCGAAAAAGATGGCGATTCTTCTGAACAAAAGCGATAGAACTGTGCAAAGACTGCTCAGCAAACTG
>JAFTBN010000062.1 GCA_017455185.1 Clostridia bacterium
AGGAACGGGACGAACGTCGTGCAGCAAAACTTGCGGAAAAGTAAATCCCGCTTTTACTTCTTATGGTTACAATACCTGCTTAACGGGCAGGGTAATATCTTATATTGAATAACTTTAAAAATGAATGAGACGCTACACTAGTACGCTTGCAGTTACGATAAATGGCGATAAAAATGGAAATGCCGGAAGAGCAATTGGAGTGGCTGATAGTTCTATAACCGGTATAACGGTCAGTGGGGGAACATACGCTGGGACATTAACCGGCTCAAACACTAACGACGGTTATCGCCTTGGTGGAGTAATAGGTTATATTAATTATACATCAAATACAGAAGCCTCCTGGAATTTTGAAAATATAACCATTTCAGGAGATATTAGCAATACTTCGTCAAAGACACAAAAAATCGGAGGTTTGGTTGCAAGTATTGAAGGAAGCAACACGGATGGAAAATCTTTAAGAACGCTTACAGTAGATGATGTAACAATATCAAATCTTACTGTAAGTGGTAATGTTAAAGATAAATCTTCTATGGGTGGCTTACTTGGCTATTATTGGGCGGAAACTAATGTCGACCTTCAATCGCTCACAGTAAATGGTACTACAAATATAACTATGACAAGCACGGGCTCTCCAGCACAATATGGAGCCGGACTGGTTTATGCCGCTTCGGGAAAGTGGGATATAGGAACCCTTTCTTATAGCGCAATCAAATTAAATATACTCAAAGCTGCTTCTTTTGGATATATTGTTAATAAAGGCTATACTGAGGTAGATAAACAATCAAGAAAGGGTATCTATCTTGAAATTGATCCTTCGACATATACAATTAACCTTGATTCAGGTAGTTCGATTCCTGCAAGTTTAGTTTATGATGAAATATGTGCTTATAGTGCAACTGAAGCATCCAAGATTATGGATAATGGTCAGGGGATCATCTCTATAATAACCTCTGGGGCGCCGAAAACAGAGTCTACTGCTACCAACAGCCTTACATATGTGGCGAAAACAGCAAAAGGACAGACACTGACAAATGGCAACACAAGATATTACTATAATCTGAATGCAGTAGATGATAGCGCTGGTGATTTGTCAACCGATCCCGCAAAGCTTATGCGTTGGGGGCTTAATCAGTATGCCTGCGCGAATATTAAAGATTATTTTCCCGATCCTTATAATGGAAATATAAGCGGAACAAACTTTTCTATGAAAAACTATAGTTGGTATCCGGTTAGTATCAATTCTGCAGTTTCAGTTTCCGGTACATTTGAATTCTTCAACAATGAGTTTGAAAACTGTGAGGCATTAAAAACCAATACAAAACTTAGTTCTTTAGAAAGTACTCAGCATTATATGATGCAAAACGGATTGTTCTATGATGTTTCATCGAACGTTACGATTGGGCACATAGTTTTAAAGGGAAATATCGGAGCAGTAGGTGAATCGGGTACTGGTGCGCTCATATACGGAAAAATCAGTGGTTCAGAAACAAATCCTGTAGTGATTTCAAGTGTAAAGGGAAGTATCTCTTTGGATGGGATTCATGTGCATAATTTTAGTACAAAGTCTTCATCCTATGCTCCGCTTTTGATAAACTCTTCAACAGGGTATGTAACGCTTGATATCTATCATGTATCCAATACTAATAATTCGACTTATGCTGTTCCTGCAGGAAAGGAAGTTGCAACTAGTTTAATAGGGAAATTGGGATCTGATTCAGCAAAGTTTTTGAATGTATCTTTTTCGGATATTAAACTTGATGGAAGAAAGCAAACAGGAAGGTGTACTGGTAGTGGGGAAATTGGAAATGTAACCAGTAGTTCAAATACAAGTATTTATTATACAAGTAAATCCATTTTTTCAAGAGCAACACTTCTTGAATCTTTAATGTATGATTCTGATTCTTCTGGAGTATATAATTTTACATATAACGAAGATTGGGGTGCAGGAACGCCTAGAAAAGTAACTTATGGTAAAGAATTAGGTTATGTGAATGCTACTTCTGGAAGTACAAATGCAAATAATAATCAGTTCCCAGGGTTGGAATTGCAGTATTCTGGATCAGCCAATTATGTTGCATATAAGCTAAAAGGTTCTAATCCTTATACATCTCAAAATAACACTATTTCTAATGAGTTTTTGAAGTATTTTCGCCCATATGTTGCTGATGTGGATAAATCCCAAAAAAAGTTTCAGCTTTCGGTAAACCATAGAGCGATTACGCTTTCCGGTTGTGGTACTTATAATGATCCATATGTAATAGAGGAAGGTACACAGCTTGAAGGTGTATCCAGAATAATACGTGGTAATGCCAATAATGGTGATACGCTTAATTTACCGACCTCTGATGGTTCAACAGTTACTGTTGGAGCAACCTGGTGTCATGATAAAACTACTCCGGATCATGTTAGCTTTACATATAATGGTACTGATTTTGCATCTGCATCTGGGACGAGGAAGGAGGTTTTAGATGTTCAAAAGCATCTTGCCGGAGCGTACTATATTATTCAACCAAAGAATGATGCTTCCAGTATAACCGTGAGCAATAATACCGATTTTAACGGTCTTGGTTCAACCTCAGCTGAGACAATGTTTAGGGGTGTTATTGATGGCAATGATAAAACAATAATCAATCAAACAGACTATCCTCTTATTGCAACAAGTAACGGAAGCGTTGTAAAGGATTTGACTGTTACGATTGATAAAACCACCATAGCAAAAACAGGAAATCAGAGCACTTTTCCTACTGCCACTGCTTATGGCGCAATCATCGGTCAAATACATGGTGGCGATAATATCATTGATAAGGTTACGGTAAACTTTGGGTCTTCTGTAATTAGTCTTAATGGAGATAAGGCTCAGCTTATTCCTACTGGCGGATATGTCGGTGTGGTTCTTAACGGTGGTTTGATATTTAGAAATATGAACTCCGTTGCAGCAACATCAAAACTTGCTGCTGCTAATGTTACAACAAATCAAACAGCTATAGTTGTGACTGATATGACTGCTACCACAAGTACACATGAAACCACTAATGATCTTTGGCTTTATGTTAATCCTTATGTAGGAAGAGTTATCAACGGATATGCTGTAAATATTTCTTCAGCTTATCATGACAGGGACTCTGCTCAGATGCTTCAGAACGGAACAAAGCATTATTCTATCACGGATATTAATCCAAGTGAGGGCAATTTTACAGTATCCGGTTCTACAATTACTATTCCCAATGCACAGTCATTCTTTATTATATCTTTGATTGTAAACAGCGGAATGGGAATGAAGTCGACGGCTGATGCAACATCTGTAACCAGTCCTTTGGGATATTACAATGGTTATTGTACAACGAGGCACGCTCTGTATAATCAGATAGGTGAAGCCACCAGTACCGACTACACTGATCTGGCTTCAAAGGATATATTTTGGCAGACTGCAACAGATTCTCAAAAGCAAGCTGATACACCTTATATTGTCGAAAACTATACTCCAGGTTCAGATTCTGATAACTATGTTGCCAAGACTCTGGGCGGTAGTAGCTCTGCTTGGTCGATAAACCTGAAATCAAGTGTGACTTACAATCTTCCTGATGGTTATAAGGGCATTGGAAATATTTTCTACAATAATGTGGCCTTGAGATTAAATGTTGCCGGATTTGACGGAAAAGGCTGTACTATTGATCAGAATACAAGATTTGTGAGTTATGATGATGGTTTTGATAATGCACAATATTTACCTGTTGCCGGAGATGGTGATACAAGTTATACTGCCCCAGATTTAGGATTAGGCTTGTTTAATCGCCAAGAAGGTAGAGACAATGTCGAAGTAACTTACAAGGATTTTATTCTTACTGGAAAAGTTAGAAGCGATGTGGTGGATAAAGGTACGGGAAATCATGTCTCGTATACATTTACTGATAAGAATAAGGGTATAGATAAATCATATGTTTTATCGACAGGCATGCTTTTTGGAACTTTATATAGTAGAACTAAAATTCAAAATGTTACCCTAAGAAACATAGATGTTAGAGGTGCAAAATATTCTGGTGGTTTTATTGGTTCAGGACCAAATAGTAACGGTCGAAATATTACAATTGAACAGCAATCTTCTTATACAGAATCATCCTCAGGTATAGTGGTTCATGGAGTCACTGGTGCAGGAGGCATGATTGGTAGATGGCAGGCTGGTAATCCCAAAATCAGTTATAATAATCATATTTTCAATATTACTGAGATTTATAGTGATGCTGAGTCTGACATAGCAAATTTTAAATATGGAGTAGGCGGAATTATTGGAGTTTGCCGTGCTGGTTTAGGAGATCCTGCTCCAGATGGAACAATAGAATACATAAAAGTTGGTGATCCAGAACAACTAACGGCTTCTGTTGTTGGATGTAGTGTTCCCTCAAAAGGTATTAATGCTGGCGGTTTAATGGGAACATTAAATAGGTGTTCTCCTAAAATACAGCATTGCTCAGTTAATAATATTACGGTTATCTCTAATGGAGCAGATACATATGTTGGAGGATTAGTTGGTTTCACAACCACAAAGTGTCAGGTTCAAGTTGATGATACTGTTATTTATTCAAACACAAATGCTAAGGCTGTTATTAAAGGAAATGGTTTTTGCGGTGGAGTTTTAGGAGTTTCCTCAAAGGATGATGGTACTCTTAAATTTACAATATTGAATAGTACTCTTAGTGGTTATGCTATTAGCGGAAAAATTGTAGGGGGTATTGTTGGAAAAAGAGATACTGAACGAAAAAGCAATGTCCCATGGGATATGCGTATAGAAAACTTTGAAATCGATACTTGCTCTGTAACAGGCACAGGCACTGGAAATGTTGCAGGAGGGTTAGTAGGACAATTGCTTACTCCTATCAAAGGCTATAATATCCACGCAAAGGATCTGACGGTAACTGGAGCAACTTCCGGTTATGTTGTCGGAACAATGGCTGATGATGATAAAGGCCTTATCAAACTTGTTGCTTTTTCACGTCAGGAAACTCGTGATAATGAAACTATGCTTGCTACGATAGTCGGCTCCTATTTTACTTATGAGTACGGCGATGGAGGATATATTGTTTTTTCTGACTATTTGGGAACAAAAACTAATACTACTGTGTCTGCGATAAATGCTACCAACAATATAAATGATTTTAAATCACCTTATGTTAATATTAATCCTTCAGTAACATTTGAAGACTCTGTAGTTCTTACTGGTGACGGCGTAAGCACATTGACAAATGTGGCAGGAGGTAAAGCTTCAGCAGTAATCAAGAAAATAAATGATGACGTACAAGATGATAAACCTAACTACATTAAAGCAATTGCTGGATATGATCCTACAGATACATCTAAATTCAAAGCAGATATGCAGAAGCTGTATCATTCATACATTACCAGACAGTCCACTTTTGCAAATGAGGCAGAAGATAAACTAGAAGGAGTATCGGGGTATGATTTTCCTGTTCTGATACTTGATATTTCAAATGCAACACTGGCTAGAAATTATATAAACAACTATATACATCTATTGACAAATACTCCATCAAGTGGTGTATTCAGTAATTTTGCTAATGATTCAACTGGTGTATATCGTGTTGTTTTGACCAGGTATCAATATGATTCAACTGAAGGAGAACTTGTAGAGCAAACAACGGGATATGACAGCTTTATAAAAGAGGATGGAAAATTCTATATGGATGGTTCACATACTGATACAGAATGTGAAAATGCACAGTTCACACTTATGGACGTTCAGTTTTTTGATCCTTCTGATACAACTAAGGTTGCATACCATCTGTACATCCCAGTGTACTGTCGAAAGCTTTTGGAATACGATTTCAGAATCAATCTGGAGTCAGGAACGAATTATGACCGCACAGCATCTGTATCAAGTATTCGACCGCTGAATGAAGAAAATGTGCTGATTGAGAATATTGGTACCCCTGTAACGATGGAGTTTGTTTATACTTACAAACGTAATCTGCAGGAGTGGAAGAATGCATTAGAAGGTGGAGATTCTCTGATTGCTCCTTATTCTCCGCGTATGTTAAAATTTCAGAATAATACATCTACAGCTGCGGGCGTCACACCTAACAGCTTCCCGTCGGGAACTGCGATGGTATTAGTTGATGTAAATAGAAAAGGAAAAGCATATTATCTTAATTCTCTTACAAATACTGCTTTTTCTGCGCTGGATTCAAGCAAGAATTTTTATTTGAATTTGAATCAGTTTACAGCTACGGATGAAGCGGGGTTTGTTCCCGTTACTTTCTGTGATTTGATGATTGTTACTGCGGAAGAAGATCCGGAAGGTAAATTTGTTTCTAAAACTCAAGCTGGAGGAACGGGTACTGTTAAAATAAATAGCGGTTCAACGGTTGTTGGACAGGAATTAAGACTGTATGATGATTCTACGGATGCAGGTAATGGATACACCAGGTATAATGTTAATCTGGCTTTTCCCGAGGGAGTTACTGAATTGTCGGAAAGATATTTCCTGACGATTTATACACCCGAGGATCAAAGTCAGAACAAGGTATATCATTATGTTATTGGATCGAAGGCGTCATTAAATGAAGCAAGCGGTCAATTCCCTACAAAAGTCACATCGGTTAATCAGATTTCCAATTTATACATTGGAGATATATATTCCAATCATGTGTATATTGATGGTCTTTCTGATCCTCAAATGATTACGGAGGAAAGTAATAGTATTTCAGCGGATTTGCGGGCTACTATTGAATTGACTGGCGCAGGAAAAGACAACGTAGGAGCGGTTCTGGACAAGGCAAGTTTGTATCAAAGTTTTTTGGTTAAACTGAATAAGTTTAATAATAATGCAACTCCTGCAAAGAGTGAAATCGGTATTCTGGCTGAGAATATTCAGGTCTCTCCTTCGAACGGAAAAATAGGGTATGAAGGTGGCTTGGAGAATGCGACATTCACATGGAGTGGAAACTCAAACTATATTGAAGTAAAATCCAACCAGAACCTGCGAGATTATTTAATTAGCAATACGGCAAAAAACAGGGCGACAGTGATTCAAATAAAGGTTACCATGACGTTTGACGGAAGTGAGGGAAGTACGGATATTCCAGACCAGTTCTATGGTCAACCTGAGGATAGCGAGCGAGGAACATTGGTTTATGCTTATTCAAATATTTCATCGGTAAATGCGCAGACAGCGTACAGTAATGCTACCGCTAAGGATGAAACCAGTACTAAGATTTATTACACCTCAGAAGATCAAGGTGCTGCGTTGACTTATGATGCAGTTACAGTTCCAGATCAAGGCGAACTGCAGCAATTAGGCATTAACAGACGGGATGCGAATGAACCATCTGTTTCATTGATAAAAACTCAAGGTAATTACGGAATAGCTAAATGTAAAACAGCAGCATCTGAATGTCAGTATGTAAAATGCAAGCTCACGCTTGCTCATAAACAAGATGATGCTACTTATACCACAACCCCGCTTGTTTTATCGGATTATATATCCAGTATCAAGTTTGGTGATACCACAGTGACGCCAACAGCAGGAGAAACAGATTGTTATTTTGTCTTTGATAAAGATGATTTAACCTTAGAAAATGATATCTATTGTATTCCAATTGATATAACGGTTATTTCTGGAGATGCTTTTGAGAACGGAACAGATACTGCCGGAAGTAAGAGAGTATACTCCAATTACAAAATCACATTGGAAGTATGTATGCAGGAAGATGATCTTGTCGCTTCAGAGGCAAAGCCTGGAACAACCGATTCGGATTATTTGATTTATACACACGCAAAGATATATACGGATCGAATAACTCCGACAGAAGCCGGTGGTGGGGAAGAACCGTAAACACACCCTAGTTTGATCACTAAAAAACAAAATCATTATTATCAACAATAACACCCCAGGGGAAGAGAAGAATAATTTTTTCTTAGACCCACCGGGGTGTTATTTATTTTTAGCGGGGTGCTTTAGGGATGTGAAGTAAGCGTTAAATAATAAGGCGTCTAGCCAAGCAAGATAAAATAGAGTTGTAAACATGGAATGGTCTACAGCTCTATTTTTTTTGAGGGAAACCATATGCTTGAGGAGCTCGTGAAAAGCCGGTGCAAATAGTCTTTCAGACCGGACGGTAAAGACATAATTCCCGGACATATTCGGTCACATATCACGCGTAAATTCCCAAAGTAAATTCCACTGTGGAATTTACTTTGGGAATTTACTGTCACATATCACGGACAGATAATGCCCGCAAAAGAATTGACAAAAGCGGCCTGTTTTGCTAAAATGGAATGTAATTTTCAAGTGGGGATGCCCGCCGTCCCGGATTGCCGCGGGTTGACCGGACGGGTGAGGCTCAGCCGGGCTTTTCGGAAAGGGGCTATCTCTTTTTCCCGTTCCGTGCTATAATTCTAAGAAACAACAGCAGAGGTCCGCCATGGAATACAGAATCGAAAAGGATACGATGGGCGAGGTGAAAGTGCCTGCGGATTGCCTTTGGGGCGCACAGACGCAGAGAAGCCTTGAGCATTTCAGAATCGGGACCGAAAAGATCCCCGCGCCGGTTATCCGGGCGTTCGCCTATCTGAAGAAAGCGGCCGCCATGGCAAACGCCGAACTGGTTCCGCAGAAAATGACCCCGCAGAAACGGGAACTGCTTGAAACCGTTTGCGATGAAATCCTGGAAGGGAAACTGGACGGCGCGTTTCCTTTGTCGGTCTGGCAGACCGGCAGCGGAACCCAATCCAACATGAATGTCAACGAGGTCATCTCGCACCGTGCGGCCGCGCTGAATCCCGGACTGCCCCTGCACCCGAACGACGACGTGAATCTGTCGCAATCTTCGAACGATACATTTCCTTCCGCGATGTACATAGCCGCGGTGACCGAAACACAGGGGCGCCTTATTCCTGCCCTGGATACTCTTCTTGCCACGCTGGACCGGCTGAGCCGGGAGAACGACGACGTGGTCAAAGGGGGAAGAACCCATCTGCAGGATGCGGTTCCGATCCGCTTTTCCCAGGAAGTTGCCGGATGGGCCGGACTGTTGCGGGTCGACCGGGAACAGATTCTGTCCTCGCAAAAGGGATTGTACCGTCTGGCTCTGGGCGGGACGGCGGTCGGGACCGGTCTGAATGCCCCCGAGGGGTTTGCTGCCCTTGCCGCCCGGAAGGTGGCCGTGCTGACCGGATATCCGTTTGAGACGAACCCCAACAAATTCCAGGCTTTGACCGGCAAGAGTGAACTGGTCTTCGCTCATGGAGCTCTGAAGGGCCTGGCGGCGGATCTGATGAAAATCGCCAACGACGTCCGCTGGCTGGCTTCCGGACCGAGAAACGGTTTGGGTGAGATCCGGATTCCCGAAAACGAACCGGGTTCTTCCATTATGCCCGGCAAGGTGAACCCGACCCAATGCGAAGCGGTGACCATGGTTGCCGCCCAGGTTATGGGAAATGACGCGACCGTCGGATTCGCGGCGTCACAGGGTAATTTTGAGCTGAACGTGTTCATGCCCGTCCTGATATACAATTACCTGCAGTCGGTCCGCCTTCTGACGGATGCGATGACGTCGTTTGAGGGCAACTGCATCCGGGGGATTGTTCCCGACCGGGAGCGGATGAAGGAAAACCTGAACCGGTCTTTGATGCTGGTGACCTGCCTCAATCCGTACATCGGATATGAAAAGGCGGCCAAGGTGGCGAAAACGGCTTACGCGCAGCAGATTACGCTCAGGGAAGCCTGCCTGAAACTCGGATACCTGAGCGGGGAAGAGTTTGACCGGGTGTTCCGCCCGGAGGATATGACGGGCGGCGCACTGCCGGATTCCGATCAACCGTCAAAAGAGAAGAAATGAAGGAAGAGAGCGTTTAAAGAGAATGTCGATTGGGGAAGAGTCTTTGAAAAAGCATTACGAATGGGGAGGAAAAATCGAGGTTGTGACCCGTTGCCCCATAGATTCCAGAGAGGATTTGTCCCTGGCGTATACGCCGGGTGTGGCGGAGCCCTGCCTGGAAATTCAGAGACATCCGGAGGAATCCTTCCGCCTGACGCGCAGGTCCAACCTGGTCGCGGTCATCACGGACGGAACGGCGGTGCTTGGCTTGGGTGACATCGGACCTGAGGCCGGCATGCCGGTCATGGAAGGAAAGTGCGCGCTGTTCAAGCGGTTTGCGGACGTGGACGCGATTCCGTTGTGCATCCGGTCCAAGGACGTGGACGAGATTGTGCGTACGGTCTCGCTGCTTCAGGGCTCTTTCGGAGGCATCAATCTGGAGGATATCAGCGCGCCCCGTTGCTTTGAAATCGAGAAGCGGCTCCAGCAGGTCTGCTCGATTCCGGTCTTCCACGACGACCAGCACGGAACGGCGGTTGTGGTGGCGGCCGCTTTGCTCAACGCGCTCAAAATCGTAAAAAAGAAACTGGAACAGGTGCGCATCGTCATCAACGGGGCGGGCGCGGCCGGCATCTCCATCGCCAAGCATCTGATGCGGATGGGGGCAAAGAACGTGTCCTTGGTGGACCGGGCCGGTCTGATATACAAAGGAAGCCCGAACAACAACCCCGAGCAGGAGCGCATGGCGGAACGGACCAATCCGGAGCAGCGCAAAGGGGATCTGCGCGTCGCGCTGCAGGGCGCGGACGTGCTGATCGGCGTCAGCGCACCGGGCGTCGTAACCGGGGATATGATCCGGGGAATGGCAGCCGATCCGATTGTCTTTCCTATGGCCAATCCGACCCCTGAAATCATGCCGGATCTGGCGCTTGAGGCCGGAGCCAGAATTGTGGGAACGGGCCGTTCGGATTATCCGAACCAGATCAACAACGTCCTGGCGTTTCCCGGTATTTTCCGCGGTGCACTGGATTGCCGCGCAACCTGCATCAACGAGGAAATGAAAGTCGCGACTTCCTATGCGTTGGCGGGTCTGATTCCCGATGCGGAGCTGAGCGAAACCAATATTATACCCAACGCCCTGGATGACCGGGTGGCCCCGGCCGTGGCCAAAGCCGTGGCCGAAGCGGCCAGAAAAAGCGGAGTGGCTCGCCTTTGAGTGAGCCGGGGAGCAGAAGAATTTATGGAAAAAGAAAAAATCATTCTGGGCATTGACGTCGGCGGGAGCACGACCAAAATTGTCGGATTCCGGAAAAGGATAGACGGCATTGCTCTCATTGAGCCGCAGTTCATTCGTGCGGCCGACCCGATTACATCCATCTACGGAGCGTTCGGCCGGTTCACGCTGGAAAACGGGCTGGCTCTCCAGGACATTGAAAAAGTGATGATGACCGGCGTCGGTTCGTCCTTTTTGTCCAAGCCGATTTATGAGCTGCCCTGCGAGAGCGTGAACGAGTTTGAGTGCGTCGGACGGGGAGGTTTGTACATCTCCGGACTGGACGAGGCGGTTGTGGTCAGTATGGGAACCGGTACGGCCCTGATCCACGCGAAAAGGCCCGGTCCGGATGAAGACATTCAGATTGTCTATATGGGCGGCACCGGAATCGGGGGCGGCACCATGATGGGCCTGAACCGGAAGATGCTCGGCGTCGATTCCATCGACCACATCGAGCAGCTGTGCAGCCAGGGTAATCTGGACAACATCGACTTGCGGGTGAAGGATCTGACTTCCCAGCACAATCTGCCCAAACTGAACAAGGACCTGACGGCTTCCAACTTCGGCAAGCTGTCCGATCTGGCGACCCCGTCGGACCTGTCGCTCGGCATAGCGAATCTGGTGGCCGAGTCCATCCTGATGCTGTCCGTGTTCGCGGCGCGGTCCTGCAAACTGGACAAAGTGGTCCTGACCGGGAATCTGACCGGCATGGAAGTCATCCGGGATGTGTTCCGGAAAAACTCGGGCACGTTCGGCATTGACTTCATCATCCCCGAACGCGCGCAGTTCGGCCCCGTGATCGGAGCCGCCCTGAGCGGTCTGTCCCGCTGAATCTTAGAGTAAAAAAAGCAGTATCCGCCCGGCTGTATGCGGAGCGGAATAAGAAAGGTGAGTGTGTTTGACATGCAGTGGACATCCCTGAATGTATTGAGAGAGAAGTATTTATCCTTTTTTGAATCCAAAGGACATTTGCGCCTGCCGTCCTTTTCGCTGATTCCGGATCATGACAAGAGCCTTTTGCTCATCAATTCCGGTATGGCACCGATGAAGAAATTCTTCACAGGCGAAGTGGAACCGCCCCGCCGTCGCGTGACGACCTGCCAGAAGTGCATCCGTACGCCCGACCTGGAGCGAGTGGGCCATACGGCCCGTCACGGGACCTTCTTTGAAATGCTCGGCAATTTTTCTTTCGGAGATTATTTTAAGGAGGAAGCCATCACCTGGGCCTGGGAGTTCCTGACTCAGGTGCTTGAGATTCCCGAAGACCGTCTGTGGCCTTCCATCTATGAAAATGACGAGGAGGCTTTCGATCTGTGGACCAAGAAAATCGGGCTTCCCGCCGATCGCGTGACGCGTCTGGGCAAGGAGGACAATTTCTGGGAACACGGTTCCGGTCCCTGCGGCCCATGCTCGGAAATTTATTTCGACCGCGGTGAAAAATACGGATGCGGGAAACCGGATTGCCGTCCGGGATGCGACTGCGACCGGTATATGGAGATCTGGAACAACGTCTTTTCCCAGTTCAACAACGACGGAAAGGGGAACTATACCGAACTGTCGCAGAAGAACATCGACACCGGTATGGGTCTGGAGCGTCTGGCCTGCGTGATGCAGGGCGTGGACAACATGTTCGAGGTGGATACCATCCGCAACATCCTGGACAAGGTCTGCTCGATTTCGGGCAAGACATACGGGGCCGATCCGAACGGTGACATTTCCATCCGCGTCGTGACCGACCACATCCGTTCGGCCATGTTCATGATTGCGGACGGCGTGACTCCTTCCAACGAGGGTCGCGGATATGTGCTTCGCCGCATTCTGCGCCGGGCCTGCCGTCACGGCAAACTGCTGGGCATCAACCGCCCGTTTCTGGTGGAACTGTGCGAGGTCGCCATCGGCGAGTCGCAGGGCGCTTATCCCGAACTGGACGAAAAGAGAAATTACATTGAAAAAGTCATCTCCCTGGAGGAGGAACGGTTTGACGCGACCATTGACGCCGGCCTTTCCATCCTGAGCAACCTGACCAAGGGCCTTTTGCAGAAGGGAAGCGATACGATTTCGGGCGAGGAGGCGTTCAAACTCTATGACACCTTCGGCTTCCCGCTGGATCTGACGCGTGAAATCGCGGCGGAGAACCACCTGAAGATCAACGAGGGGGACTTCTCGGCCCTGATGGAACAGCAGAAAGCCCGCGCCCGCGCCGCCCGGGGCAACATCAGCGGCTGGAGCGACACGACCAAGACCATGCTGTCCCATCTTCCCAAAACCGAGTTCACCGGATACAGCGAGTATCGCAGCGACGCCAAGGTTCTGGCCATCTTCTCGTCCAACGAGGCGGTGGAAACCGTAAGCGAGGGCGACTGCTCCGTCGTGCTTGACCGCACTCCGTTCTACGGCGAAGGAGGCGGACAGGTCGGGGATACCGGTACGATTTACACAGAGGGCGGAACCCTGCTGAATGTAACGGACACAAAGAAGTCCGACGGAGTGTTCCTGCATTTCTGCACCGTGCTCAACGGCGTTCTTCACGTCGGCGATACGGTCAAGGCGGACATTACGGATATGAGGCGCGATGCCATTCGTCGCAACCACTCGGCCTGCCATCTGCTTCAGGCGGCTTTGCGCGCCGTCCTCGGCACCCATGTGGCGCAGGCCGGTTCGTACGTGGACGAGGAGCGCTGCCGGTTTGACTTTTCCCATTTCGCGGCGATGACGCCCGAGGAAATTGCCAAAGTGGAGCATCTGGTCAACCTGAATATCATGCTGGGCATTCCGGTTGTGACGACGGTCACCGACGTGGAAACCGCCCGCGCATCCGGCGCAATGGCGCTCTTTGACGAGAAGTACGGCAATGAGGTCCGCATGGTGGAAATGGGAACCTTCTCCAAGGAACTGTGCGGAGGAACACACGTGGACAACACAGGCCGGATTGGTCTGTTCAAGATTGTTTCCGAGACATCCGTGGCTGCCGGCATCCGCCGTGTGGAAGCGGTTACCGGTTACAACGTGTTGCGGCTGCTCAATGAAAAGGAAGCGCTGATCGAAAAGACACGTCAGGAACTCAAGGTTCCGAACAGTTCGGATCTGCCTCATCGCGCGCATGCTCTTCAGGAGGAAATCGCGGAGCTGCATCATGAAGTGGAAACCCTGCAGGGCAAACTTGCTTCGGTGCAGAAGGACGCGCTCCTGGCCAAGGCGAAGACCGTGGGTTCGGTCCGGCTGCTGGCCGAACGGATGGAGTCCGGTATGGAAATCGCCCGTGCCATGGCCGATCAGCTTAAGGCCGAACAGCCCGATCTGGTCGCGGTAATGGCCGTCACGGAAGGTGAAAAACTGAACTTTTTGGTCGTGGCGGGTGCCGATGCGGTTGCAAAAGGCGCGCACGCAGGAAAACTGGTCAGCGCAGTGGCCCAGTTGACCGGGGGACGCGGAGGCGGACGTCCGGACAACGCAATGGCGGGCGGACGGGACCTGAGTCAGGTGAACGCCGCGCTTGAAGCGTCCGCGGCTTTACTGGAGTCGCAGTTGAAACATTGAGGAGGAACGCATGGGAAACGATTCGATTCAGGAGAACAGGAAGCGCACGCTGGATGAAGTGCGGCGGCGCAAGATGGAAGAGGAGAAGGCACGCCGGAAAAAGTACAACCGGATCATGCTGATTGTCAGCATCGTGATCATTGTCGCCGCACTTGCCGTTGTGCTGGTTTCCGTTCTGAGCAACGTGGATTTCTCCCCGAAAATGAAGGACATTGATTTTTCCCAGGTGGATCTGAGCAAATGCCAGGTCAGTCAGACCGAAACGGATTACGTCCTGATGACCATCAAGGACCACGGGCAGGTACTCATCCGCCTCTATCCCAAGGTCGCTCCGCTGACCGTGAAAAATTTCAAGGATCTTGTTTCCAAAGGATTCTACGACGGCCTGACCTTCCATCGGATTGTGGACGGATTTATGGCGCAGGGCGGGGATCCGCAAGGAAATGGTAACGGAGGTTCCGGCACTACCATCAAGGGAGAATTCAAGAGCAACGGTGTGAACAACAATCTGTCTCATGTGCGGGGCGTTGTGTCCATGGCCAGAGGAAGCAATTCCATGGATTCGGCTTCCAGCCAGTTCTTTATCTGCTACGATGACGTTTCTTCGACCCTGGACGGCAAATATGCCTCGTTCGGTTATGTCTGCGCCGGCATGGAGGTCATGGACGGTCTGCTGAAGGTGGAAAGAACAATGAACAGCCTGGGCGAGAGAGCAACGCCGGTTGAACCCGTCATCATCGAAAGCATGCAGTTCGTCACCGTCAAGGGATAACGGACCGACGGGTCGGCTGAGCGGCAGCTCATAAAAAGGAAAAACAAAAAGACCGGGAAGTGTTGAGTAGGGCTTCCCGGCCTTTTTGTCTGAACCGATATCGGTGTTATTGTCTTGAATTAAGCCATTGCGTTTAACTTCTTCGTCAGCTGGCTCTTTTTGCGGGCGGCGGCGTTCTTGTGGATGATACCACGAACTGCGGCCTGATCCGCACGTTTGACGGCAGCGGTATATGTAACCTTCGCTGCTTCCTTGTCTCCGGCAGCAACAGCGGCATCGAACTTCTTGATTTCGTTCTTCAGCTTTGTGCGAAAGATCTTATTCTGGAGAGCTTTTGTCTCGGTCGTTTTGACACGCTTTTTTGCAGATTTAATGTTCGGCAAGATACATACCATCCTTTCTGAAGAGTAGTTGTTGGAAGTTCAACGGGCTGAGAGGGCCCCACTGGTTTCAACAAGCGTTCCTATCATAGCACAACTCGCAAAAAAAAGCAATATCTTTTTTAAAAGAAAAAATTTTTTTGAGAAATCGCTTGACAACCGGTTTCGGGGGTGATACAATGATAAACTGCATTATAATCGCTTTCTTTGCTCTTTTTTCAAAAAATGTGCAAAAAAAGTCCGTTTAAAAGTAAATTTTTGCGAACTGTTTTGATAATTTTTTGTAAATTTTTGGAAGGGAAGCGCGTATCCGCAAATTTATAATTGGAGTGATTTAGCCAATGTTAAACTTAATGGAGCGATTGAAGATTACGGAACAAACCGTAGGCCGTAACAAGAGGTACAGCTTTTCGAAGACCAGAAGTGCTGTCGATCTGCCGAATCTTGTTGAGATTCAGACCAAGTCCTATCAGTGGTTTCTGGACAAGGGCCTGAACGAGGTCCTCCGGGATGTTTCGCCGATTACCGATATCTCCAACAATCTGGTTATCGAGTTCCTGGGTTACAGCATCGGTCATGGTCCGAAGTATTCGATCGACGAATGCAAGGAACGCGATGAGAACTACACGATGACACTGAATATGATGGTCCGTCTGACCAATATGACGACGGGCGACATTCAGCACGACGAGGTCGTGATGTGCGAGTTCCCGAAGATGACCGAAACCGGAACATTCGTCGTGAACGGCGCAGAGCGCGTGATCGTTTCCCAGATTATCCGTTCCCCCGGCATGTACTATGAGTCCGCCATCGACAACCGTACGGGTCAGCGCACCTATACCGCGACGGTCATTCCGTACCGCGGCGCATGGCTGGAGTATGAACTGGATGCCAACAACGTCCTGTGGGTCAAGATTGACAAGACCCGCAAAGTTCCCGCGACCGTGCTGGTCCGTGCCCTGGGCGTACCGGGCAAGGAGGACATCAAGGATCTGTTGGGCGGCGAGGCGATCCTGGACGCGACATTCGCCAGAGACGAGAGTGACGCCAACTCAATGAGTACGGGCGGACAGCTTTCGGTGACGGACGCGGCCCTGATTGAAATCTACCGCAAACTCCGTCCGGGTGAAATCGCTTCTCCCGAGGCGGCCCAGACCCTTCTGAACAACAACTTCTTTGACGCGCGCCGCTATGACATCGCGGCAGTCGGCCGTTACAAGTTCAACAAGAAGATGGCAATCGGAAGCCGGCTTGCAGGCTGCAAGCTGAGCCGTGACGTGATATCGGTCCTGAGCGGGGAAGTCCTGTTTGAGGCAGGTCACATCCTTTCCGCGAAGGATGCCGAACTGATCGAGCAGAACGGCGTGTACGAGGCGGAGGTCGAATCCGAGAGCGGCAAGCCCGTCAAGGTGCTTTCCAATCATACGCTGGAACCGGTTTATGTGTTCGGCTTTGATTTCTCCGAAATCGGACTGACCGAAAAGATGTGCCTGACCCCCATGCTCGACATCCGGGACGCTTGCGCGGATATCAGCGACCCCGAGGAGTACCGCGCGGCCGTGCTGAAGATGGCCCGGGAACGTGCGGCCGATCTTTCCCCCAAGCACATCACCATTGATGATATTTTCGCTTCCATTAACTATATGCTCGGCCTTCCTTACGGAATCGGCAACATTGACAACATCGACCATCTGGGCAACCGCCGCATCCGTTCGGTCGGCGAACAGCTCCAGAACCAGGTCCGGATCGGCTTTGTCCGCATGGACAAGATGATCAAGGAAAGAATGACCACTTCGGACAGCGAGGCGGTCACCATCCGTTCCCTGGTCAACACCCGTCCGATCAATGCGGCAATCAAGGAGTTCTTCGGATCCTCCCAGCTGTCGCAGTTCATGGACCAGAACAACCCTCTGGCCGAACTGACGCACAAGCGCCGTCTGTCCGCACTCGGCCCCGGCGGTCTGACCCGTGACCGTGCTTCGTTCGACGTGCGTGACGTTCACTATACGCATTACGGACGTATGTGCCCGATTGAGACGCCTGAAGGCCCGAACATCGGTCTGATTTCCTATCTGACCACGTACGCGCGCATCAGCGATTACGGCTTTATTGAAGCGCCGTACCGCAAGGTCGACAAAGAGACCGGCATCGTAACCGACGAAGTCGTCTATATGACGGCTGACAAGGAAGACGCGTTCATCATCGCACAGGGCAACGAGCCTCTGGATGAGAACGGCCGGTTTGTCAACGCGAAGGTAACCGCACGCGACCGGGATCAGTTCGTCGAAGTTCCGGCCGGCCGTGTGGATTATATGGACGTTTCCCCGAAGATGGTCGTGTCGGTTGCCGCCGCCATGATTCCGTTCCTGGAGAACGACGACAACTCCCGTGCCCTGATGGGTGCGAACATGCAGAAGCAGGCCGTGCCGCTGATGATTACCGAGTCTCCGATTGTGGGAACCGGTATGGAATATAAAGCGGCTGTGGACTCGGGCGTTGTGGTGTGCTCGGATGTGGACGGCATCGTGGACAGGGTCGAGGCAGACAAGATTGTCATCGAACTGGAGGACGGACACAAGAAAGTCTTCGAAATGCGCAAGTTCAAGCGGACCAACCAGGGTACCTGCTTCAACCAGAGACCGATTGTCCGCCGCGGCGACCGCGTCAAGGTCGGAGACGTCATTGCGGACGGACCGGCAACCTGCGACGGCGAAATCTCGCTGGGTAAGAACGCATTGATCGGCTTTATGACCTGGGAAGGTTATAACTACGAGGACGCGGTTCTTCTGAACGAAAGAATGGTGCGGGAGGACATCTATACCTCCTTGCACATTGAGGAATATACGCTTGAAGCGCGCGACACCAAACTGGGGCCGGAATCCATTACACGTGAAATTCCGAACACCAGCGAGGACGTGCTCAAGGACCTGAACGGCGAAGGCATCGTCAAGAAGGGAACCGAAGTCCGCGCGGGAGATATCCTGGTCGGTAAGGTCACCCCGAAGGGCGAAACCGAGCAGACGCCCGAAGAGCGGCTTTTGCATGCAATCTTCGGCGACAAGTCCAAGGACGTTCGCGACACATCCCTGAAGATGCCGCACGGCGAATCCGGCGTGGTGGTGGATACAAGGGTCTATACGCGTGAGAACGACCATCTGTCGACCGGCGTGGTCAAGAAGGTCTGCGTATACATCGCGCAGAAGCGCAAGATTTCCGTCGGAGACAAGATGGCGGGCCGCCACGGCAACAAGGGTGTCGTTTCGCGCATTCTGCCCCCCGAGGATATGCCGTTCCTGCCCGACGGAACACCGCTGGACATCGTGCTCAATCCTCTGGGCGTGCCTTCCCGTATGAACATCGGGCAGGTGCTTGAGGTCCATCTGGGCATTGCGGCCAAGAAACTGGGCTGGAAGATTATGACGCCTGTGTTCGACGGCGCAAACGAACGGGATATCAAGGAATGCATGAAAGCAGCCGGCATGTACCGCGACATCTTCCCGCTGGAGAATCCCGAAGGCAAGGAATTGTATGAAAAGGTCGTCAACGAGGAGACCGGCGAGGTCACATACAGGCAGCTGACCGATGAAGAGGCAGCCGACAAGGCTTACACTGAAAACCTGCGGCTGAAGAAGTGCCTCAAACTCGTAGACGGCAAGACCGTTCTGTACGACGGCCGTACCGGCGAGCCTTTCGACAACCCGGTCACCGTCGGTATCATGTATTATCTGAAACTGCACCATCTGGTTGACGATAAGATTCACGCCCGTTCCAACGGCCCGTACTCTTTGGTCACACAGCAGCCTTTGGGCGGTAAAGCGCAGTTCGGCGGCCAGCGTTTCGGTGAAATGGAAGTCTGGGCGCTTGAGGCGTACGGCGCGGCTTATACGCTGCAGGAAATCCTGACCATCAAGTCGGATGATATCAACGGCCGCCGCAAGACCTATGAAGCCATTATCAAGGGACAGAACATCATGAAGCCCGGCGTGCCGGAATCCTTCAAGGTGCTGGTCCGCGAACTTCAGGCCCTGGCTCTGGATGTGCGGATTCTGGACCAGAACGGCAATGAAATGTCTCTGGCACAGCTTTCGAATGAGGAAGAGTTCCCGAAACATGATAATACATTCGTTCCGAGCGAAGGACAGCAGCTGGACGATGAGGATCTGTACGGCGGGCTGATGGACGATCAGCTGTCTGACGCGGATCCGTCCGAATTGGAGAACAACGGTTACTCGGTATTGGACGAGAACGGTCAGTTCGAAGAAGAGGTTTACCAAGAGGAAGACAATCAGGATGAGGAGGAGTTTTAACCATGGAAAGTGAATTTACTTCAATAAAGATTGGGTTGGCATCTCCTGAAAGAATTAGAGAATGGTCCTATGGTGAAGTGACCAAACCGGAAACAATCAATTACCGTTCCCTCAAGCCGGAACCGGGTGGATTGTTCTGTGAAAAAATATTCGGGCCTACAAAAGATTACACCTGCGCCTGCGGAAAGTCCAAGGCGATGCGGGGCGGAAAAATCGGCCAGCAGTGCCCGCACTGCGGCGTGGATCTGGTCCCGAAGAAAGTCCGCCGCGAGCGGATGGGACATGTGGAACTGGCCGCTCCGGTCAGCCACATCTGGTACATCAAAACCATCCCGAGCCGTATGGCTCTCGCTCTGGGCATCCCGCCCAAGCAGCTGGAACAGGTTCTGTATTTCGCTCAGAACGTAGTGCTCGACCCGGGCGCTGCCGAGGGAGAACTTTCGGAAGGGGAAGTCCTGTCCGAATCCCGTTACAAGGAAATGCAGGAGAAATACGGCGATTCCTTCCGCGTCGGCATGGGAGCCGAGGCCGTTCAGGAACTCCTTACGAGAAAGCAGGAGCACCTGGAAGAAATCGTAAGAGATCTGAAGGACGCATGCGCAAAGGTGAGCGGCCAGAAGAAGACGCAGCTGATCAAGCGTCTGGAAGTGCTGGAGGCCTTCCGCCGTTCGGGCAATCATCTGGAATGGATGATTCTGAACGTCGTTCCGGTTTTGCCTCCGGATATCCGCCCGATGGTTCAGCTGGACGGCGGACGTTTCGCTTCGTCCGACCTCAATGAACTTTACCGCCGCGTCATCAGCCGGAACGAGCGTCTGCGCCGTCTGATCAGCATGGACACTCCCGGCATCGTGATCCGCAACGAAAAGCGGATGCTCCAGGAAGCGGTTGATGCCCTGATCGACAACGGCAAGCGCGGAAAGCCGGTGACCGGCCCGAACAGCCGCGCGCTGAAATCCCTGTCCGAGATGCTTCGCGGTAAGCAGGGACGTTTCCGTCAGAACCTGTTGGGCAAGCGCGTGGACTATTCCGGACGTTCGGTTATCGTCGTCGGTCCTTCGCTTAAGATTTATCAGTGCGGTCTGCCCAAGGAAATGGCGCTCGAACTGTTCAAGCCGTTTGTGGTGAAGCGCCTGGTGGAAATCGGGAAGGCAACCAACATCAAGGACGCGCAGAAGAAAATCGACCGTGCGTATGCCATTGAGAACAACTGTGTATGGGATGCACTGGAAAACGTCATCACCGAGCACCCGGTTCTTCTGAACCGTGCTCCGACGCTTCACCGTCTGTCCATTCAGGCGTTTGAACCCGTCCTGGTGGAAGGCAGAGCCATCAAACTGCATCCGCTGGTCTGCACGGCGTTCAACGCCGACTTCGACGGCGACCAGATGCCTGTTCACGTACCGCTGACAGCCGAGGCACAGGCGGAAGCCCGCTTCCTGATGCTGTCTGCCAAGAACCTGCTCAAGCCGATGGACGGGCATGCCGTGACCATCCCGACGCAGGATATGATTCTCGGTTCCTACTATCTGACTATGGAACGCGAGGGTGAGCCGGGTGAAGGCGGCTATTATCGCGACTTCAACGAGGCGATGATGGCCTATGCAAACGGCTATCTCGGCCTTCATGCGCCGATTCACGTGCGTGTGAAGGGAGAAGTAAACGGCAAGCAGATGCAGGCCACCATCAAGACCACGCTGGGCCGGATGATCTTCAACCGCCCGCTGCCTCAGAACCTGAAATTTGTGGACCGTTCGGTTCCAGGCGACGAACTCAAACTCGAAGTCGACTTCGTCGTAACGAAGAAGGGCCTGGAGCAGATCATCAACCGCTGCATTTCCATCAACGGCACCAACGCCTGCGCGCTGATGCTGGATGAAATCAAGGCCATGGGCTATAAGTATTCCACGAAGGCTTCGTTCTCCATTTCGGTGTACGACATGACCATTCCGAAGGAGAAACCCGAACTTCTGGCGGAAGCTCAGAAGAAAGTCGACAGCATTGGCCGTCACTACATGCGCGGCGAACTGTCCGAGGAAGAGCGCTACAAGAACGTCATCAAGGTCTGGGACAAGACGCAGGAAGACATTACCACGGCGCTGCACGGTTCGTTCAGTAACTTCAACCCGATCAAGATCATGGCAGACTCCGGTGCCCGCGGTTCCATGCAGCAGCTCCGGCAACTGGCCGGTATGCGCGGTCTGATGTTCTCCACCGACGGTAAGACCATCGAACTTC
The DNA here is from genome assembly GCA_017455185.1 of Clostridia bacterium. Classification (GTDB taxonomy): domain Bacteria; phylum Bacillota; class Clostridia; order Oscillospirales; family CAG-272; genus RUG14240. The sequence continues at coordinate 22,338 of JAFTBN010000062.1, forward strand.
CGATTAAATCCAACTTCCGTGAAGGTCTGAACATCACCGAGTACTTCATGGGTGCAAAGGGATCCCGTAAATCCCTGTCCGATACAGCGCTTCGTACCGCCGACTCGGGTTATCTGACCCGTCGTCTGGTTGACGTTTCGCAGGATGTCATCATCAGCGAAGAAAAGTGCGACACCAAGAAGGGCGCGTGGGTTTCGGCCATCATCGACGAGCGTGACAAGAACGTGCTCGAGCCGTTGTCCGACCGTATTATCGGCCGGTATACCATGGATCCGGTTGTCTCTCCCACCACGGGTGAAATCCTCGTACCCGAGGATACGATGATCACCGAGGAAGACGCTGAGAAGATCAAGGCGGCCGGAATTGAGCGCGTGCACATCCGCACGGTCATTCAGTGCAACAGCAAGCAGGGCATCTGCGCGCATTGCTACGGCGCGGACCTGGCGACCAACAAGCCGGTCAGCATCGGCGAGGCAGTCGGCGTTATCGCCGCTCAGTCCATCGGTGAGCCGGGTACCCAGCTGACGATGCGTACGTTCCACTCGGGCGGTGTCGCAGGTTCGGATATCACACAGGGTCTGCCCCGTGTCGAGGAATTGTTCGAGGCGCGTCAGCCCAAGAAGGAAGCCATCATTGCCGAATGCGCCGGAACGGTGCACATCGACGTGTCGGATGATTCCAACATCAAGGAATTGCAGATTACGGACGATGTGTCCGGAGTCGTCAAGAAGAAGACGGTGCCGTTCAGTGCCCGCCTGATCGTGGAAGACGGTCAGCACGTGGAACTGGGTCAGGCTCTGACCGAAGGTTCCAAGTCGCCCAGCGCCATTATGGCCATCCAGGGGCTGGATGCCGTATACGATTACCTGATCATGGAAATCCAGAAGGTGTATCGTGCCCAGTCCTGCCCGGTCAACGACAAGCACATTGAAATCATTGCCCGTCAGATGACCAAGAAAGTGGACGTGGAATCCGGCGGAGATTCCGATCTGCTGGATGGAACCAAGGTGGATTACCAGAAGTTCCGCGAGGCAGTGGATGAAATCGAAGCCCGCATCAAGGCCGGTACCGAAGCATACAACGCTTTGCTTGACCGGATGGATCACGGCGAAGAGGTCGACGCGGAAGAACTGGCAAAGGCGAAGGCCGAGAGCGAACTGCAGCCGCCTAAGGCAAAAGCGGAACGCGCTCTGCTGGGTATCGCAAAGGCAGCCGTTCAGGCCGAATCCTTCCTGTCCGCCGCATCCTTCCAGGAGACCACCAAGGTCCTGACCGAGGCGGCTATCCAGGGCAAGGAAGACCATCTGTGCGGTCTGAAGGAGAATGTCATCATCGGCAAACTGATTCCTGCCGGAACCGGTCTGCGCCGGTACAATGACATCGAAGTGGAGGAAGTGAACCCCACGTATGTCTCTACCGCCGAAAGCATCATCGGACAGCTGCGCCCCGCAGAGGAGGATATCCTCGATGAGGCGGAATCCGAGGAAGAATTCGTTCCGGAAGAGGAAGTGGACGATCTTGTGACCGAAGAGGAATCCGAACCGATCGCCGACGAGTCGGCAAACGCCGAGGAAACGGACGACGGTGAGGAAACCGACAAGGACGGGGACGCCGAATAAGGCGTCCGGCCCGTCCGGACAGAAAAGTTGGGAAATCTATTGACTTTTCCGCATCTTGATGCTATACTACATAAGTTCAATTCTGCCTTTTTTAGAGCGGAATCCGATTGAGCGTTGGATAAGGAAAGGGGTTTTTCCGTTTCCTTTCAACATAAACATTAAATTTTGGAAGAAGGAGGAAGAGAAAATGCCGACATTCAACCAGCTTGTCAGACAGGGACGCGGGAACAAAGTGTACAAATCAAAGGCACCGGTGCTTCAGCACGGATTCAATACTTTGAAGAATGCACAGACCAACCAGTGCAGTCCCCAGAAGAGAGGCGTGTGCACAAAGGTCGGAACCACCACACCGAAGAAGCCGAACTCCGCGCTGCGTAAGATTGCCAGAGTCAGACTGACCAACGGTATGGAAGTTACGACATACATCCCGGGAATCGGACACAACCTCCAGGAACACTCTGTGGTCCTGATCAGAGGCGGTAGAGTTCGTGACCTGCCTGGTGTACGTTACCACATTATCCGCGGTACGCTGGATGCACAGGGCGTTGCAAAGCGGATGCAGGGCCGTTCCAAATACGGCGCCAAGGCTCCTAAGAAAGGCAAGTAAGCCGGGAGCAAACCATCAAGGTTCAAAGCAAATTCGAATTGCCCGTCTGATTGAAGATCTACAAAGTTTAATGTTTAGATTGGTGACGTGCACGACAGGAGAAATGCTTTTGAGTACCGATGATCTCATTATTAGTGAAGGAGGGAAGAACAGTGCCAAGAAGAGGTCGTATTTCCAAGAGAGATGTTTTGCCGGATCCTGTTTATCAGTCCAAACTTGTTACAAAGCTTGTCAACAATGTTATGTATGACGGTAAAAAGGGTGTCGCGCAGACGATTGTTTATGATGCTTTTGACATCGTAAAGGAAAAGACAGGGAATGATCCGCTTGAATCATTCACCAGTGCGCTTGAAAATGTGATGCCGGTTCTGGAAGTCAAGGCTCGCCGTGTAGGCGGTGCGACTTATCAGGTTCCGATGGAAGTCCGCGCTGACAGACGTCAGACGTTGGGCTTGCGCTGGCTCGTAGGCTTCGCACGCAAGCGCGGAGAACGGACCATGGCGGAACGGTTAGCCGGTGAAATCATGGATGCGAACAACAGTGCCGGCGGTGCTTTCAAGAAGAAAGAAGAGACTCACCGCATGGCTGAAGCAAATAAGGCATTTGCTCATTACAGATATTGATAATCTGTGTTTAAGAGTCTTCTATTTTAGTAGAACAAAAGGGGACCTACATGCCAAGGGAATATTCACTTGAGCACACCAGAAACATCGGCATCATGGCTCACATCGATGCCGGTAAAACCACGACAACCGAGCGTATCCTGTTCTATACGGGTAAAACGCACAAGTTGGGCGAAGTTCACGACGGCGCTGCCACCATGGACTGGATGGAAGAAGAGCAGGAACGCGGTATTACCATTACTTCCGCTGCGACCACCTGTTACTGGAAAGGCAACCGTATCAACATCATTGATACGCCCGGACACGTGGACTTTACCGTTGAAGTGGAACGTTCTTTGCGTGTGCTTGACGGATCTGTAACCGTTTTCTGTGCCAAGGGTGGCGTAGAACCGCAGTCGGAAACGGTTTGGAGACAAGCTGACAAATATCACGTGCCTCGCATGTGCTATGTCAACAAAATGGATATCACAGGCGCTAATTTCTATCGCGTTGTCCAGATGATCAAGGATCGTCTGGGTGCCCACCCGGTGCCCATCCAGCTGCCGATCGGAGCGGAGGGTGCTTTCAGAGGAATTATCGACCTGCTGACAATGGAAGCGTTTGGCTATTACGATGATTTAGGCAACGACATTCGCGTCGAACCGATTCCGGAAGATATGATGGAAAAGGCTCAGCAATATCGGGATGCCATGATCGAAGCTCTGGCGGATACGGACGACGCAATTGCGGAGAAGTACCTGGAAGGCGAGGAGATTTCCATTGAGGAAATCAAGGCCGCCATCCGTAAGGCAACCATCGCCAATGAAATCGTTCCGGTCGTCTGCGGAACCTCCTATCGTAACAAGGGCGTACAGAAACTCCTCGATGCGATCGTGGATTATCTGCCTGCTCCTACGGACATTCCTTCCATTCGCGGAACCAACCCGGAAACCGGGGAGGAAGAAGACCGTCATGCATCGGACGAAGAGCCCTTCTCGGCTTTGGCGTTCAAGATCATGACCGATCCGTTCGTCGGAAAACTCTGCTTCTTCCGTGTTTACTCGGGTCATCTGAACGCGGGCGACACCGTGTACAATTCCGTGAAACAAAGAAGAGAGCGTATGGGACGCATCCTTCTGATGCATGCCAATACGCGTACGGATATTGACGAATGCTTCAGCGGCGATATTGCGGCTGTGGTGGGCGTCAAGAACGTGACAACCGGAGACACTCTGTGCGATGAGAAACATCCGGTCATCCTGGAGTCCATGGAATTTCCGGAACCGGTTATCCGCGTGGCGATTGAACCCAAGACGCGTGCCGGTCAGGAAAAGATGGGAATTGCTCTTGCCAAACTGGCGGAGGAAGACCCGACCTTCCGGACTTATACGGATGATGAAACCGGACAGACCATCATCGCCGGAATGGGCGAATTGCATCTGGAAATCATTGTGGACCGTCTGCTTCGCGAATTCAAAGTCGAAGCAAACATCGGTAAGCCTCAGGTTGCTTATAAAGAGACCATTCGCAAACGCGTGGATTACGAATATAAGTACAAGAAGCAGTCCGGTGGTGCCGGTCAGTACGGACATGTCAAGATCATTGTCGAGCCGAACGAGCCCGGCAAGGGATATGAGTTCATCAACGCAGTGACCGGAGGCGCAATTCCGAAGGAATACATCGAACCCGTCAACCAGGGTATCCAGGGCGCTATGCAGTCCGGTGTTCTGGCCGGGTACAATGTGGTGGACGTCAAAGTCACTCTGTACGATGGTTCCTATCATGAGGTTGACTCGTCCGAAATGGCCTTCAAGATTGCCGGCTCTCTGGCCTTCAAGGAGGCATCCAAACTGGCGGATCCGGTTCTGACCGAACCGATCATGAAGGTGACGGTCGTTCTGCCGTCCGAGTACATGGGAGATGTCATGGGCAACCTGATTGGCCGCCGCGGACAGATTCTCGGTACGGAAGACAACAACGGCACCACCGAAATCTCCGCCAACGTTCCGCTGTCCGAGATGTTCGGCTATGCAACCGATTTGCGTTCCAGAACGCAGGGCCGCGGACAATACACCATGGAGCCTTCTCACTTCGCAGAAGTGCCGAAGTCTATTATGGAAACCATTATTAAGTCCCGTAAGGGCAGCGAAAACTAAGAAAAATTTTATGGAGGATTTTCAAAATGGCAAAGCAAACCTTTGAAAGAACCAAGCCCCACGTAAACATTGGTACCATTGGTCACGTTGACCATGGTAAAACCACTCTGACTGCTGCAATTACCAAAGTTCTTTCTCTGAAGAACGGTAATATCGAGTTCCTGGCTTATGACCAGATCGATAACGCACCGGAGGAAAAGGCAAGAGGTATTACAATCAATACCCGTCACGTTGAGTACGAAACTGAAAAACGTCACTATGCACACGTTGACTGCCCCGGGCACGCTGACTATGTCAAGAACATGATTACCGGTGCAGCTCAGATGGATGGCGCTATCCTGGTTGTTGCCGGCACAGACGGACCGCTTCAGCAGACCCGTGAGCACGTTCTGCTCGCCCGTCAGGTTGGCGTTCCTGCCATTGTTGTTTTCATCAACAAGGTAGACCTCGTTGATGACGAAGAACTGCTCGACCTCGTTGAGATGGAAATCCGCGATCTGCTTTCCTCTTACGACTTCCCGGGCGACGACATTCCGGTTGTCCGCGGTTCCGCTCGTAATGCTCTTGAATCCACTTCCAAGGATCCGGATGCTCCCGAGTATGCTTGCATCTGGGAACTGATGAAGGAAGTTGACGAATACATTCCGACTCCTGAGCGTCAGTCCGCACTGCCGTTCCTGATGCCGGTTGAGGACGTCTTCTCGATTTCCGGTCGTGGTACCGTTGCAACCGGTAGAGTTGAGCGTGGTACCGTTAAAGTCGGTGATGTGGTTGAAATCGTCGGTCTGTCCGATGAGAAGAAATCCACAACCGTTACCGGTGTCGAAATGTTCCACAAGCTGCTGCCGCAGGCAGAAGCAGGCGACAACATCGGCGCTCTGCTCCGTGGTATCGCGAAGGACGAAATCGAAAGAGGCCAGGTTCTGGCTAAGCCGGGTTCCGTTCATCCGCACACCAAGTTTGTTGGTCACGTTTACGTTCTGACCGAGAAGGAAGGCGGCCGTTCCAAGCCGTTCTTCGCAGGTTACAGACCGCAGTTCTATTTCAGAACCACCGACGTTACCGGCACCATCAGCCTTCCTGAAGGCGTTGAGATGTGCCGCCCCGGTGACAACGTGGATATGACCGTTGAACTGATTACTCCTATCGCTTGCGAGCAGGGTCTTCGTTTCGCTATCCGTGAGGGTGGCAGAACCGTTGGTTCCGGCGTCGTTTCCTCGATCATCGAGTAATCACACTCTTTAAAGCACAGGGGAAGGGTTACCTTCCCCTGGCCTTATTCAAACTATCTTTGGGGATTGGTGAAATTCCATACCGGCGGTGAAAGCCCGCGAGCCTTAGGGAGCTGAACAGGTGTAAGTCCTGTGCCGACAGTACAGTCTGGATGGGAAAAGGATAATAATCAATGGAACCGGACTTCGTTCCGGTGTTTCCCAAAAAAACAAGGCCCCGTTTTGCGCGGAGCTTTTCTTTTTTTAATTGGGGGTTGGTTTGACTATTATTCTTCTCCACGAAAGGAGAGGAACATGGGAGAAAAGGAAAAAAACGGGATTGTTCCCGATACGGAAGACGAAGAGAAAAACATCTGGGACAACCGGTACGACGCAAACGCAGAGGAGGAACAGAGCACCCCGGACGATGGAGGCCCGGATGCGCCAAAGGAGACGAAAAGACGCGGGGGGCGCGGAATCCTCTCCCGCCGCGGCGATACCGCTTCGGTGGTGCGGAAAGTGGTCGCCATGGCCATCTTTACCGCTCTTGCGTATGCATGCGAGTTTATCCTCCATATCAACGTGGGTTTTCTGACCTTTGATATGAAGGATGCCGTCATAACCATTGCAGGTCTGTTTTACGGTCCGCTTGCGGCTCTGATCATGTCGGCGGTCGTGTCTCTTCTGGAGTTCGCGACCATCAGCGGAACGGGACTTTGGGGCCTTTTGATGAACTTTGTATCCACGGCTGCCTTCGCGTGCATTGCGAGTCTGATTTACAGACGGCGGCGCACGATCGGAGCGGCCATTGCCGGACTCGGCGGGTCTGTCGCGGGCATGACGGCGGTGATGATTGGGATGAATCTCTTGATTACACCAATTTATTTAGGCACAGAACTTGAGAAAGTTATTGAGTCAATTCCTTTGTTATTATTGCCTTTTAACATTGCGAAAGCAGTCCTGAACGCGTCTTTGACCCTGCTTTTCTATAAGCCGGTTGTAACGGCGCTGCGAGCCGCGCATTTCATTCAGGACGGTCAGAGGGAAATCAAATTTACCCGGAAATCCGTCTTCGTGCTGGTGCTGGGAGGCGCACTTCTGGTTGCTTCGGTGCTGTTCTTTATTCTTTATCTGAACGGGACTTTTGTCCTTGTGGACAAGTAAGACTGCTGAGGCAGTTCTATAAAAATACTGGCGAGCCGAAACAGCTCGCCAGTGTTTTTTCGACGGATCAACTGAAAAGGGCCGAGATGCCCACGGTGATGCCCAGGACGATGAATCCTGCAACAATCAGTCCGCACAGGCAGGAAAGGACGGCTTTCCAGAATTTCAGGTCGATGAAGGCGGAAACGAGAGAACCCGTCCACGCGCCGGTAACGGGAAGCGGAATCGCTACGAAGAGCGCGACGCCCCAGAAACCGAACCGCTCGATTTTGTTGCGGTTCTTTTCGGCTTTCCGGATCAGGAACTCACCGAATTTCTGCAGGAACCTGACCTTGGACCTGGCGCACCAGCCGACGAACTTCTTGATCAGCAAAAGGATGAAGGGGACCGGAATCATATTGCCCGTAATCGCCAGCAGCAGCGTGAGCCACGGATTGAGTCCCAGCCCGATCCCCAGCGGGATGGCTCCCCGCAGCTCTATGATGGGAATCATGGAACAAATGAGGACACTCAGATGGGGTCCGACGCCATTGGTCAGAAAATTTTCAATTGCTTCTATCATAAGGCCCCCCTTGTGTCCGTTTTGTCCCTTTGGGACGTGACTGCATCATAACACGATTTGACGTTCTTGTCAACAAGGCCAAGCGTCCTGCCGAATTGGCTCAGGCCTTCCTTATGGATGACACCGAAATAAGCCGTCTGTCGTCATGATGCAGCAGTAAGTAACAGAAAACGGGAGTGAGAAGGTCTTTGAAACAGCCGAAAACGGCGCCGCAAACGGCGGGTTCAAGATGGCAAAAACGGGTTGCACTTTGCGTGCCTTTATGCTATACTTTAATTTGAATAACTATGTATAGGCGTACGTATGCGTGTACGCGGAGGTGCATATGACAAAACATTTTTTTACAAGTGAATCCGTAACGGAAGGACATCCCGACAAAATCTGCGACCAGATTTCGGATGCAATCCTGGATGAAATCCTCAGGCAGGATCCGATGTCCCGCGTGGCCTGCGAGACCGTAACCACCACGGGACTTGTGATGGTTATGGGAGAAATTACGACCAATGCGTATGTGGATATTTCCTCGGTGGTGCGTCAGACCATCCGGGAAATCGGGTATACCCGTGCGAAATACGGGTTCGACTGCGACAGCTGCGCGGTATTGAACTCCATTCACGACCAGTCGCCGGATATCGCAATGGGCGTGGATCGTTCGATGGAGGCAAAGGAAGGCACGCTGACCGACACGCTGGATACCGGCGCCGGGGATCAGGGCCTGATGTTCGGATACGCCTGCGACGAAACGCCCGAGCTGATGCCGCTGCCCATTTCACTCGCCCACAGACTGGCAAAGCGGCTTACGGCGGTGCGCAAGGAGGGAGTGCTTCCTTATCTTCGCCCGGACGGAAAGACACAGGTGACCGTGGAATACGAGGGCGACAGACCGGTCCGCGTGGATACGGTGGTCATCTCCAGCCAGCACAGCGACAGCGTCGAGCTGCCGCAAATCCGGGAAGACCTGATCCGCGAGGTGGTGAAGAAGGTGATTCCGGAATCCATGATGGACCAGAACACCAAGATCTTGATCAACCCGACCGGGCGGTTCGTGATCGGCGGTCCGGCAGGAGATACGGGCCTGACCGGCCGGAAAATCATCGTGGACACGTACGGCGGCTATTCCCGCCACGGAGGCGGAGCCTTTTCGGGCAAAGACCCGACCAAGGTGGACCGAAGCGCGTCCTATGCCGCCCGGTATCTGGCCAAGAACGTGGTGGCGGCCGGTCTTGCGAGCCGCTGCGAGGTGCAGGTCGCATACGCCATCGGGGTGGCACGCCCGGTTTCGGTGCTGGTGGAAACCTTCGGTACGGCCCGTACGGACGAGGCCAGAATCGCGGCGGCGCTCAACCGCCTGTTTGATTTGCGTCCGGCGGCCATCATACAGAACTTTGATCTGCGGCGCCCGATTTACAAGTCGCTCGCCGCGTACGGACATATGGGGCGTGAGGATCTGAAGGCGCCCTGGGAGGAAAGAGATCTGGCGGCGCGTCTGAAGGAAGAGTGCCGGTAAGACAGGGAACAGGAGAAGGCATGGCGGAGAAGGAAACGCAAAAGGCACAGGAAGAACAGTATACCGGATCCATTTTGCGCGTGATCTACAAGAACGAGGACACGGGATACGCGGTGTGCGATCTCGGGTGCGAGCAAAACGGGCCGGAAGTGGTCACCATCTGCGGGATTCTTCCCTACATTCAGGAGGGGGATTCGGTCAAACTCTACGGGAAGTGGGTTCTCAACCCGAAATACGGACGCCAGATTCAGGTTTCGTCCTATGAAAAACTGGTTCCGGCGGACATTGAATCCATCCTGCGCTATCTGTCTTCCCGGGCCATTCCGGGCATCGGTCCCAAAACCGCCCGTAAGATCGTCGATCTGTTCGGCAAGGAGTCGTTCGAGGTGCTGGAAAATCATCCCGAGTTTCTTTCCGATATCCCCGGCATCAGTCTGAAGAAGGCCAGGCAGATCTCCGCGGAGTTCAAGCAGAAGGAGGGCTTCCGGACGACCCTTGTGTTTTTCCAGAAGTATTTCGGACCGGCCGTCATTCAGCGGATTTACCGGCAGTGGGGAAGCGGGTGCGTGGAAATTGCGCGGCACGAGCCTTACCGCCTCTGCGACGAGATTGACGGAATCGGCTTTGAAACCGCCGACCGCTTTGCCCGCGAGATGGGGGTGGCGGAGGATTCGGAAGTGCGGCTCAAATCCGGTGCGAAATACTGTCTGTCCACGGTCGCCTCGCAGAACGGACACACCTGCCTGCCCCGCAAGAAACTGCTGGAAGTGATGAAGCATCTGCTCAATGCGCCCGAAGGCCTGGCTGACGAATGCATTGCGCGCTGCATCGGGGACGGTTCTCTCTATGCCGTTGCGGTGGAAGGGGAAACCTACCTGTATCTGCCTTCCATTTACAACAGCGAGCGGATGATCGCGAGAAAACTGCTCCTGCTTGACCGCAAATGCGCGGTCATAGGGGTGGAGAATGCCCAGGTATTTGTCCGAGACGAGGAAGAGCGGAACGGAATCGAGTACGCAAGTGAGCAGAAGAAGGCGATTTACAGTTCGATGGAGAGCGGCGTCCTGATTCTGACCGGAGGTCCCGGAACCGGAAAAACCACGATTGTACGCGCTCTGATCCATATGTTTGAACGGATGGATTACCGGGTGGATCTGTGCGCGCCCACCGGACGTGCCGCCAAGCGCCTTTCGGATTCGACCGGGCACGAGGCCATGACCGTCCACCGGCTGCTGGAATATCAGGGAGTCAACGGGGAGATGCAGTCCATGACCAACGTCCTCCAGGGACCGCGGGGAGAGGCGCACTTCAACCGGGACGAGAGTCATCTGCTTGAATCCGACGTGGTGATTGTGGACGAGGCTTCCATGCTGGATTGCCAGCTGACAGCCGCTTTGCTTGCGGCCATAAAACCCGGAGCGCGGCTGATTATCATCGGGGACGCGGACCAGCTTCCCAGCGTCGGCGCGGGAAATGTGCTGCAGGATCTGATCCGCAGTCAGTGTTTTTCCACCATCTGCCTGACCGAGGTGTTCCGGCAGGCGAGAACCAGCCTGATCGTGACCAATGCGCACGCCATCAATCAGGGAAAGATGCCCGAGCTGGGCGAGAAGAAGAGCGATTTCTTCTTTCTTCCCTGCGAGCAGGATGCGCAGATCGTCCGCACGGTGGTGGACCTGGTGTCCCGGCGGCTGCCCAAGGCCTACGGGGAAAAGATCGGAGAGAACATCCAGGTGATTTCCCCGACCCGGAAAGGGGAGGCGGGAACCGAGAATCTCAACGTGTCTCTCCAGGCGGTCCTCAATCCGCCTTCTCCCTCCAAAAAGGAAAAGCAGTTCCGGGAGACCTGCTTCCGGGTGGGCGACAAGGTGATGCAGACCCGGAACAATTACGAAATCGAATGGAAGACAGACGAGCCTGCCGCTCCGGTTTCCGCGCTTCTTGGCGAGGGAAAAGGAAAAACAGGGACAGGTATATACAATGGGGACATCGGTGTCATTGAGGACATTGATACGTCCGAGTCGAACCTGGTGATCCGGTTTGACAACCGGGTGGTGCAATACGGGTTCGACCTGCTGGAGGACCTGGAACTGGCTTATGCCATGACGGTTCACAAGGGACAGGGATCCGAATACCCGTACGTCATCATCCCGCTGGGGAATGCGCCCCGTATGCTTCTGACGCGGAATTTGCTGTATACCGCAGTGACCCGCGCCAGGGTCATGGTCATCCTGGTCGGCCGGAAGGAAACCGTTCAGACCATGGTCCAGAACAACCGCCAGGCTTTGCGTTATTCCAATCTGGCGTTCTGGCTGACCGATAATAAATAACCGAAAGAGAGAAAGACCGGATCCGGAGTCTCAGGGACTCCCGTAAAACCGGTTCTGGGACGGAAGGAAAAAGTATGGCAGCGACATCCAAGGAGCCGAAACTGAATAAGACGGCGGACAAGGCTGCCAAGACGACCCGCGGGGACGGTTTTTTTCACCGCCTGCTGCGCCTGGCCCGCCAGGAGACGATCGGGATGGACATCGGTTCGGATTTCATTCGGATCTGCACCCGGGAGCAGGGAATCCTGCTCGAGGAACCTTCGGTGGTCAGCGTAAGCCGGATGAACGGAGAAGTACTGCGTTACGGCCGTGACGCCTTGCAGCTGGTCGGCCGGAGCGCCGGAGCCGAGCGGTCGGTCCGCCCCATCCGTTCGGGCGCGGTGGAGCATTACAATCTGGCCTTGCAGCTGATTCAATACTTTTTGCGCTCGGCCTGCGGCACGATGATCCGGCAGCCCAATGTGGTGCTGTCGGTTCCGAGCGGGCTGAACGACGTGCAGACCCGCAACCTGATGATGGCCCTGAGCGAGGCAGGCGTCAGCCGGACGTATCTGGTGGAGACCTCCCGGGCGGCCGCCATGGGCGCGGGAGTCAATCTTTCAAGGCCGGTCGGCCGGCTGGTGGTGGACATCGGTTCAGGCAAGACCGAGCTGGCGCTGCTCTCCCTGAACGGGGTCGTGCAGAATGCTTTCCTGCCCTGGGGCGGACGCGCGTTCGATGCCGCCATTCTCCAATACCTGCGCACATCCCGCGGACTTCTGGTGGGGGAGGAAAGGGCGGAACGGATCAAATGGCACATGGGGCTTTTGAGCCGGCGCTTTCCCGAAGTGGTGCATAAGGTGAAGGGGCGCAATCAGAAAACCGGTTTGCCTTTTGAGATTTTTCTGAGTTCCGCGGAACTGGAGGACCCTTTGGCCGTGCAGGCGCTCCGATTGGTGGAAGCCATTCAGCGCCTGATTGAAAAAGCGCCGCCCGAGCTGTTGCCCGATATTCTCAACAACGGGATTCTCTTGACCGGGGGAGGAAGCCAGCTTCGGGGTCTGGGGGATCTGATCACCCGGATGACCGGCGTGAAGACCGTTCGGGCCGAAACGCCCCAGCGGTGCGTGATCCTGGGCCTCCGCGCCGCGATTGTGGATATGAAAAAGAACGATTGAGGGATTCTTCCCTCAAACCGAATGAAGATGAAGATAAGGATGGTAATTTAGCAATGGATAAACAAGTGGAAATGCTGCATCAGGACCCGATGTCCCCCCTGTATTGGTTCTGCGAACTGAGCCAAATTCCCAGGGCCTCCTACCACGAGGAGAAAGTGGCCGCCTGGCTGATGGATTTTGCAAAAGAGAAAGGATTCTTCGCCGCAACGGACAAGGACCGCAACGTGTTTATCCGGATGCCGGCCACTCCCGGATACGAGCATGTGCCCCCCGTGCTTCTGCAGGGGCATACGGATATGGTCGCCGAGAAAAACGCGGACTGCGACCACAATTTTGATACCGACCCGCTGGACCTTTACATCGAGGACGGATACCTGCGCGCCAGAGGCACGACCCTGGGCGCGGATGACGGAATCGCCGTGGCGGTGATGCTGGCCGTGCTGAACGGCGCGATTGAGCCACACCCGGCGGTCGAATGTCTCTTTACCGCTTCCGAGGAAGTGGGACTGGACGGGGCGAAAGGATTTGACACCTCTCTCATCACCGCCCATCGGATGATCAACATGGACAGCACCAGCCTTTCGGAAATCATTACGGGCTGCTGCGGCGGCATCCGTTCGGACCTGACTTTCCGTCCTGAAAGGGAGGACTATCCGGATTCGGTGCCGGTCCGCCTGTTTTTGTCCGGCCTTTGCGGAGGACATTCGGGTGAGGATATCAACAAGGGCAGAAGAAACGCCAACCGCGTAAGCGGCCGGATGCTGGCCACTCTTCTGGAAACCGTACCGTACCGTCTCATTTCCGTCCGGGGCGGATCCAAGGACAATGCCATTCCCCGGGAATGCGAGGCGGTCGTCGCCGTAAAGAAAAAGGATCTGGAGGCGTTTACTGCCTGTTTCGAACGGGAGCGGGATGAGATTTTCCGCATTCTGCGCGGGCCGGACTGCAGCGCGAAATGGGAATGCGCCCTTTTGCCGGGGTGCAGCCTGAAGCCGATGGGGCAGACCTGGACCCGGAATCTGGTCTTCCTTCTTTCCACGGTTCAGAACGGCGTCTTTTCCATGGATCCCGACATTCCGACCCTGGTCGGATTTTCACGGAATCTGGGGGTGATCCGGACCGAGGGGGATACGGTCGACCTGGTCTTTTCCACCCGCTCGGCTTACGACAGCCAGCTGGCCGCTTCCACCCGCCAGCTCGATCAGTACGCCGCCGTTCTCGGCGCAACGGCGCGCCATTACGCCAAATATCCCGGCTGGGTGGCAGACCCGGAATCCGCGGTCCGCAAACTCTGGTCCGAGGCCTATTCCCGGGTCAGCGGAGGCAGCATCGAGCCGCTGGTGATTCACGCGGGACTGGAATGCGGGCTTCTGTTTGAGAAACGCCCGGATCTGGATATCATTTCGGTCGGACCGAATCTGTACGACATTCATTCGCCGGGCGAAAAGATGGAACTGCGGTCAGTTGAAGTGTTCTGGAAAACCCTGAAGACGGTTTTCCGGATGATTTGCGCACAGGAGGGAGCATCCGATGCCTAACGAGTATCATGACAAGTTCAGACGCCGTCCCGGTCAAGGCAACGGCAGAAAAGGCGGATTTGTTCCGCACGGGAAACCCCGCCACGAGGAGAACCAGCGTCCCGAACCTGCCCCGGTCAGCCCGGAGGATCTGCGTGAGAGCGAAGATTCGGTGCACGGAGAGATGGAAAACCTGGCCGTCATCGGGCGGAACGCCGTTCGGGAACTGCTCCGGTCGGAGAGGACCGTGGATAAAATCCTGGTGCAGCACGGGCAGCGCGAGGGTTCGATCGTGGAACTGGTGGCGCGGGCCGTTGAGAAGGGAATTCCGGTCGTGGAGTCCGACAAGGCCAAACTGGATGAGATTGCGGGATTTGCTCCGCACCAGGGAATCGTCGCCTTTGCGGCGGAAAAAGACTATTGCACGGTGGAAGATTTGCTTCAGATTGCGCACGACCGGGGAGAAAAGCCTTTGCTGGTCATTGCGGACGGCATTACCGATCCGTACAACCTGGGCGCCGTCATCCGCTGCGCCGAAGGCGCCGGAGCGCACGGCATCATCATTCCGAAGCGACGTTCCACAGGTTTGTCTCCGCTGGTCAGCAAAGCCAGCGCGGGCGCCATCGAGCATATGGCCGTTGCCAAAGTGGCCAATCTGGCCAGTACGGTGCGGCAGCTGAAGGAAATGGGCCTTTGGGTCTATGCCGCGGAAGCGCAGGGCAAACCGTATACCGAAATCGATTTCACGGTGGGCTGCGCCCTGATCATGGGAAGCGAAGGCGAGGGTGTTTCCGAACTCCTCAAGAAGACGAGCGACGAAATCGTTTCCATTCCCATGTACGGAAAAGTCAATTCGTTCAATGTGTCTACGGCGGCCGCCGTGCTGTTGTGCGAAGCGGCAAGGCAGCGGCATTGAAGAAGGCGCAAAGCAAGTTTCAGTCAGGGGCTGACAGAACGGAGATTACATGAGCCAGAAGAAAAAACACAGGCATCAGGATTTGAGCAGCGCCCGGGAATTGAAATCCCGCGTGGCGCAGGGCGGGCTTGCTCCGTCCGGCAGTTCTTCCGGAAGCGATTTGTCGCCTGAGGAGAAGCACCGGATCGAGGATATCCTGGCCCGTCACGCCAACGCGGCAGGTCCTGCGCCGTCCCGGAAAGAGGAAGCGCCCGGGGAAGAGTCCGACGCCGGCATGGATTTGCCCTGGGAGGAATCCGAGCAGACCGATACGGAACCGACGGATGACACGGAACCGACGGACGACACGGAAACGGCATCGGAAGAGAAATTCTTCGGGGAAGAACCCGAAGCAGCCGAAGAGCCCGATGAGCCGGCCGAACCCGACGTTCCGCCGACTCACCGAAGCACGGCCAGCCGGATTGCCAGGGCGAGAATGGCCCGCATGGCGGGCGTTCAGATTTCCGAGTCCGAGCCGAAGGAATCGTCCGGGACGGACGTGTCCGAGACGGACGTGTCCGAGACGGACGTGCCCGAGACGGACAGCGGGGATGGCGGGGAAGAAATCACCGAACCCGCGGCCAACGGACCGGATTGTGAAGAATACGATGACCTGATACAATCCGGGACCGGCCCTGAAGCCGAAGAGACAGAGGACTTGTCGGATGCCGGGCCCGAGGAGCCCGGGCCCGAAGAGATACCGGATGCGCAGGAAGGCGCAAAACCCGAACCGGATGAACCGCAGGACACAGCCGAAACGGTTGAACCGGCCAACACGGTTGAACCGGCCAACACAGTTGAACCGGTCAACACGACTGAACCGTTCCATCCGGCAGAAGCGGAATACGGGGAAGAAGAGGAAACGGCGCAGGAGAGCGACGGGTCCGAAACGCCGGTTGCCGGGGACGATTCCCCGGACGAAGAGTCTTCCGAATTCCCGGACGGAGAGCAGGAACCTGACTCTGACGGAGAAGAGCCGGACGGGCAGGACGGGGAGGAACTCGACCCCGAGCAGGTCTGGACCCGGGAAAATGTGCCGGTATACCGGGAGGAAAAACCGGGGAATGAGGAAACTTCGCTGCTCAGCGAAGATCCCCACGCGCAGGACGAGGCATCCCTGCAGGAAGCTTTCGGGCTGGACGCGGGACAGGGCAGGTCCCTGAGGAAGGGAAAGAGGGAGACCGCTTTCAGCTATCCCCGGGATCCGGCTGCCAAGGAACTGAGCGACGAAGACATATTGATGATGAACAGCATCGGATTTGCCGCGGATTCGGTTCACGCCGCAGGCGCGGAACGGGTCGAACGCGTCCTGCACCGGGCCAGGAGCCAGAACAGACAGCCCGAACCGGAATCGTTCGTGTTCGGATATCCCGGAGAGGAATATTCGGGCAGACCGGAGCAGATTGAAAAGGCGCACGCCCGCTTTGACGCGAGCCGCAAACGGCTCCGCTTGCGCGTGTTCTTTACGGTCGTGCTGCTTGTCCTGACCGCTTTCTTTGATTCGGTCAAACTGACGGGCCTTTTGGAATGGGCCGGAGAGTCGGGCGTGTCCGTCGAGCCGGTCTGGAACATCCTGATCAGCATGCAGTTCATGATTCTGGCGGCGCTTATATGCTACCGGAAAATCTGGGAGGGAATCAAGGGATTGCTTTTCTGCAAACCGATCCCCTGGTCGGTGCAGAGCGTCATGCTTCTGACAACGCTGGTATACGACGTCCTTTTGATGATTTTCCACGACGGAGACGAGCTGCTGCTCTATCATGTTCCGGCTGTCGCGGCGCTGCTGTGGGGACTGGTCTGCGACTTCTTCACGCTGTACAAGGAACGCCTGTCGTTTGACGTGGCGACCGCAGACGGGGTCAAATGGGTGCTCAAGCCCCTGCCGCACCGGATGCGCGCCAGAGTGTACGACGACGGAAAGGTTCCGTATGTGCGGGATATGGACGAGGATTCGGTCAAACTCGGGGCGACCCGGACCTGGCGGGTCCGCAACTATTTTGCGCGCGCGGCCCGGTATCCGAAACATTACAAAGTGATTTTCTATCTGCTGCTCGCGACGCTGCTTGTCGCCTTTTCGGGCAGCATGGCGGCCTATGGCGTGCAGATGAGCGCCGACCCGGCGACGGCGGGGATTGCGTCCCGTACGCTGCAGATTTTCATATTGCTGTGTCAGTTCGGACTGCCGGTCTCCCTTTTGATCGGGTATGTCTTCCCGCAGTGGAAGGCTTCCCGGTATCTGGCCGAGAAGGGCGCAACTGAAATCGGAAACTGTACGGGCGAGACTCTGGGCCGCACCAGATGGTCCAGGCAGGATGAACTGCTGACGGATTCCGACAAGAAGGTGAAACTGACTACGTCGGTCGTCTTCAGCGACCGGCTGATGTACAATTCCATGCTGGACCTCAAGCCTCGGCTGATCGGCGACGTTTCGCTCGTGGATTGTATGAACCTGGTTTCCGCCGCGGCCGCGGCCGTTGGGGGAACGCCCGAGTATTGGATCGATACGTCCTACCGCAACAACGACAAGGTCGTTCCGGGAACGGTGACCGATATGGCGCAGAACGGTTTCTGCTGCGACTGTGACGGAAGACACGTGATGGTCGGCGCCGGGCCGTACCTGCATGCCAAGGGCATTCTTGTGCCCGATACGCTGGCCCAATATGAACTGAAAACGGCCGAAAACACGGCCTGCGTGTATGTGGCGGTGGACGGACAGCTGAGTCTGATGCTCGAAGTCACCTACGTGTCCGAGCCTACCTTCGAGCGGATTGTCTGGGATATGGCGTCCATGGGACTGCAGACCGCCATCTATTCGTACGACCCCAACCTTTCCGACCGGTTTCTGTCCAAGGCCCGGGTGGGCAAGGCAGTACCGGTGAAAGTGTACAAGCCTTTGTGGTTTGAAGAGGAATTCGTGTCGGAGGATGAGGACTGTGACATGCTGGCGCGCAGCGAACTGGGCCTGGCCGAGGTCATCAAGACTGACCGCCGGCTTGAGCGGTACAACCGCGGGGCGATTGTGCGGGGCTGGGTGTCCCTGTTCATCGGAGCCGGCCTGACGGTCGCGCTGACTCTGGCGGGACAGTTGTCGCTTTGCAACGGCCTGACCATCGCGGTGTATCAGAGCGCCTGGTGCCTGAGTTCCATTTTCCTGCACAGGGAGAATTTCGTCCGGCCTTCCCAGCGTGTCCGCGTCCAGCAAAAGGATTCCAGGCGGAAAAAGGCACAGAGCGGAGGACGCCGCGCGCAGGAAGAGGAGTACATCCGGCGTCACTCGAAAAAGAAAAACGGAAAATAAGAATTGCAAGTAAGCAACAGGTAGATTATGGAAGAAAAGAAAGAATACGCGGGAATTTGGAAAGCGGTGCAGAAACCGGGCCGGTATGCGGGCGGAGAATTCGGACAGATCCTCAAGGATCCCGAATCCGTCGTGGCCAGGTTCGCGTTCTGCTTCCCGGATTCCTACGAAATCGGGATGTCCAATCTGGGCGTCCGGCTGCTTTACGGGGTGCTCAACGAAGACCCGAAAATCTGGTGTGAGCGCGTCTACGCTCCCTGGGTGGATATGCAGGAGCAGATGGAAAAGCACAACCTTCCGCTGTGCGCCATGGAAAGCGGAGATCCGCTGACCCGGTTCGATTTCATCGGGTTCACCCTGCAGTATGAAATGTGTTACACCAACGTCCTGAATATGCTCCGTCTGGCCCATATGCCGCTGTACGCGAAAGACCGGACCGAGGATATGCCCCTGGTCATCGGGGGAGGTCCCTGCTCGTACAACGCCGAGCCGATTGCGGATTTCTTCGATCTGTTCAACATCGGAGAAGGGGAGGAAATGCTGCCCGAAATCGTCAGGCTGTACGTCCGGATGAAGGAGGAAGGAACCTATACCCGTTCCGGTTTTCTGCACGAGGCCGCGCGGACCATTCCCGGCGTGTACGTTCCCTCTCTGTTCGAGGTGACGTACAACGACGACGGGACCATCCGCGCGTATACGCCGGTCTGCGACGACATTCCCCGGCAGGTGAAGAAGCGCATTGTGGCGGATATGGATACGGCATACTTCCCGAAGAAAGTCGTGGTTCCGTACATCGAGACGGTGCAGGACCGCATCATGCTGGAAGTGTACCGGGGCTGCATCCGCGGCTGCCGGTTCTGCCAGGCGGGCATGGTGTACCGCCCGGTCCGGGACAAGAGTCCGGATACGCTCAACGAACAGGCCATCTGCCTGTTTGAAAACACGGGATACGAGGAAGTTTCCCTGACGTCGCTCTCCATCAGCGATTACCCGCGTCTGGAGGAACTGACGGACAAACTGCTGGCCTGGACGGTACCCAACAAGGTCAGTCTGTCCCTGCCGTCCCTGCGGGCCGACAGTTTTTCCAAGGAACTGATGGACAAGGTGGCGTCCGTACGCTCCTCCTCCCTGACTTTTGCGCCCGAGGCGGGCACGCAGAGACTGCGGGACGTCATCAACAAGAATGTAACCGAAGAGGACATCAAACATGCCACCGGCATCGCGTTTGCGGCCGGAAAGGATACGGTCAAACTGTATTTCATGAACGGCCTGCCGACCGAAACCTACGAGGACATCCGCGGCATTGCCGAGTTGGCCGAGCACATCGTGGACCACTACTATGCCACGCCGGGGCACAGCCGCCGGCCGGTTACGGTCACGGTCAGTGTGTCCTGCTTTATCCCCAAACCCTTCACGCCTTTCCAATGGGAGGCGCAGGATACCATGGAATCCCTGGCCGAAAAGCAGAAATATCTGGCGGAATGCATCACCAACCGCAAAATCCGCTACCAACATCACGACGCCAAGGTATCGCGCATCGAAGCGGTGCTGGCAAGAGGCGACCGGAGGCTGAGCCGGGCTCTGGCCCTGGCCTGCGAGGAAGGGTTCCGGTTTGACGCCTGGGACGAGTTTTTTGATTACGACAAGTGGCTGGATGTGTTTGCCCGGTGCGGCATCGATCCCGCCTTTTACGCCAACCGCGCCTTCGGGCTGGATGAGGTTCTTCCCTGGGACATCATCGACATAGGAGTCAAAAAGGAGTTTTTGCTCCGTGAACGGGCCAAAGCCTATCAGGGAGAGACCACGCCGAACTGCAAGGAAGCCTGCTCGGGCTGTGGCGCGAACGCATTGGGAGGGAAGCTGACATGGTGTCCGAAATACAGGAAGAAACAGTAAAGCCGGGCGGTCCGTTCCTCCGTCAGCAGGGTGAGCCGCTGGAGTTGTTTGAAACGGTGCGGCTCAGGTTCTTCAAGGTCGGGCATCTTCAGTACATCTCCCATCTGGACCTGCAGCGTTCGATGATGCGCATCCTGGTCCGCGCGGGGATTCCGGTCTGGTACACGCAGGGGTTCAATCCCCACGCGAAGGTCGTTTTCGCGCTGCCTTTGCCGATCGGCGTACAGAGCCGGTGCGAATATATGGACGTCCGGCTGGACCGCAAGATTGAATTTGAGGAAGTGAAAAGACGGCTGAACGCCGCGCTGACCGATGAGATGCAGGTGCTTGAGGCCTATGCCCCCGAGATGAAGTTCTCGGACATCGGATATGCCGCTTATACCATCCGGTTCACCTGCCCTCAGACCGCTTTTCCGACGGCCGGCGAAGTGGAAGCCTGCCTGAGGGATCCCGGAACCAGGATCCGGAAGAAGACCAAGTCGGGCGAGCACGACGTGGCGACCGCGGACGTCATTGAACAGATGAAAATCGAAAGCACGGAGGAAGAACTCCGGCTGGACCTTTTGCTCAGTGCGGGGACGAACCGCGAGACCCTGAGTCCCGCGCAGATAGCGGAAGAAATCGAGAACCGGTTTTCTTTGTACAAGGATCCGGCTCAGGAACACCTGGACATCATCCGCACTTCGGTGCTGAATCTGGACGGGGTTCCGTTCCGGTAAGGAGGAAAATATGGAAATCCGAAGAGCGCAGGCCGCCGATGCGGACCGGATTCTGGAACTGCTGGGGCAGGTGGCCGGTGTGCACCGCGCCATCCGTCCGGATCTGTTCGTGGGAAAAACAAAATACAGCCGGGAGGATTTGCTCTCTCTGCTGGAGAATCCCGAACGGCCCGTTTTCGTGGCCGTGGAGGAGGACCTTGTGGTCGGATATGCTTTTTTGTGGTTCGAAGAAAGACACGGAGGCGTTCTGGCACCCGGGACCGAACTGTACCTGGACGATTTGTGCGTCGACGAAAAATGGAGGCACAAAAAGGTGGCGTCAGCCCTGTTCGGACACGTCTGTGAGTACGGCCGCAACATGGGCTGCGCCGAACTCACGCTGAATGTCTGGACGGGCAACGACGGAGCTTTGGCTTTTTATGAAAAAATGGGTATGAAACCGCAAAAAGTGAAGATGGAACTGCCGCTTTGATGCGGGCGGGAGCAGGAGAATTCCCTGCGTTTCCTTCGCTCCCGAATTGTGCCTCCGGGGAGGATTTTTCCCCGTTTTGCCCTTGACATCCGTCTGGGTGTATGCTATACTTTTTTGTGCATGAGCGCGAGGCGATCGGGCGCGTTCTGTGGGGGGCATACGGAGAAATCCGGCAAGTTTCGATCAGATTATTTAGACCCGAATGGGGTGGGGGTATTGTATGCGCTTTAAGGTTTTAAGTTTGTTGCTGGCCATTTTGATGGTGGTGAGTCTGATCGGTGTTTTGGCTTCCTGCGGTATCGGAACCGAGAAAACCTCGGAAACCGAATCGACAAAGAAGGAAACGTTCAATCCGGCAAAGGAAACGGCGGGTTCGGACGAAACGAAAAAGGAAACCGAGACGGAGACCGATGCCAAGCAGCCGCTGACCTTTACCGAAGCGGAAGGTCAGATGTTTGTGTATGTGATTGAACTGAATTATCACAAGACCGCGGATATTCTTGAATCCTCTGTGGCCGGCCAGCTGAAATACGGCGACGCCGTGACGCGGACGGGTGTTTCTTCCGACGGGGAATGGACACGGATCAAGGTGGAAGACGGAACTTTCTATGTCAAGTCAAAATGTCTGGTGGAGAAACTGGACGTCCTGAATAATCTGGATGAGCCCGAAGAACTGTATGTGACGGCGGAAAGCCTGAACGTTCGGCTGATTCCGAATTTTGAGGACAGCGCGGTCATCGTCGGTGTCCTGAAGAAGGGCGACAAGGTCGTTCGCGTAGCCATCAGCGAGGATGGCACGTTCAGCCGGATCAAGTTCACGCCGGAAGGCGGGAAAGAAGGAGAATATTATGTCGGCAACAAGTATCTCTCCAAGGAAGCTCCGGAAACAGAATCATCTAAAAGCGAGTAATTTTTCAGCCCGTTTGCGGGCAGAATAAGCGGGAATGTCGGATGCAGGACGGAGTGACGGAATGTGTTCGGCATTTCTTCGTTAAGGAAAGGAAGACAGACTATGAGTGATTGCAATCATGATTGCGGGAATTGCGCCTCGTCCTGTTCGGACAGGAAAGCGCCCCAGACTATGCGCGCCTCGCTGAACGAATTGTCCACGGTGCGCAAGGTATATGCGGTTGTCAGCGGCAAAGGCGGCGTGGGGAAATCCCTGGTCACCTCCATGCTGGCGGTGAACGCGGCCAGAAACGGCGCACGCGCGGCCATCCTGGACGCAGACGTGACAGGCCCTTCCATCCCGAAGGTGTTCGGCGTGCACGACAAGGCGACAGGAGACGGGGAACACATTTTCCCGGCCTACACGCAAACGGGCATTCAGATGATGTCCATCAATCTTTTGCTCAAGGAAGAGACCGACCCGGTTGTCTGGCGCGGCCCTATTCTGGCCGGCACGGTCAAGCAGTTCTGGACCGACGTCATCTGGGATAACGTGGACGTGATGTTCGTGGACTGTCCTCCCGGAACCGGGGACGTCCCGCTGACCGTCTTCCAGTCCATTCCGGTTGACGGCATCATCGTGGTAACCTCTCCTCAGGATCTGGTTTCCATGATTGTGGAGAAAGCGGTCAAGATGGCGCAGATGATGAACGTACCCGTGTTCGGACTGGTTGAGAACATGTCCTATTACCAGTGTCCGCATTGCGGGGAGAAAGAATACATTTACGGGCAGAGTCACATCGAGGAGACGGCCGCCAAATACGGCATCGGACACGTGGCCCGGATTCCCATCGAGAGGGACATCGCGGGACTGTGCGACGCGGGACGCATCGAGGACTACCGGGGAGACTGGCTGGATGAAATGGGCTCCGCCCTGGTCCGGACGCTCGAATCTTAAACGGCATAAAAAAAGAAAGAGGAATACAAAATGGCACTTGTTACAACGACAGAGATGTTCAAAAAAGCATACGAGGGCGGATATGCCATCGGCGCGTTCAACATTAACAACATGGAAATCATCCAGGCAATCACCGAGGCTGCCGCCGAGGAGAAGTCTCCGGTCATCCTTCAGGTTTCCGCCGGCGCTCGCAAATATGCCAAGCCCGCTTACCTGATGGCCCTGGCCCGCGCAGCGGTGGAGGATACCGGCATTGATTTTGCTCTTCATCTGGATCACGGCGCGGATTTCGAAATCTGCAAAGCCTGCATCGACAACGGATTCACCTCGGTCATGATCGACCGCAGCGCCTATCCGTTCGAGGAAAACGTCAAGGAAACCCGCCGGGTGGTTGAGTACGCGCACGCAAACGGAGTCGTGGTGGAAGCCGAACTGGGAAGCCTGGCCGGCATCGAGGACGACGTCAACGTCAACGCGGAAGACGCTCTGTTCACCAATCCGGACGAGGTGGAAGCCTTTGTCAGCAAGACCGGCATCGATTCGCTGGCCATTGCCATCGGAACCTCTCACGGCGCTTACAAATTCAAGCCGGGCCAGAAGCCGCAGCTTCGCTTCGACATCCTGGAGGAAGTGGGACGCAGACTGCCCGGATTCCCGATCGTGCTGCACGGCGCGTCATCGGTTATCCCCGAGCTGGTCACCGAGATCAACGAATGCGGCGGCAATATGCCCGACGCAATCGGCATTCCCGAGAGCATGCTCCGTCAGGCTGCCAAAATGGCGGTTTGCAAGATCAACATCGACTCGGATATCCGTCTGGCCATGACGGCAGGTATTCGCCGCACATTCAAGGCGCATCCCGAGTATTTCGATCCGAGACAGTACCTGTCCGTTGCGCGCGACGAAGTCCGCAAGATGGTCAAACACAAAATCGAGACCGTTCTCGGCTCTGCCAACACACTCTGACAAGGAGCACAAAAGGGGGCGCAGACCCCCTTTTTTCATGAAAGATGAAGCACATTGAACGTTTTACCGTCCGTTGGCACGATACGGACGCGGGACGGCTGGTCCGCCCCTCCCAACTTCTGATGTACATGCAGGAATGCGGAAATCTGCAGTGCAAGGCTGACGGAACCGAACTGGACCGGCTGCGGGATGAAGAGCATCAGGCCTTTATCCTGGTCCGGATTGCCATGGAATTTTACAAACCCCTGTACAATTCCGACGTCATCGACGTGGAGACCTGGGTCGGACAGGGGAAGGGATTTACCTTTCCGCGTGCCTTCCGGATCATGCGGGGCGAAGAAGTGATAGCGGAAGCAATGAGCATCTGGGTCCTGGTGGATACCGAGACGCGCCAAATGCTCCCCGTCAGCGCGTTTAAGCACACGTATCCCATCGACGAGATGCCGAAGGTGGAACTTCCGGTCCGTCTGAAAAATCATCCCTGCCCGGAAATCGGCAAACGGGTCATCGTGTATTCGGACCTGGATTACAACGGGCATATGAACAACACCAAATACCCGGATATGCTGTGCGATTTTCTTCCGACCGGTGTCATGCAGGACTGCTTTCCGTCCCGCATAGTGATGGTGTTCCATCATGAGGCGGCAGGCGGCGACGTTTTGTCGGTCTGCGGTGCACCCGAGGAGGAGCAAAAGAACCATTGGCATTTCCAGACTACCCGCGAAGACGGAACGCTCTGTCTTCAGGCGGAAATGGAACTGACCCAAAGGGCTGCCCTGCAATAGAGACCGGCTGTAACCAAACAAAGCGTCAGGCGGCGCATCGGACGATGCGTTCCCTGACGCTTTTTTTCAGAGCTGGTCCAGCTCTTCCAGTTCCGCATAGGTCTGAAGGAGCAGGGCCTCTTTTTGGGTTCTTTCGGTGTCCAGTTCGGCCGCGCGCACGTAATCGGTCGCGGCGTCTCCGTTCAGTTCGGCCTCAATGGCCTCAAGCCGGTCTTCCAGCTCTTTGGCCTGCGCCTGAAGCCGGCTGATCCGGGTGGCCCTTTTGCGGGCTTCGGATGCTTCCTGCTTGCTGCGGAGGTAGTTTTCCTTGTTTGTGCTTTCTTTGGCTGCTTTTCCGGCGTCCCGGCGTCCTCCGCCCTGGACTCCCATTTCGGCCAGCCGCGCCTCGCAGTAACGGATGTACTCGGTGTAACCCTGACCCGGATGAACAACCGGGTAGTCCATCAGGTCCTTCCCGAACGCCTCATCCGGCCGGATCTCCAGGATCCGTGTGGCCAGTTTGTCGATGAAATAGCGGTCGTGCGACACGGCGACGATGGTTCCGTCAAAATGGGCCAGCGCCTCTTCCAATGCTTCGCGCGAATCGATGTCCAGATGATTGGTCGGTTCGTCCAGAACCAGCAGATTCATCCGGGAAAGAATCAGTTTGGACAGGGTCAGACGGGCCCGCTCTCCTCCCGAGAGCATGCGGACCGATTTAAAGACGTCGTCGCCTGTAAAACGGAAGGACGCCAGTGTGCTTCGGATTTCGGTCTCGGACAGGGTCGGGTAGGCATTCCACAGTTCCTCCAGCACGGTCCGGCTCTCGTCCAGGTTCTGGTTTTCCTGATCGTAGTATCCGATCTCCACATTGGTTCCGTGCAGCACCGATCCTTCGGTCGGGGACAGACGGTGAATCAGCATTTTAATCAGGGTGGATTTTCCGCAGCCGTTCGCTCCGATGATCAGAACCCGCTCGGCTTTCTTGACCAGGAAGGAAAGATGGGAGAAAAGACTTCTTTCGCCGAACCGCATGCCGAGATCGCGGACAATGAGAACGTCGTTTCCGCTTTCAAGTCCCTGTGTGAAGGCCAGGCGGATGGATTTCGGGTCTTCCTTCGGTTTTTCCAGAAGGACCATTTTGTCCAGCATTTTCTGTCGGCTTTCGGCCGCAACGATGTTTCTTTGCCGGTTCCAGGCTCTTTGCTGGGCTATGTACGCCTCCTGACGCGCGATTTCCTTCTGCTGCTGCTCATAATGCTTCCGGGCCGTTTCGCGGTCCTGTGCGCGCTGCTGCAGCGTTCGGGTGTAATTGCCGTTGTAGAGTTTGGCCGCCCCGTATTGGATGGCCAGAGTCTTGTTGGTGACCCGGTCCAGAAAATACCGGTCGTGCGACACGACGATGACGCACTTGTTGCGGTTGACCAGATAGTTTTCCAGCCAGGCGGTGGTGGCGATATCGAGATGGTTGGTCGGCTCATCCAGAAGAAGGATGTCCGGGTCGCGCGCCATCTGCAGACCCAAGGCCAGACGGGTTCTTTGCCCGCCCGAGAGAATCCGGATGGGGCGGTTCATATCTTCTTCCGAAAAACCGAGGTTTTTCAGCATGGAAACGCAGCGGGAACGGAATTCGTGACCGCCGTCCCGGGTGTAGGACTGTTCAAGTTCGGCGTATTCCCGCGCCCGCTCCGCGTTGAGCAGCTGACTGGACGGATGTTTGTTGATTTCCTCCATCAGGGCGTGCATGCGCTCTTCCATGGCAAGAAACCGGGAGAAAACGCCGTACATCTGTTCCAGCGGCGTGCTCTCGTCCAGGTCTTTGAAATGCCGCAGCGCCCCGTCCTGCGTGACGATGGCCATGGTTTTGCCTTTGGCTACATAGAACGTGCCGGAGGTGGGTTCCACTTCGCCGGTCAGCATTCGGAGCAGGGAGGTTTTCCCGCAGCCGTTTACGCCGATCACTCCGAGTTTGTCGGACTCTTCCAG
Organism: Clostridia bacterium; assembly: GCA_017455185.1. Classification (GTDB taxonomy): domain Bacteria; phylum Bacillota; class Clostridia; order Oscillospirales; family CAG-272; genus RUG14240. The sequence goes on from JAFTBN010000062.1 coordinate 49,672, forward strand.
AGCGAAAGCAACTTTATTGAGGATGGTTTTGTCTCCGAAAGAGAGGGACAGATCGTTTACGGTTAAGACGAGCATTTGGGCAGATTTCCTTTTTGATATCAGTAGTAGTCTTTTTCATCCAGGCTCTTGAGATACCGGATGCATCGGCCGACTTCCTCCAGACCCGTGGGCTTGCAGGTTTCGGATTCCACCACCATGCGCAGGCCGAACCGGATGGCGGCGCGGCGGACTTCCTCAACGGGCGCGGTTCCTTCGCCCAGGGCAAAGCCCTGTCCCTGCGCATTTCCGTCCTTGATGTGGATGACGCGCATACGGGGATACAGCCGGTCGAGCAGAGCGACCGGATCCAGTCCCGCATGGTAGGCCCAGTAGGTGTCGATTTCGAATTCCACGTCGGTCCGTTTTTCCAGTTCCTGATGGATCAGCGCTCCATAGGCGGTGGGATGGAATTCGTGCGAATGGTTGTGATAGCCAAGCGCGATTCCTTCCTTTTTCAGGATAGGCTGCACGTGGTTGATCAGGGCGATGAAGTCGTCCAGCTTTTCTTTGGTGGACAGGTCGGCGCCCGGTATGATGATGTTCTTGTTTCCGATTTCTTTGTGATAGCGGATGGTGGCGGGCAAAAGATCCCCTTTCAGTTCCTCCCATCCGGTGTGCGTGCCCGAAATCACGAGCCCGAAGCGGTCCAGCATCGAGGCGACTTCTTTGGCCGTGTGGTTGAAGAAACCGGCGAATTCGACGAAGCGGTATCCGAGATTTGCGACCCGGGCCAGCGTGTCTTCGAAGTGCTCGGGCATGCTGTCGCGTACACTGTAGAGTTGAAGTCCGTAATTCATGATGATTCTCCTTTATGCGTTTGGTTCTGTTTCCAGTCTGACGTCGTCTATCCGGGCCCAGCCGGCCTTGGCCTTTCCGCGCTCGATGCCCAGCTGATAATTGCCGCTTTCGGGAACGGCAAAGGGCAGGGAAACGGTTTCCCAGGCGGTGTTTTGGACCTGCTTGGACGCAATCAGTTCCTGGGTAAGCTGGTCTTTGACAAACAGACGGACCGGGTCCCCGCTGGTTTGCACATAGGCAGAGAGGGTGAAGGACCGCCCGCTTTCCAGGTACAGGCCTTCGTAGAGCGCGGCATCGCCCCGGTCCAGATCCGCGATGTACCCGCAGGCTTTCCCGTTCTGACCGACGGGCTGCGTGCATATGCCTGTGCAGGCACGGCTGTTTTTCAGACGGCTGACCCACCAGATGTCGGAGCCGGCTTCGAAGTCGGCGTTCCGCAGTTCCTTCATCGAGGGATAGCCGTAGAAGTCGCTGACGGGCAGAGCCCGGAAGTTGTCCTGCATGGTATCCACGACGTTGTCGACGATGCGGATGTTCTTCATCGGGTTGGTGGAACCGTTGAAATCGAATCTTTGCGTTTCGGCGTTCCAGTTTCCGACCCAGGCTCCCATGGTCTGGAAGTAGTTGTCATGGACGTATATGTTTTCGACCTCCACATCCTTCTGGTTCGGGTAGGAAGCGCCCCACATGATAAAGCAGAAGGCTTTGGTCGCGTCCCAGGTCACCTCGCAGTCATTGTGGTCGATTTCAATGTTTTCCGGCTTTTTCAGGTGCGTGTCGGGGGCCCAGACGCTTTTGCGCGGGTCGTCCCAGTCGGACGAGACGTAGATGCCGTCGTCCCCGGATTTGATTTTGCATCCTGTGACGCGGATGTTCCGGCTGTTGGTCAGGTTGATTCCGTCCGTGCCGCCCCGGATGGAGAGAGAAGCGTCTACGTTTACGGCCCTGAACATGCCGTTCTGGCTGTTCTTGGCCGAGCAGCAGTAGGCCTGAAATCCTTCGAATTTCAGATCGGCGACCAGAAAATCCTCCACGGAGTACAGCCCGAGGGCAATCATGGTCATCATGCAGTCCCCGCCTTCTCCTGCGCTGAGCCGGATGATTCCGTGTCCGGTCAGGGAAAAATCGGTGGTGCCTTCAGCGGCATAGAGAAAAGGAAAGTTGTAATAGGAGACGGCGTCCCACTCAATGTCAGTGCCCGTATACTGTCCCAGTTTCAGCCTTCTGGGCTCGAAATCGCGCAGCGGATCGACAAACTCGTCCGGATTTTCGCTCTGCCTGAGCATGGCCCCGTCCTCAAAGAAAAGGTGAACATGGCTTCGCAGCAGCAGATTGGAGGAGACAAACGTCCGGCCGGCAGGGAAACAGAGCCTGCCGCCGCCTTCGTGCCACAGGGAGTCTATGGCGGCCTGGATGGCAGCGCGGTCATTCGTTTCTCCGTCGCCCTTGGCACAGAACGGTTCGTCGGTCACATAGACGGTTCGCCGCGGATGGCCTGGAGTCAATTTTGCCTCAATCCGGCCAAGCTTTTCAACCCGGGAGGCAGAGATCCCGGCTTTTTGCCCGGGGGATAGTTCCGAAAAAGCTTTTTTGACAGACAGAAAGGCGGATTGGTCTTCCGACGTGACGGCATAGGCGTCCCGGAGTTCGTCAATCCGCGTCTCCAAAAGGAGAAGGGAATCCCGGTCTTGCATGGTGCAACCTCCTGTTTAATCGGTCTTGGAAAGGAACCGGTCCACAATTTGCTGACGGTAATCCTTGGAAAGGGAGGCGAAAAAGGCGGAGTATCCGGTCACGCGTACCATCAGGTCCGGGTGGGTCGAAGGGTCTTTGTGGGCCTCCAGCAGGGTTTCCTTGGTCAGGCAGTTCAAGTTGATCAGGGTTCCGCCCATGTGGTTGTGGGTGTGAATCAGGGCCATCAGCGCTTCAATGCCGCCTTCGCGGTCCAGCATTTCCGCATCAATATCCAGATGGAGCGGTGCAGAGTTGCCGAAGCCGGGCTGAGCCAAAGCTACGGCGTTGGCTTTTAACGTCGGCGAAAACGTGTTGATGCCGTTTGCAAACCCGGGATCCGGTTCGTTCGAGTGCGAAATGGGTTCGTAATTCTTGCGGCCGTTCGGCGTGGCAGGCAGGCGCGAACCGTATTCGCCGATGGCGCCGTGCGAAAAGAGCCCGGGAATGATTTTCAGGTGATGCTTCGGCGTGCCTTCGTCCCGGCAGGCATGCACGTAAAAGTCCCGGATGCGGAGAGCCCAGGGCTCGGAGGGGCTGTCGGGTGCTCCAAAGCGGTTGATGTTCTTCATCATCAGCCGGACGGATTCGTATCCTTCGTAATTTGCGTCCAGCGCGGCATACAATTCGTCCCAGGTCAGCCGTTTTTCTTCTTCGATCCGCTGTTCCATCGCGCCGAAGGAGTCCGCAACGGTCGCAAGGGCGATGCCGTCGATGTTGAAATTCAGGATGTCCACGCCGCCTTCCGAACAGTTCAGTCCCCGTTCAATCGGGCCGTGCATGAGAAGGTTGTAAACCATTTCCGGGCGATTGCGGCCCATCATTTCATAGTGCTTGTCGTAGCCGATCTTGATGGAATCCACGATGATCTGGGTGTGTTTGCAGAACAGCTGGAAGAGCCGCTGCGTACTCTTTTGCGGTTCGTCCCGCATGTCCTGAAGTGCCCACCAGAGCGCAAATCCCATGTTGGCTCTCGTAACGTCCTGCAGAGGATATTCGTGCCCGCATACGCAGCACCAGTTGCATCCGACTTTGATGCGCTGGCGGGCAAGTCCCTCGGGATAGCCTGAACGCACATAGCCCTGTTCAATGCCGATGTTGCATGAGTAATCCGCACCCGTTCCGTCCCGGAGAGTGTATTCCAGGGACCGCCGCAGCAGATCCGGGTTGAGTTTGTCGCTGACCCGGACGGCGATGTTGACCGGGATTTTGATGGCGTGCATCGCATCCAGAACCAGAAAACTCATCCGGCTGGTCATGTCGCGGGATCCGTCAGGGGTCAGGCCCGCAATCTGGGAATAGTGGGTATCGTTGAAGAAGAGGCTCGCAATAAACCAGACGGCCATTTCATCGGTCAGAATGCCGGCTTCCTTGTCCCGCTCGTAATACGGACGGAGTTTTTCGTCCAGCTGGTCCAGCGCGCCGCCGACGTAATACATCCGGTCGACCGACTGGAAATGGGCCAGAAACTGACAGGCCTCCCGGAGTGTGCGGGGCGGATTGTCCACCAGCCATTCGTTCATCCGGGCAATCTGGAGCAGATTGGTGCGGGTGTCCGGATCGGTTTCCTGCAAGGCAAGCATTCTTGCGTGAGAAGCGATTCCCCGGACCCAGTTCCGGATGCCCAGAACCAGATCTTCCTCGCCGTCGTAGAAAGCGGGATCCTCGGGGGCATTCAGTTCCCGGTAGCGGCGGATTTTTTTCAGAATGCCGCCCCAGCCGAGTTCCAGACCGATGTTGATATCACCGGCGCAATGGTTCATGCCTCCGAACCCGGGATAGGTATGGTATTTTTGCCAGCAGGCCCGGACTTCAGGCGGCACGTCGTCTTCGGGCGGAATCCCAATTTTCGCGAAATCCGTCAGCTGTCCGATCCAGGCGCCGCCCAAGGCGCTGCTTGGGTTGACGTATTGCGGGATTTCTTCCAGATACTTCCGGAAGTTCTTTCCGATGGAGCGATACCCGCAGATCAGTCCGTCCGGACGGTCTGAGACCGGTTCGAAGGTAAAATCCGGGAAATAAACAAACCCCCAGTCGTCGAAGTCAAGATGATCGAAGACCTTCATTTTGATCTGGTTCATTTTCAGCTTATCCCGGTGCAAACGGTCGATACGTTCCTTGTACAGGGGACTGAGTACGGTCGGGGTGGAATCAATCTGTTTCATGTTCAGCTCCTTTTTGTCGGTGATTCAGCTTTTGAAGGCGGGAAGTCCGGCATCCAGAAACGGACGCAGGGCCTTTTGCATGATTTCATCGGTTGGAACCTCTTCGTCTTTGCAGGCGTTGGGCAAATCCAGGGCTTCGTATTTTGACAATCCCAGTTTGTGGTAGGGAAGAATTTCTATTTTTTCCGGGCGGATGTCGGCTAAAAGAGCCGCTATGGCCGGCATCTCTCCAAGATTTTTGGAAGGAATCAGGGGAACGCGGATAAAGATGCGGGCGCCGGAGCCGGAAAGAAAGCGGAGATTTTGCAGGATTCTCTCATTGGACACGCCGGTCAGCGCCTTGTGAATCTGCGGGTCTGCTGCCTTGACGTCAAACAGAAAAAGGTCGGTGTAGGGAAGAACGTCTTCAAAGGCTTCCCGTTCTACGTTTCCGGCTGTGTCAACCGCGGTATGGATCCCCTGTTTTTTGCACCGCTGCAGCAACTCCAGCAAAAACGGTGTCTGAATCATGCATTCTCCGCCCGAAAAGGTGACCCCTCCGCCCGACCGTTCGTAATAGGGTTTGTCGGACAGAATCTGTTTTTCCACATAGTCGGCTTCCACGTCGCGTCCGACTTTCACCAAAGCGCCGGCATAGCAGGTTTGGGCGCAGCGCATGCAACGGATGCATTTGTCGCGGTCGATGACGTGTTTCCCGGCCTCGGTCATCCGGTGCGCTCCCTGCGGGCAGGTAAGAAAGCATTGTCCGCACCCGATGCATTTTTGTGCGTTGAATTCCAGAACGTCTCCCCGGGGAATGGATTCCGGATTGTGGCACCAGATGCAATGCAGATTGCATCCTTTAAAGAAGACAGTCGTACGGATGCCGGGTCCGTCATGCACTGAAAAGCGCTGTATGTTGAAAATCCTGCCGGTCATGGTGTCTTCCTCCATGTGACTTGGTTTGCCTCATTTTACCACCGTTTCAGAAGCAGAGTCAAGGCAAAAGCGGAAAAAGGAGTCCGCCTACCGTATCTTGATACCAACCCTGACACGAATGGATGCTTCCATGTCCCTGAAAGCAGAATATATAACATAAATATAATGAGTTCAGATTCAATGAATCTGGAGCAAAAAAAGGGACCTGTCCATACAGAATCCCTTATGATACATGTCGGATTGCTTTTCTCTTTCTGCCGGCTGACGGCAGAAAGGTCCGGGTCAGAAACCGGCGTCTTTTGCACGATGAAATGCCCCGCTTAGCGTGATTCCTTGCAAGGCTTGTCGATGATTTTATAGAGGAGCCTGTACATGGTGGCGGCTTCTTCCGGGGACAAGGATTCCATGACGCAAGACCCGACACACAGCGGAATGTCCGCCAGTCTGGATTCCATTTCTTTTCCGGCGTCGGTCAGATTGACCAGTACGGAGCGTTCATCCTCCGGATCCCGTGTGCGCCGGATCAGTCCTTCTTTTTCCATGGTTTTCAGCATGGGGGTCAGGGTGCCTGTATCCAGGAGCAGTTTCTGCGCGATCGATCCCACTTTCTGTCCGTCTTCTTCCCATAGGGTCATCAGGCAAATGTATTGCGTATAGGTCAGACCGAACGGTTTCAGAAGGGGCGTATACAGGGATGTGATTTTTCTGGAACAGGCATACAGAGGGAAGCAAAGCTGATTCTTGAGCCGGATGGGCCGCGACTCCTGATTGGATATTGGCTGACTCATGACGCTCAGATGTTGGACTCAATCCAGCTTCTCAGCTGCGGTTCGGGCATAAAGCCGACGTGACGGGATACAACCTGTCCGTCTTTTACCAGGAGAAGGGTAGGGATGCTCTGAACGTCGAATGAACCGGCCAGTTCGGGGTTGTCGTCTACGTCGACGTTGAAGAAGGTCAACTTGTCTTTCATCTCGTCGGACAGACGCTCGACGATAGGGGCGATCATGCGGCAGGGGCCGCACCAGGTAGCGGAAAAATCGACCAGGGCAGCCGAACTGTCCTGAATGTTCTTGAAATCATCGTTTTGAATTCTGATAACCATAATGAAACTCCTGTTTGTTTGTTGGTTTTATGTTTGGGGATGGTCCAGCCTGTCCAGGTAGGAAACGGCCGAAAGGGCGGCGACGTTTCCTTCTCCGGCGGCTTTTACGTACTGATAAGGTTTGCCCGTGCAGTCTCCGGCGGCGAAACAGCCCGGAATGTTGGTGCTCATGGAGCGGTCCGTGACGATGTGGGCGCCTTCGGTCGCAAGTCCGGGGACCAGCTGGCCGGGGGAAATGCTGTCGCGCAGAACGAAGATGCAGTCTGCGTACAGGGTTTGGTCCGCCGCCTGCAGGAGCATTTTCTTTTCCTGCGCCAACCGTTCAATCTTTTCCGGCCGCAGCGGAAGTACCGTTACGCTCTGCGGCAAATGGACCGGCGTCGAATATTGGGGCAGGTACGTGACGGAGGAGCACACTTCGGACAGGAACCGGGCTTCCTCTTCCTCTTTCTTGGAGTAGCCGATGACCAGAACCGGACGTCCTCTGTACAGGGAGGCGTCGCAGGTGGCGCAGTAACTGACGCCGCGTCCGACGTTTTCCTCTTCGCCCGGAATGGTTTTTCCGGCGCTGACTCCGGTCGCCAGAATCAGGCAGCGGGCCTCATACAGATCCGGACCGGACTGCAGGGCAAAATAGTCTCCCATGGAATAGATGCTGGTGATTTTTACATCGGTCACGGGAATGTCCATTTCTTCGAGCTGCTTGCGGAACGCCTGCTGCAGTTCGATGCCGGTGACGTTGGAGATACCGGGATAGTTGCGGATCCGGTGTTCTCCTCCGATCTTCGTACTCAGGCTGCCGGAGCCGAAGAGCATAAGACTCTTGTTTCGGTTCTTGGCGGTCAGGGCCGCGGAAATGCCCGCGGCTCCCGTCCCGACAATCGCAATGTCCACGCGGTCCATATTACAGCAGACTTTCTACGCACTTGCGTACGTCGTCCATCGAGGCGGTAGGCTCAAAACGGGCCACCACTTCGCCCTGGCGGTTGACGATGAATTTCGTGAAATTCCATTTGATGTCCGGGTTGTCCTTGTAATGCTTGTCCATCATCTTGGCCACGGCCTTCATGGACAGCGCCCTCGGACCTTTGCCGAATCCTTCAAAGCCTTTCTGGCTCTTCAGGAAGGCATACAGGGGAAGGGCGTTTTCGCCGTTGACGTCCGACTTTTTCATCTGGGGGAACCGGGTGTGATATTTCAAAGTGCAGAAATCGTGGATTTCCTCATCGGATTCCGGCGCCTGGTTCGCGAACTGATTGCAGGGAATGTCCACAATCTCGAGTCCCTTGTCATGCAGGTCTTCGTACATCTTTTCCAGGGGTTCATAGTGCGGTGTGAATCCGCAGCCGGTTGCCGTATTGACTACGATGACCACTTTTCCTTCGAAATCCCGCATGGACTGTTCTTCCCCTTTGGTGGTGGGAACGGAATAATCATAAAAACTGGCGCTCATGTTTGTAATCTCCTTTGAATCCTGTCATTCGATTGAATGCAATTAAATTGTATCAAACACAAACGAAAGATTCTTGAATAAACCGTATTTCTTTTGTGAACGAATTGTTACTTTGCTGACCCGGCCATTCGGCATGGGAATCGGATGATCCAAATCGGATTACGGTGTTTCTTCGGCCGGAGCGTCCGGATCGGGCTTTGCGGTCCGCTCTTTTCGTTTTTTGCATCGTTCGTACAGGCCTTCGATCCCGATGGCGGCCAGAGGAACCAGCATGACCATATAGGAAATGGCATATTGCGATTTCGCTTCGGCCAGCAGATGGTACAACAAACCTCCCAATACAAAGAGCGGAACCGAGAAGGCGGAAAGGGGATATTGTTTTCTGCGCAGCAGCAGTCCGATGACTCCGACGCTTGCCAGCGTATAGAGCAGCTGCTGATAGCATTGCATAAAGCGGGTGGTCCGGTCCGCGTGCGTTACGCAAAGGGCGGTTGCCAGTTTGCCCATATCCCGGTAGTGGTCCCGTACCGTGACGTTCCAGATGCTTTGTCCCGTGGGTTCGTTCCACATGCTCTGCAGTTTGCGGGCAAAGAAATCCCGGCGCAGATCGGAATTCTTCCACAATTCGTCCAGCCGTTCCTTAATCTGTCCTTTGGCCGCGGCCGACGTTTTTTCCGCGTCGCAGTTGTTGTCGTAATAATTGCCCAGCGTGTATTCATAGGAATACCAGCCGGCTTCGGAACGTCCCTCGTGCAGACCCATATCGATCCAGCAGATCATGGGGACGCCGCTTCCGTACTCGTTTCCGGTTCTTTTTTCGTAATGGCGCTGTGCAAGTCCGGGCAAAAGGATGGACAGGGAAAGAACCAGAGCAAGACAGAAAAAGGGAGGAAGAATCCTTTTTAATTTTTCTTTGGCCTTCCATTCCTGTGCGTGCAAAAGGATATCCCGTACCAGCGCAACGCCTCCCAGAAGAAGGATTGCGACGATGAGAATGAGGTTGTTCTTCTTGAGCATGACCGCAAGACCTGCGCACAAAGCTCCGGCAAGGCCGGAAACCGGGTGACGGGAGCGGGCGAAGCGACAGAGCAGGGAAAGACAAAGGGCCGCAAAGCACAAACCGGGCAGATTTCCGTACAGGAAGGTGGAGAACAGAACGGGAGGAAGGCAGAACACAAACAGAACGCAGCAGCTCCGCGCGACGCTTTCCTTGCCGGTTACGGTGCGCACCCAGTCGACCAGCGCGCACTCTGCCACGCACAGACAGACCAGATTCACGATTTCCAGCGGCAGGTAATTGTCCTGCAGGTGGAACAGACGGATCCAGCCCTCGGACCAGAGCACATAGCCCAGCTGGAACGGGAAATTGGAGAAATAGGCCCGGTTCAGAAACGTGAAGTCGCCCCTTGAGGCCAGGTCGGCCGCCCTGGTTACGATCCAGGAGTCATGGGTCGGGGCGGATTGGGCGCTGAGCAAAAACTTGAGTCCGAACGAAAAGACCAAAAGAACCATGCCGGCCATATAGGCGGGCAGCGGGATTCTGACCTTGTTCATCCGGTTGAGATGGTGTACCAGCAGGCACAACAGGATCAGGATGGCGGTGACGCACAGACTGAACCAGAAGGAAGTCCGAACAAACAGGATCTGCTCGTCGTTTGAGTCTGTGATGACGCAGTCCGCCCTGAGCAAAAAGGAAGAAAGAGTCAGGAAAAGCAGAAAGAGAAGAAATCCGACGGAGATGACGACGGAGGCCGTGCTGTTCAGAAAAGAGCCGATGCGCCGGGCCCGGGTTTCCGGGTTGATTGAGTGATTCATAGTTCAGTCCTGTGAAAACCGTTCAATAGCTGGAAAGCCCCAGCCAGTTGGTTGCGACGTCCCGGATGGACGGGACGGTGATCTTATCCGAAAAGACGATTTTGTCGAATTCCTTTTCGGTCAGCGTGGTGAACATCTGGGAGGTTACTTCGGAGGTAAAGCCGGAGAACCAGTTCGCGTTGCTTTCGTCGTTCCATGCGCCTTCCGTCAGTGGGTATTTCCGCAGGATGTGGAACCCGTCGTCGGATTCAATCAGGGTGACCTGTCCGGGTTCCATTCCGGCCAGTGCGGAGCCGATCCGGTTGAGCAGGTCATAACTGTAATCCGTGGACGTGTTGAGGAATGCGCCGTTATTTGCGTCGGCTTCGGAATAGTTGTCGGAATAGGTCCGTGCGAGGGTTTCAAACGTTTCGGCGTCCGGTTCGTCCTGCGCTTTTTTGAGCAGCATTTCGGCCTCGCGGCGGATGTCCTCGATCTCCTGTTCGGTGTAGTGGACGACGTCAACCTCGGAATCGCCGTCCTCGTCCAGCATGTTCCGGGTGCCGTTGACTGTGTCATAGGCAATGGTCAGGTCGTCTTCCATGTAGTAGATCGGATCTCCGTTTACGTCAACGAAGGTGTTTCCGTTGGAATCCGTGCGGGTGTGCCCGTTTTCGGTGTCATAGCAGATTTTGGAGAAGGAGTCGTCCGTATAGTAGATGTCGTTCCCCAGTTTGTCGGTTTCGCAGACATAATAGAATTTTGCCAGGGCAATCTGCTTGAAGCAGACGTAATGCTCGCCGAAGTACTCCTCCTTGACCGTATCCGAAATCAGATAGTACAGATAGTTCTGCAGGGCGGACACCTTCTTTTCAATGATATAGAAGGCGCGGAGAATGTCCAGGTTGACTCCGTAAGAGGACAGAATCTGGTTCATGGTGTTTCTGGAACCCTGCGCGTCGGCTTCAATCAGGTCGTTGATCTGCCGGTCCACTTCTTCCAGGTCCGCGTCGTCCAGTTTCAGTTTGTAGGTTTCTTCAAACAGGTAGTAGGCGGCCAGATAGGTTTTGCATTGCGAAAGAACCTGGTAGTTGAAATAGTCCGCATAGGTTGCGCCGGCCGAACTCCAGACGGTATCCCAGAAAGTCGGGGAGTCCACGCTGTACCCGCGGGCATACAGCTGTCCCCGCATGCGGGTCAGCATCAGGGTATACATGTTCTCGCTCAGGGATTCGTTCCCCAGGGTCATGTAGGCCTTTCCCGTTTTGGGCTTTCCGCAGGATGAAAAAACAGGCAGGAACAGAAGCAGGGCGAGAAGCAGGCACAGGAACCGAACGTTTGAGAAAGGTTTGGTTTTGTTCATGGGTTCTCCTTTCAGCCGGACTTGGCGTCAGAGGCCGGGGCTTGTAAATAGGCATTGAGGACAGGCATCAGGGCGGAAAACGGATTTTCCTGTTTCCCCATGCGCAGGGTCAGGTAAAGTTGGCCTCCCATGGTCAGCTTCAGCCGGCCCTGGGTCGCGTCGGAGGTCTCCATCCATCGCTTCGGGTCGAATTTGCCCGGGATGAGTTTGAAGCCGGCGGGAGTCTGCTGGACTGCCTGCAAGCCGCATCGGGCGGCGGTTGCGCGGAGCAGCGCGACATGCAGCAAATTGATGGTGGCCTTTGGCGGGTCTCCGTAGCGGTCCACCAACTCGTCCAGGATGTCGTTTTCGTCTTCCGGCGTACGGATGGTGGAGATTTTTTTGTACATGGCCATCCGCTGAGTGGGAAAGGGAATGTAGTTCTCCGGGAGAAGGGCGTCGCACTGGACGGAAACCTGGCAGTCTTCCTCTTCCTTGACGGCCAGACCCTGTTCCTCAAGAACGGCCTGATTGAGCAGTTTGATGAAAAGATCGTATCCGATGGCGGCCAGATGTCCGTGCTGTTCCGCTCCGAGCAGGTTTCCTGCGCCCCGCAGTTCCAGGTCCCGGATGGCAATCCGGAATCCGGCTCCGAATTCGGCGTAATCCCGGATGGCGGCAAGCCGTTTCTCCGCGATTTCGGGCAGGGCCCGGTTGCGGGGATAGGTGAAATAGGCATAGGCCCTGCGGGAGGACCGGCCGATCCGCCCTCTTAGCTGGTGCAATTGCGAAAGGCCGAGCCGGTAGGCATTGTCGACAATGAGCGTGTTGGCATTGGGAATGTCGATTCCGGTCTCAATGATGGTCGTGCAGACCAGAATGTCAATCCGGCCCTGAATCATATCGGCCCAGATCTGCTCCAACTGCATTTTGTCCATCCGCCCGTGAGCGACCCGGATGGTCTTGTCCGGCAGAAGTTCCGCCAGACGCGCGCCGACCGTGTCAATGGTATAGATGTCGTTGTGAAGCCAGAAAATCTGACCGCCCCGTCTGAGTTCGCGCTGCAGAGCGTCCATGATGACTGCTTCGTTTTCTTCCATTACGTAGGTCTGAACCGGCACCCGGTCGCCGGGAGCCTCGTCCAGGATGGAAATGTCCCGGATGCCGCCCATGGCCATGTTCAGGGTGCGGGGAATCGGGGTCGCGGTCAGCGTCAGAACGTCCACGTTCTGCGCTACCTGCTTGATGCGCTCTTTCTGCGCAACGCCGAAACGCTGCTCCTCGTCGATGATCAACAGTCCGAGATCGCGGAATTCCACGTCGCGGGACAACAGGCGGTGGGTTCCGATGATGATGTCCAGGTCGCCCCGCTTCAGGGCGCGCAAAGTCGCCTGAATCTGATTGGAGGAGCGGAAACGGGATACCATGTCGATGTTGACCCCGAAGGACCGCATCCGGGCGTTGGCGGTTTGCAGATGCTGCAATGCCAGGATGGTCGTGGGAACCAGGATGGCGACCTGCTTGCCCGCCAGGACGGCTTTGAAAGCAGCCCGCAGCGCGACTTCGGTTTTGCCGAAGCCCACGTCTCCGCAAAGGAGCCGGTCCATGGGGACAGGCTTCATCATGTCTTCCTTGATGTCCTCAATGGCCATGAGCTGGCCGTTGGTTTCCTGGTATTCAAACGACGCTTCGAAGTCCCTCTGGTAGTCGTCGTCGGGAGGAAAGGCGAATCCCGGTCTGCGGATCCGCTGGGCATACAGCTGAATCAGTTCCTTGGCCATGATCTGGACCGAGGCTTTGGCTTTGGCCTTCATCCGGCCCCAGTTGTCCCCGCCAAGACTTGCCAGTTTGACGCTGTCGCCCGCCGCGTCTGAGCCGATGTATTTGGAAATGGTGTCGAAACGTTCAACCGAAACGCTGAGTTTTCCGGACCCTGCGTACTGAATCTCCAGGTAATCCTTGGTGACTCCGTTAATGGTCAGGGTGGAAATCCCGAGGTAGCGCCCGATTCCGTGCCGTTCGTGTACGACAAGGTCTCCGGGCTGCAGCTCGGCATAGGAAAGGATGGACTGGGTTCCGGGCTGCTTTTTTCTGCGCGTCGGCTGAATGCGGTGAGCCTGGGAAAGGGAACCGGTTCTAGCGTCCGGGTAGGTGGTCAGGACGGTATAGCCGCCTCCGATCAGTTCATAGCCGAAAAGATAGTTTTGCCAGAACAGGAGCACCCTGGAGCCGGACAGCGTGTCGGATTCGCTCCGGGCAACCGAACTCTTGATTCCGTGCTCGTCGAAAACCTGGCGCAGATTGTTCGCTTCCGCTTCGTTCTCCACGATGAGGGCAATCTTGTACCGGTTTTTCTGGTAGTGGGCCAGATCCTCCAGCAGCAGATCCATCCGTTCCGCGTAAGAAGGGGTCTGACGGGTGCGGAACCCGTGAACCGATTCGAATCTTTCGCCCGGATTGTGGGAGGTCAGATTGTCCAGATACAGGCAGGAATGTTCCTTTCCGTATTCCATCAGCCGGGTCGAGGACTTTGCGTATACGGCGATGCGGGGGGAAATCGTGCCTCCGTTGACCAGTTCGGTGACCCGGTCGGCCAGATCCGCCTCGTCCTTGCGGCACTTGTCTTTGAGCGCCGCCGTGTTCTTGTAAAAGAAAAGAGTGTGGGAAGGGAAATAATCGAACAGGGTGGTCTGTTCCGGGTAGACCAGAGAGATATACTTGTCCAGCAGGGAGGTTTCCTTTCCTGACTTGGCGTCCTGCAGGGAAGCGTGTTCTTCCTGCAAAATCTCCTCCGCCTCCTCGGACCGGCAGCTGCGCTTCCGGCTGTCCACGGCAGCGAGAATCGCGTCCAGTTCCTTTTCGCCTGCCAGCATTTCGCGGGCGGGGGGAAGGACGGCGCTTTGAAGCGTCAGGGTCAGGCGTTGGGATTCGTTGTCAAACAGCCCGAGGCGGTCGATTTCGTCTCCGAAGAATTCTATGCGGATCGGCTGGTTGCTGTCCAGCTTTTTCCCGTCGGTGTCCGTGTACTGCCCGAAGGGAGGAAAGATGTCCACGATGCCTCCTCGGGAAGCAAACTGCCCCGGGTTGTCGACCATTTCCACCCGGGCATAGCCCGCGCTTACCAAATGGTTCATCAGGTCGGCTTTGTCCAGTTGTTCCTCCAGCGAAATCTGCAGAATTCCGGCGCGAAGACGGGCCGGAGGAATGAGAAAGGAGAGCGCGACAAAGGGTGTGCTCACAACGACGTCAAAAGAACGGAACAGAATACCCGACAGGGTTTTCAGCCGTTCGATTTCGGGTTCGTGCGAAGAATGCAAATGAAAGAAATTCAGATCTCTTCCGGTGAAGAAGGATGCCCGAAAACCGAATCGCTCCAGCAGATTGACCGTGCGAAGGCATTCCTTTTCCTCGGGGCAGAGAATCAGAGCCGGCCCGTTCAGAAAGGGCTTCAGATCTTCCAGTACCGAGAGAATGACGGCGTCTTCGGCTCCCGTGCAAAGACCTGTGGCAAGCACGGGAAAAGGGACCCTGTCGGACAGGGTCTTTTTGATGGAAGCGAGCATCTGCTCGTATTCAAGAGAGGAGCGGACCGCTCCCGAAATGGCTGTGGACATATTACACCTGGATTCCGTTGCATTCCTGCATGGCGGTTTCTATCTGAGAATCAAGAATGAGGGAAACGGCCCGGTCGAGCGGAGCGGTCAGCTTTTGCAGCCGTTCCAGTTCTCCTGCCGTGTAGTGGGACAAGACCCAGTCTTTCAAATCGTAATCCGGATTGGGCTTTTCTCCGATTCCGATGCGGATGCGGGGAAACCGGTCGGAATCCAGACGGTTGATGATGCTGCGCAGGCCGCGCTGACCTCCGTCGCTTCCGCCCGCTCGGATGCGGACTTTGCCAAACGGAAGGTTGATGTCGTCGCAAAGAACCAGAACGTGCTGCGGGTCGATTTTATAGTAGCCGGCCGCAGCGGAAACGGCGTCTCCAGAGGCGTTCATGAAGGTTTGCGGAAGCATGAAAAGGACTCGCTGACCGAAGAGTTCCGCGTCAGCGGTCAACGCCTGAAAGCGGGATCGGGTGATGGAGACCGCGTGCACTCCGGCAATGCTTTCGAGCAAAAGAAAGCCCGTGTTGTGACGCGTTGTCCGATAGGATGACCCCGGATTTCCCAGTCCGACCAGAAGCCAGCTGACCGGCCCTGTGTCGGATCTGGATTTGTCTTTTTCCAGTTTTTTGAACAGATCGAAGATGGATGCCATAGGAAGCCCTTTCTTTAAGGCTGAGTCGGATCCGCAAAAAGGAGCGGATCGTACAGATCGGCCCGGATGTAGATGTCTACAAAGCCGGCGCTGCGTATTTTGATGTAATTGCTGTTTTTGACCATGGAATCACAGCTGTAGCTGCTGGTTCCGGAATAGCGTGTATCCACCACGTAATAGTCGGTCTGCTGCATTTCGGCATAATAATCCGGAACCGTGTGCAGATCCTTGACAAAGTACAGATGAGGGCACAGGGAGGAGGTGGCGGTTACGCTGACGTCCGCCGGAACGGTCCTGATCAGGTCTTCCACTTCCCGATAGACTTCCTTGGAACCATTGTACCGATTGCTGTAGCGCTGCATTTTGGGCAGAACCAGGGAAGAGGTGAAGATGATGCAGACGGCTGCCGCGCACAACAGGAATTTTTTTCGTTTTTCCGGTTTCATCTGAGCGATGGACAGCAGGCTGGCAAACAGAACAAGGGCGGCAACGCCATATGTGTATTGGTAATCCACATCGTACTGATAGGTCCAGGTCTGCATCAGGTTGATGACGATCATCGGCGCGATGAGAATCAGGTTGCTGGCTGCGGAATGCAGAAAGGGAGCGCCCAGGACGCAGAGCAGCATCCAGATGACGAACTCGGCCCGGTCTGCTGTGAACAGATTGGACAAAAGATATCCGAAATCAAGAAGGATGTTTTTGGCGACGGCCAGAAGTCCGGATTCCGAGCCGACCATGTAGTCATCAAAGCGGCTGAGCATGGGCTCGCCTCCGTAATGCCGGATCATGGCGGTTGCAAACAGATAGTAGGCCACACCCATGGCGAACAATACAGCGGCCATGATGCGGTCCTGCTTTTTCTTGCGGGTGACGAACATCCACACCGCAACGGCAAACAGGTAGAGCGCCGCATCTTCCTTAACGCAGAGCGTCGCCAGGGCGAACACAACTGTTCCCACCCTGTTTTCGGCCAGGATAAAATAGAGCAGCCACAGGATGCAGACCGTCAGGAATTTGTTTTCATGGAAATCATAGAAGCATCCGTTTCCGATGGACGGGTAGAAGACGTACAGCACCGAGGCAATCAGCGTAAAGAGAGGAGACTGTTCCAGCTTTTTGCAAATCAGAATGACGGCAAACAGTCCGGCTCCGGTTGCGGCAGCCTGTATCCAGAACAGATAATGGGGAGTGTGGAAAAGCAGGTAGCCCGGCAGAAAAAGATAATAGATAGGGCTGAAGTGAACCGCGAAGTGTGTCAGCTCGGTACTGCGCTCCACGGTGGTCATAGGCAATCCGGTCAGCCGCATCCGCTCAAACATCTGGGCAAAAATACCGAAATCGAAGGTAAAATTTGAAAAGGTGGAGTATTTGAGGGAGGTGTGCCAGGCTATCAGGACGGTATACAGAACAAACAGACAGGCTCCGGCAATCCAGACGATTTTCCAGGATTTGAGACGGTTTTCAGCCCGGTCGAGCATCAGCCGGTCGTCCCGGGAGGTCCATTTGAAAACAATCAGGATAATCAGGGCAAGACCGGCACAGAAGAAGGCGTTCGCTTCGTTTTTGGCGGCAAGAACCGCCGCAAAAAAGACCGAAACGACCGAAAGGGAAATCGCGGGAATTTCCAGCCATCCGGTCAAAAGATAGGCGGCTGAAAAAACCAGCAGGGCAATCAGAAAGACGGCTATAAAAGCACCGACGGGCAGGTTTTGAACCGTTTGGGAAAGATCCAGGAAATTGTCCGATTTCAGCAACGCAAATAACGCCGCGCAAACGAAGGCGGCGGCAAAGGAAGCGACCAGTGCGTCGGGCCTAGGCTTGTGCAAGCGGAAAGGGCCTATTTTAATGGTATCCATGGTCGTGGCAGTTCCTCCGTAATTCAGGTTTGCTTATCTATTTTACCATTTTGCACTCCGCTTTTCAATAGGCGGGTGCAAGAACGGACTGGCAAACAGGAAACCCGTTCAGCTGGGGTTTCCTGCCGGCCTGACGGGGCGTTTCTATAAATAATAAATAGATATTTCCGTTGTCCGAAGAGGGCTTTTTTTGCAAAAAAACTTGAAAACTCCGGCCGACCATGCTATAATTACAATGTTGCTTTGTGCCCGGTTGTCAATAAAGGCAGATAAGAGCAACCGAAAATCGAAAAAATAATATATTTTTATTTGGAGGTACTACTCTATGTCCCACAAGTATTGTTACTTGTTTTCGGAAGGCAACGCGAATATGCGTGAACTTCTGGGCGGCAAAGGTGCGAACCTGGCAGAAATGACCAATATCGGTTTACCGGTTCCGCAGGGCTTTACCATCTCGACTGAGGCTTGCACCCAGTATTACGAGGATGGAAGAAAGATCAACGATGAAATCATGGCGGAGATCATGAAGAACGTTGAAATCATGGAAAAAATCAATGGCAAAAAGTTCGGCGATATGAAGAATCCGCTTCTCGTTTCCGTTCGTTCTGGCGCCCGCGCTTCCATGCCCGGTATGATGGATACCATTCTGAACCTCGGTTTGAACGACGACGTTGTTGCCGCTATGATCAAGGGCAATCCGGATCCTAAATTTGAGAGATTCGTTTACGACTCCTATAGAAGATTCATCCAGATGTTCTCCGACGTTGTAATGGAGGTCGGCAAGAAGTATTTCGAGGCGCTGATCGACAAAATGAAGGAAGAGAAGGGCGTTAAGTACGACGTGGAACTGACCGCTGCCGATCTGAAGAAACTGGCTGAGCAGTTCAAGGCTGAATATAAGAAGCAGCTGGGCGTGGACTTCCCCTCCGACCCGAAGGTTCAGCTCAACGAAGCCATTCGCGCCGTGTTCCGCAGCTGGGACAACCCGCGTGCGAACGTATATCGCCGCGACAATGACATCCCGTACAGCTGGGGTACCGCTGTCAACGTGATGCCGATGGTATTCGGTAACCTGAACGACAATTCGGGTACAGGCGTTGCGTTCACCCGCGACCCCGCTACCGGCGAAAAGAAACTGATGGGTGAATTCCTGACCAACGCGCAGGGCGAAGACGTTGTGGCCGGCGTACGTACGCCTATGCCGATTTCCCAGATGGCTGAGAAGTTCCCCGAAGCTTACGATCAGTTCATTAAGGTTTGCGACGTGCTTGAAAAGCATTATCGCGACATGCAGGATATGGAATTCACCGTTGAAAATGGCAAACTGTACATGCTGCAGTGCCGCAACGGTAAGAGAACCGCCCAGGCTGCTCTGAAGATTGCATGCGACCTCGTGGATGAAGGTATGCGTTCCGAAGAGGAAGCTGTGCTGATGATTGATCCCCGCAACCTGGATACGCTGCTGCATCCCCAGTTTGACGCGAAAGCACTCAAGGCAAGCAATCCGGTCGGCAAGGGACTCGGAGCATCTCCCGGCGCTGCATGCGGACAGATCGTGTTCAATGCAGCTGATGCTGAAGCATGGAAGAAAGCCGGCAAGAAGGTTGTCCTGGTTCGTCTGGAAACCTCTCCGGAAGACATCACCGGTATGAAAGCCGCTCAGGGTATTCTGACGGTTCGCGGCGGTATGACCTCCCACGCGGCAGTTGTGGCCCGTGGCATGGGTACCTGCTGCGTTTCCGGCTGCGGCGATATCGTGATGGATGAAGAAAACAAGAAGTTCACTCTGGCTGGCAAGGACTATCATGAAGGAGATTACATCTCCATCGATGGTTCCACCGGTAACATCTATGACGGCATTATCCCAACCGTGGATGCTTCCATTGGCGGTGATTTCGGCCGGATTATGTCCTGGGCAGACAAATACAGAAAGCTGAAGGTCAGAACCAATGCCGATACTCCTCGCGATGCCAAGAAGGCTCGTGAACTTGGCGCAGAAGGCATCGGCCTCTGCCGTACTGAGCATATGTTCTTCGAAGCAGACCGTATCGCGGCATTCCGGGAGATGATTTGCGCTTCTACTCCGGAAGCAAGAGAAAAGGCTCTGGATAAGATTATGCCTTATCAGCAGGGTGACTTCGAAGCTCTGTACGAGGCAATGGAAGGCAATCCTGTTACCATCCGTTTCCTGGATCCGCCTCTGCATGAATTCGTTCCTTCGGAAGAGGAAGAAATCAAATTGCTGGCCAAGAACCTTGGCATGTCGGTGGAAGCGGTCAAGGCTGTGATTCAGGGACTGCATGAGACCAACCCGATGATGGGTCATCGCGGATGCCGTCTGGCTGTAACTTATCCCGAAATCGCGAAGATGCAAACCAAGGCTGTCATTCGCGCTGCCATCAAGGTCAAGGCAAAGCATCCGGATTGGAACCTGGTCCCCGAGATTATGATTCCGCTGACTGGGGAAGTGAAAGAGTTTAAATTTGTAAAGGATGTTGTGGTTGAGACGGCTGATGAGGAAATCGCGGCTGCGAAGTCCGATCTCAAATATGAAGTCGGTACCATGATTGAAATTCCGAGAGCGGCTCTTACGGCTGATGACATCGCAAAAGAGGCGGAGTTCTTCTGCTTCGGCACCAACGACCTGACTCAGATGACCTATGGCTTTAGCCGCGATGATGCCGGCAAGTTCCTTGGCGCTTATTATGACGCAAAGATTTTCGAAAATGATCCGTTCGCAAAACTCGACCAGGTTGGCGTTGGCAAATTGATGAAGATGGCTGTTTCTTTAGGCCGCACATCCCGTCCTACGCTTCATTGCGGTATTTGCGGTGAGCATGGCGGTGATCCTACTTCGGTTGAATTCTGCCATGAAATCGGACTTGATTATGTTTCCTGTAGCCCGTTCCGTGTGCCGATTGCACGTTTGGCTGCAGCGCAGGCAGCTATTAAGGAGCAGGGGAAATAAGATCTCCAAACCCTTAAAAATCCTCAACTGATCGTCGATGAAGCGTACGCCCGCGAGTTCGTCAAAACGGCGGACAACGTGCATCACTTCAAGACCGGGCAATGGAAAGACATCCGATTCGACATACTGATCTGACGCGCTTCCCTTACCCGAGAATACATACGAACAGATTGCCCGACTTTGGGAGTATTCCAGAGTCGGGCAATTCATTCAATTAAAGAAATTCCAATCATTCCCCTATACAAAGGGCATTGGTAAGTTCCTCAATGTACTTCAGTGTCGTCGGATAATTGACCACCCATTTCTGATTGTCTGAACGAACCATCAGTTACCCGAAAAGTCAAGTTATCACACTCATTTTTATAAAAAAATCAAAAGTGAGTTCGTTAACCCGCATTTTCGGAATAATAACATATATGCCTTCCCGGCTCTTTTGACCGGCCGGAGCAAGGCTTTGTACTTACGGACATAAACCTGAAAAAGGCATGGGAGAACGCTCCCGCGAGACTGAGAATCCGAATTGATAACAAATGAGCACGGCAGGCTGCTATATATAAAGGACGGCAGGAAATAAGAAGCATGCCCTTCAAATTCGCTGAGTTTACGTTCACAAAGCCGACGCACAGACTTATCTGTACGCTGACTCCGCCAAGCATAGAGTGCATAAGTGGAAGGACGTAAAAGTAGCGCTGTATATTTGAACAAAATTCCTCTGCCGGGTCACCGGCAGAGGGATTTTGTCGTCAAACGCACATTTTTGTTTCTGCTCTTGTTGCTTCAAATAGAATTGTAAATCTCGTTTGCTTCTTCGATTTGGCTTGCTCCAAACGCTTTGATTTGTAGCCTGTTGGTGTTATAATTCAATATCAGGATGTAATAAGCTACAGTCGATTTTATGCGTCTTTGAGTTGGCAAGAGTTTGCAGGTTCTTGATTCGGCGCTCAGTCAGCTCTGCAATAACGCGAATTCGGTTTTCTTCCATATAATCCTTTGCGTTTTCATCGGAAAGAATATCCGTAATCATTTCGCCGACGCCGGAAAGCGCGGAGAAGTCGATCCAGTCAAAAGATGAAACAAGTTTCAACTGCTCCTCGTGGTGCTTTTTGAACGGCTTGCAGACGATCTCCGACCCGTCCCGCATCATAGGGATGCTCTTGTCGTAGCCGAGGGAGGAACCGCTATCGTAAATCGGCGCCATGCCGAGCCATTCAAGCGTTTCGGCGTTTCGGATAGCGCCGAAGTTATTGAGGTGTCTATCTTCGTTCGCAATAATATAGTCAATTACGATCATACGATCTAAAAAGTCTCTGACACCGGGAATCCCGAGTGCGTCCGCGCAGTCAACAAAATGCTGATACATCGACTTGCTGTTCGGCTGCTTCTTGGTCTGGATGATCCGCCACGCCTGGACAAGTTCGGTATCTTCACTGACAAAATCTTCGCAAACGCTGTACGGAGCGCCCTTATTCCATGTCACGGTGTATGGCACGTGAGGAATATTCAGTCGTCGCATGATCTCCGAAGCGATCACTTCATTCAGCGGCTGCTGGCGGTAAGGGTTGGAGCCGCCTTTGACGAGGCAACGCTTGTCATCGATGATCTTCCACCGTTTTTTCAGATTTCCGTCGGAAGTGTTATCTGGGGACGAGAAATTCAGGGGATCAGGTTTTTTGTCTGCACCGAAAAGCACGTCGCCGATATCATCGGAAAACTCGTTTTTAAAAAAGTTGATCTTTTCCCAGGTAAGTTCGGAGTTTTCAGGACGAATCCAATACTGATCGGAAAGAGAGAGACCGAAGCAGCGAATCAACAGTATTTTAGTGTCGGTGATTTGAAGCGTTTCCATTGCCTCGCGCACACCGGAGCGGCTGGCGGGTATGGATCTGTCCGTCCACCATGCGTTCAGTGCTGCACGGTCGACGACGCCCTTTTTCAAACCGACGCCGACAGGCAGATGCTCGGGCGCAAAAACATCACCGATTTTTTGGATAAAACCGGTTTCGTTATCGAGGTTGAGATCAACTACAGGCGTGCATTTATGCATTAGGGTACACTTCAAAAAACCGTTCTGAGTTTCGGGTGCGGAAATGTTTCCCGCCTTGATTTCAGCCAGTTCTTTTTGCAGCTTTTTTCTGAGTTCGATCTGTTCGGTGAGTCCGGCAATATCCTCATTGCGGAGATACTTGCTTTTCTTTACGCCGCCTTCCGACCATTGATGATAGAAATAAACGTTGCCGTTTACAGTCTTTTTGGAGATATAGCCCTTAGGGAGTTTACCGATTTTTTCGGTTAATTTCGCTATCTTCTGTATTATAATTCGGTCAGGCATGAATTAACCCCCCTTTCTTATCACCGCTATTATACCCCGTTTTATCCGCTTTGTCAACGAAAAAAGGAACCCTCCCCGGCGAAACGTCGGGGAGGGATGACAGAATCTACTGAACCGCTGTTATATTCTGAGTGATTTTTTCGAAGAAGTCTGCGGACCAGACATCCAGTGAAGCAGGGTTTTTTATGAACGGGAGAACGTCCTGTTTTGCATTCGGGTAATCGATCGAAGCAAAACGCTCGCACAGTGCTTCCTTTATATTGTCTATTGTCATAAAACTGCCGTCCGAAATAAAACCAGAGTCGGCAAGTCTTGCGTTAAGGTGCGCGAGTTTTACGGAAATATTACGACTGACATAGAAGACAAAATCGTAAAGATCGCGTCCTTTGATCCTGTTCTTCCATCCGCGGCACAGAACCGCGTGAATCTTTCCGGCAAATAAAGAAGGAGCGTCGTACAACCGGACTTCATACGGTATCGGGAGAAGCCTGTATTGCTTCTCGTAACCGGCAAACGGAGGGGGATTGGTATCTACCTCAAACTTTATCTTCACCGTTTCATTTCCCGGAACAAGAGACGCAACACTGTCTTCCGGATAGAAGTACAACAACTGCTCGCGCGTATTCCCTTTTACAAATGCTGACTGAACAAAAGAGTCCTTTGTTTTCGTCTTTACCTCCGCCTTGAGATTCAGACCGTATGACCGTACTTCGTTCTCAAGCGCAGGAAGGTATGACGACAGATCGAAAGCAGAATCCGGTTCCGCAAGTGAGAAATCCAGGTCTTCGGAGAAACGATCCAGTCCGTAGAATATCCGAAGAGCGGTTCCACCGTAAAACGCGGCGTGCTTAAAGAAGTCCGTGCGTGACAGGCTGCACAATACGATCTCCTGAATGATCTCCTTCATTGCGTTCTTTCTGTCATAATCGGAACGGAGCTCGTATCTCGACAGCATTGAGGCAAGTATGTTATTCATCGGAAACGTCCTTTCTGATAAGTGATCTGAGAATTCTGTGATTGGCGCAGCGGTAATGTCCGGCGAGTTCGAACAGCTTATCCGAATTCAGCCCGTCAAAAGCGTCTTCATCAATGCGAAGATTGTCAAACAGCATTGTGGACAGCTCTGCTTTGTTTCTGCACGGCGGCAGCTCGTACAGCTTGTCGCAGATCGCTTTTTCGGGGGAGGCCAGCAGGTATCTGTATCCCTTTTCGGTGTAAGCTTCCACTTCCAGCGGAAAGACGTCCGCCGGCACGTCCCTGTAGGTGAAGGTTCCGAAATGGTTAGTATAAGTCTTTTTCTTTCCTGTTTCGAACGTTGCCGACGTAAAAGCGTATACGGCTTCGGGTATCAGTCCGTGGCGGGACAGCGCAAACTCGAAGGAGAGGTACGACGGTCCGTTTATTACGAGCGCGAGACAGTATCCGGGAAGCGATCCGTCGGTTTCATACAGCCCTCTGTTTCTGACCAGCGGATACAGATCGCCTCTGCTGCAAAGGCTTTGTATCTTGGACTTTATGTTTGAGTAATTCTTTAATTCATCGTGAAGTATGGAGACAGTCTTTATCATATTTTCACCTCCGGGCATAATTATACTATACTCTCTGGCGAAAATCAAGTATTTTAGAGAGGCTTTCAAATTGTTCACAAAACACCCGGCCATCTCAGACACAAGGTCTTCGGGACAAATAATTCTAACTCTTGCTACTGCGTTATAAAGATTTCTTTGTAAATATCAAGCGCGGAGGAATGCTGCTCACTCAGATAGCCGTAGGCTCTCTGTATAAGTTCAGCATTCCGAAAGGAAATACGGAAGGCTTCATTTCATGGTGCAGACAGGTAATCGCGATTTGCGTGATTGCTTTCCTTCAGATGACGCTTCTGTATCTCGGTCTTTTGACATGGAAAGGCAACATGCTGCTCGGTCTAGGCGTTATGCTCGCGGTAAACGAAGTGCCGAATATTGCCCGTCAGTTCGGGCTCGATACGAGCATTAAAGTGCACTTTTCCAGCGCGGTACACAACTCCACGAGGGCAGTTAACGCGATAAGAGCAGTGGCAAAAAAGTAAAAAAAGTGACCTCGGCAGAAATGTCGAGGTCATAATTACAGGGTAAAATCGTTTGTTGATTGTCTCTTTTTATTGTTTTAGTCCTCAGTATATGATTTCTCGACCTCCAACAGTTTAGAAGGTGTAGTTACTACGTCTATTGTATTTCCTTCAAGATCAAAGAACTCAACCTCAAATGCTGTTCCATCATATTCGCAAACGATTACACCAATCGTGCCAGCTTTGATGCCTTCAAAATCATCAAGTAATTTAACAGTATCTAACTCTTTCATGTTTTATCCTTTCTATCCGGATATACCGAGATAATCTTGTATGTAGTACGATTGTTATCCTTTTGAATCACTACAACGACATTCGCACTTGCCGAATTTGACGCGGTTTCCGAAATCGCAGAGGAACGGAGTCAGAATACGCACGCCTTCGAGCTTTCTGCAGAACAATTCCTCCAGAAATCTGACGTAGGAGGGATCGTCGGGCATTGCCGCGATCGCTTTCGCGCAAAGGACGCGCGAACGCATCATCTCATCGACCGCTTCTTTGAAATACGGCTCGCGGTTATCGGTCGGGCCGCCTTCGTCCATCATTTATAGACATATCCTTTTTCGTACTCCATACGCACCTCACGCAAGACCGTTGGCTGAAAGCCAGCGTTTTACGGCGGAGCCGGAATTCGCGGCGTTGCTTCCTGTGACCGGCAGACCATTTTTTACGTCCGCGCCGGGCGCGCACTGCTTTATCGTACGTTCGCTGCCTCCCATTCCGCTGCCTTCGTTGGTGCAGAGCGGCAGGATCGTTTTTCCAGTGAAGTCGTATTTTTCGAGGAAGGTGGCGACCGCCATCGGGATCGTGCCCCAGTAGTTCGGATAGGCGAGGATGATAGTATCATATCCGTCGATGCTTTCAGGATACGAAACGAGCTCCGGTCTCGCTTTGTCGCGCAGGTCCTTTTTCGCCTCCTCGATGCAGGTCATATAGACAGGCGAATAGGGATTTTTCATTTCGATTTTGAAGACGTCGGCGTCGATCATCTCTTTCATAAGGTTGCAGACGACCTCGGTGTTGCCAATCTTGACGTAGCGCATCGCGCCTGCAAAGTAGTTTTCATCCGCTCTGGAAAAGAATGCAATCAGTGTTTTTGACATAATATAAACCTCCGGTTTTGTTTACGACAATATTATGCCACAGACCTATTGATAAGTCCAATACAAATATGCTATAATTGATAGAGAAATTAAATAGCACGGAGATGGCAATGACCACAAAACAGATCGATTACTGCATAGAACTGGCGCGGACGTTGAATTTCAGCCGCGCTGCGGAAAATCAGTTCATCAGCCAGCCTACGTTTTCCTATCAGATCAGGCTTCTTGAAGAGGAAGTAGGCTTTACGATCTTTGAGCGGAGCGGAAAGGGGGCTATGCTCACACCTGCCGGCGCTCAGTTCGTATCGTTTCTCTCAGGAATGCGCGAGGATCTGAAGCGGGCGATAGAACAGGGACAGAATTTCAGCGCGAAACACAAAGACAGCATCTCAATCAATATGATGGTAAGACAGGCTCTGTATTTTCTGCCCGAAGCTATGCGTCTGTTTGAAAGAGAATTCCCTGATGTTCAGATTGTACCGAAATTTGAATATGAAAACGGAATGGACGGTTTTCTGAAAAACGAAACAGACATTCTTTTCGCACTGAAGGAGCAGACAAAGCAGATTCCGGGGATCGCCGTACACGAGCTGTTTGAAAGCAGGATCTATCTGATCGCAAGACGCGAAGACGCACTTGCAAAAAAGAATCTCATAACCGAAGGCGATCTTTACGGCAGGACGCTGATGGTCGGCGGCGGCTCTCCTCAGGCGCTGAGAAACGTTCAGCACCGACTTGTTTCGACCGGAAAAATCGATTATTTCAACAGTCCCGATCACGACACGACGCTCACGAACGTTGCGGCGGGACGAGGCATATGCCTCGCTCCCGGGTTTCTGAACGACCACAGCGGTCAGTTCGCCTGGATTCCGTTTGACTGCGAGGAAAGCTTTTCCTGCGTTTTGTGTACACACAGGGATGACAAAAGAAGAACGATGTCGGTATTTATTGCGATTCTGAAAAAACTGTATGAAGAGGCGGTCGCGTTTCCACTGTAGTAACGCATTTCAGAATACTGCTTCCAATTTTACACCACTTTTAGGACTTGACTAGTTCACGAGGACGCTATGATAAAAACCTATATACGTTTTTTTGAAGAAGTACCGGTGCGGGCCGTTTGGGACGAAGAGAGTTCCAAATGGTGGTTTTGTGCTGCGGATATTGTTGAAGCGCTGACGAAAAGCAAAAATCCGCGGGTGTATTGGGCGACGGTAAAAAGAAGGAACAGTGAGTTGTTTGCAAATTGCAAACAACTGAAATTGAAAGCGCGGGACGGCAAGTCTTACAACACCGACGTTGTGGACGAGTCCGGTCTGAATACGGTCATCGCACTGATACCGAGCAAAAAATCCGAAGTTTTTGCTCGCTGGATGAAAAACATGGAGACATCGCTTGACGAAAAGAGCAAGCAAAAGGCGTATGAACTTTTTGAGAGCGGTTTCATCGACAACATTGAAGTCGGAACGGCAAAAGGTCTGCAGCAGATCCACGGATA
>JAFTBN010000005.1 GCA_017455185.1 Clostridia bacterium
AAACAGGTTGATGCATCAACCGGAGAAACATCAAAAGCAACACCACTATACGATCTTCCAAGTTATGCAATTTACACCGAGACAAACTGCCTTGGATGCGAATCATTGCCTACAAATCATGGATTTGATTCTTCTGTTTGGGATTTAACAGATTTGTCAAGCCCCAAAGTTAAAATGAATTGAAAAAGAAAAGTGCGGTCCTCGTGCATCTGTATGATGTTTGAGGACCGCTTGTTATTTTATCCTGGAAGGTTACGAGTCTAGACACTCTGTTGATTGTTGAACGCGCCGTATACCGAACGGTACGTACGGTGCGGTGAGAGGACGGGGGCCAATCACCCCCTCCTGCTCGATTGGGATTCTTTTTGCGTAATGTCAACCGGATTGTGTGCTTCGGGCAAGTTTTCCGGAAAGAACGGTTCCCCGGTTCTCGCTCAGGTTCCGATGCTGGACGGACCGGTGTGGGGCAGCATCCGGATGTCGTAAGGAGTTGTCTGGTAAACGATGTAATTGAGCCAGTTCGAGTAGAGAAGATTGGCATGGGAACGCCAGCTGACAAGAGGTTCCTTGTTCGGGTCGTCGTCCGGGAAATAGTTGTACGGAACCTGGATCGGGAGCCCGGCTGCCTTGTCTCTCAGATACTCGTTTTTGAGGGTATCCGCGTCATACTCCGGGTGGTTCATGATGAAAATCTGCCGCCCGTTCTGGGTCATGCAGGCGTATACGCCCGCTTCGTCGGATTCGGCCAGAAGTTTGAGCCGGCTGCAGGCCAGGACGTCCTCTTTCCGGACTTCGGTGTGCCGGGATACGGGCACCATGAACGTGTCGTCGAAACCGCGGAACAGGATGGCGTTCTTGTGGCTGATGTAATGAGGATAGATTCCGAATTTTTTCTCCGGAAGAGTGTGCTTCGGAATGCCGAAGTGGTAGTACAGCCCGGCCTGAGCACCCCAGCAGATGTGGAAGGTGGAGGTGACGTGGGTCTTGCTCCATTCCATGATTTCGCACAGTTCCTCCCAGTATTCCACTTGTTCATAGGGCAGATGCTCCACGGGAGCGCCCGTGATGATCATCCCGTCGAAGAAGGAATCCTTCACGTCGTCAAAATGGCGGTAGAAGGTCAGCATATGCTCCTCGGACGTGTGGGAGGCCTGATGGCTGGCGGTCTGGATCAGGGTCAGCTCGACCTGAAGAGGCGTGTTGCCGATCAGACGGGCAATCTGGGTTTCGGTCGCGATTTTCATCGGCATCAGATTGAGCATCAGAATATGCAAAGGACGGATGTCCTGGGAGACGGCGCGCTCTTCGGTCATGACGAATATGTTTTCGTTTCGCAAGGTCGCGGTGGCCGGGAGGGAATTCGGTATTTTAATCGGCATGGGTTACACCCGCTTTCGTATGGTATTCAGGTTTCATCGGGCTCGGACAGGGGCGTGTGCGCAAAAGCTTCCGCGCCTGTTTCAATCCCGGCTCCGGCATGGACTTCTCGCAGGGCGGAGCAGTCGGCAAAACAGCCGTTCGGTATGGACGTCAGGGAATCCGGCAGCGTTATTTCACTCAGGGATATGCACTCCATAAAGCATTGGATGCCGAGTTCGGACAGTCCCTGCGGCAGATTCACCTGCGTCAGCCGCAGACAGTTCTTGCAGGCTTCCGCTCCGATGCGGGAGACGCTATCCGGCACGTCCAGGGACCGAAGCATCTCGCAGCCTGCCAGGGCCCGGTCCCCGATCTCTTCCAGGGAGGGGGGCAGATGCAGCGTGCGCAGGCTTGTACACCGGTAGAAGGCCATCGGGAACAGGCACGTGCCGCCCCGCAGGGTGAGTTCTTCCAGCGACTCGGGGATGTAGCGGGTCCAGGTGACGTCGTCCGAACCGAACGTAAAGGCCAGGAAGGCCGTTTCTCCGTCCCCGTTTTCCTTGCCTAAGAAGGGCAGGGAAAGCGAACGGACCGACATGCATCCTTCCAGAATCCCCTGTCCTGCGCTTTGCAGGTCGGGCAGGATGAGGTCGTGCAACCCGCGGCAGTCCAGGAAGGCGCGTTCCCCGATGCGTTCCATCCGCTCGGGAAACCGGATTTCCTCCAGATCCGTGCATCCGTAAAACGCACAAGCCTCCATCGCCTCAAGGGTATCGGGAAGAAGGACGGCTTTGAGATGAATGCATTCCGCGTATTGGTATTCGGAGATGCTCTCCCCGCCGCTCAGGCAGAGATAGAGCAGGGAGGAGGGGATATACATGCGGTTGTTGCGCCAGGTCGCGGCTCCGAACAGCGCGCCCAGATGCTGGTCCGGGAGGGTCGGCATGGAAAGAAGAACCAGACGGTTCGCGCCCTGCAGGCAACCCGGTGATACGGATTTCACACCCGAGGGGATGGCGAGCCCTTCCAGGGAGACGTTGTCGCTGAAGGCTTCGGGGCCGATGGAGAGAACCGCAAACCCGCCGATCCGGTCCGGAATCCGCACGTGCGAATCCGTTCCGTTGTATGAAAGGATGCTCACCCCGTCCGTGCCGTCCAGGGTCACGGGCTCGACGGTGAAGTCCTCCTCGGGAGCCGTCTTGAGTTCTTCCAGAAGTTGGCCGGCCGCGCCCAGGTGGTCCTCAAACCGGAAGTCCATCACGGTGGACGTATCGGGCGTCAGGGGCACCTCTTCGACCGTGCCGACGTGGCGTCCGCCGGACGCTCCGCAAGCGGAGAGCAGGACGCACAGGCAGATCAGAAGGAAAGAAAGGACAACCGGGAAAGTCCGGGATTTTTTGTCCTCAGTTTGTTTGTTGTTCATGTTCGGGTTCCTTTCCCGTGTATAACAGAAGCGTTCGGATTTCGTATCCGCGCAGACGCAGGGACACGACTCCGTCCCGGACGTCCAGTTTCTTCGTCTTTTCTTCGTCGGCTTCCGTGGCGCAGGCTTTTTGCAACACAAGGCCGGGGAAGGTGAAATGCAGCTTTCCGCTCTGTGCCTCGGGACTGCAGTTGTACACGCGGACGGTCAGCGCGCCCGGATGAAGGTCGGACCGCTTGCATGCGGTAAGAACCAGACGGGGCGAGTCGACGTGCAGGATGCTTCCGATGCCCGGAATCTTTGCTTCGGGTTCCGAATAGTCGGGCATGACCGAGTCTTCGGGCGCACGGGCGGGCAGAACGCGCAAGGGACGCAAAAGGGGAGCCAGACGGGGGAACTGTTCTTCGGGGTTGCCCCGGAAAAACAGCAGATCCAGGGAGAAATCCACCCGGCCCGGGACCTGGGATGCCTCAAGAGAGTACAGAGGAGAGCGGGCAAAGGAGGAGGAATACCCGAAGATGTTGTTGGCCCGGAGCAGCGTTACGGCAAGGCTCCGGCTGTCGTCGTCGGTGCATTCGTATTCGTAAAGTCCGGGTGCGCAGACCGCTGCGCCGTTCTCCCCGTCGTACGTGCCGCAAAGGCCCTGCATGGGGTGGGTGGCATAAGGCTGCTCCCGTACTTCGTCGTCTGATTCTTCGTGAATCTTCCGGCGGGTCAGGTCAAAGGGCTGCAGTCCGAAGGACTCTTCAGCGGTGTTCAGACCTGTCGGAAACAGGACGCGCAGCCGATGCTGCCGGGCCCGGTTGTCCACCGAGACCGAGAAATGAAGAACGGGATCCTGCGCAAGCAGCGTCACGCGGGTCACGACGTTCATTCGGACGCACTCCTCGGTGCGGGCGGAGCCGTCCGCTTTCAGGTCGGCCGGAATCTCCATCTCGTGCCGGATTTCCATGCATGAGCCCATCGGATTGTCCCAGAGAATCGCGACGGTGTGCGGGCAGCCCGAGGAATAGATCTTCCGGTTGGAGCGGGGCGGGATGTGGACGTAGCTGTCGCCGGCCTCGCCCTCGTCTTCGAAGAGAAGCTGTCCGGGGTAGGTCCTCCCGGTCTGACGGTCGGTCACATCCAGTGTCCCGTCGGGCGCGGCGCAGACCGTAAGATATTCGTTTTCGAGCGTCAGAGGGCTGCGTTCAAGGCAGAACGGAACGCGGTTGCGTTTTTTGATGTCCGGCTCTCCTTTTTCCAGTTTCAGCTTCAGCCAGCCAATTGGCGGGACTTCGGGGAGCAGCACCAGGGCCTCAATCTGCCGGGCGGCGGTGTGGGTCGGGTGGCCGAAGGCGGGGTTGTACCGCACGTCGCGCACCGGCTTTGTACTCAGCACGGTGTGACGGACTTCAGTCCCGTCGGGCGAAATCAAACGCATGGAGGCGCCGGGATCCATTCCTTCGGGAAGAATGAAGCACATCTTTCTTACGCCGCATTGCGGATAGGAGGAGAAATTGTAAACGTACAGGGCGCTGTCTTTGCCGCCGGCCCGCATGAAGTGACGCAGGTTGGCCTCGGCCGCCTGATCCGCCACGTCGTGGGCGCAGGTATAGCGCGCCATGACCTGTTCGTACACCTCGTCCACCGAAGTGCATCCCAACGAGTCGTGCGCATGGTTTTCCAATACGTACCGCCAGGCGCGGCGCAGACTGTATCCCATGTCTTCGCCTCCGGTCAGGCAGCCCAGCACGTCGGCCGGTTCGGCGTAGTCGCTCAGAAGATGCTCCACCTGATAATGGCGCATTTTCTGGCGGACGTGGTTGGAATGCGTGGATTCCAGTATGTCTTCCTTGGCGTACATCAGCTCGCCCGTAACCGAATCCGCGGGCGTTTCACCGTCTTTGGCAAAGGCGTCCCGCATGGCCTGCGTGAATTCCATGGGAGTCGCCTGATGGATGCACAGCGACGGATCCAGTTCGCGTGCTTTTTCGAGCACCTGCAACAGATCCGGCTGAGCGAAGGAATGGTCAATGCCGTTGAGCCACATGACGATCGGCTTTGCGGCGTTGGGCTCCCGCAGGCGGCGCAAGGCTTCGATGCGGGATTTCAGTCCGCGTCTCTGTATTTCGGCGCCGTCTATGGTTTCGGTAAAGTCCTCGACGCTTTGCGGAAGATTGGTGGCTTCGCCGTACCCGGCGTTGGAATAGAACATAAAGACGGCCGAGCCGTCCGGCGCGTACCAGTTGAATACGTTCCTAGTGTGTTTGGGAATGCCGCGCCAGGCGATGGCGTCCCGGATGCCGAATCCGTTGAGCAATTGCGGCGTCTGGGCCGCATGCCCGAATTCGTCGATCATATAGCTGACCGGCATGACACCGCCCAGGTCTTTGGCTATTCTGCGGCCCAGGGACAGATTGCGGATCAGGGCCTCGCCCGAGGCAATGGTTTCAAGCGGCTGGGTGAACCAGGGACCGACGAGCAGTCTGCCTTCACGGACCAGCCTGCGCACCCGCCCGGTTTGCTCCGGGCGAACGTCGAGATAATCCGTCAGGGCGGCGCACTGGCCGTCAAAGAGGAAAATGTAGCCGGGTTCCTTTTCCATCAGCGCCAGAAGCCGGTCGCACAAAGAGGTCAGACGGACCAGATAACGCTCGTGGGACATGTACCATTCACGGTCCCAGTGGGTGTTGGAAAGGACAAAAACCTGATAATTCGTTTCCATATTACTTCTCACTCAAGATATAGATAAGATATTATAGCACAAAGAACAGGGCAAAGCAAGAGAAAATGGAGCCTGTTGACACAGTCAATGAAATCCATATTATAACATTCATTTTAAAGAATAACATATGAAGCAGAGGAGAAAATGAACCGGCTTTGAAGAGAACAGACGGGTTCGGGAAGGCAAATCAGGTCATGCCTCACTTGTCATACGAATTCAACATATAACAAATAAATTATATATTAACTTCATGCTTCTTCTGTGGAGTTCAGCCGTCTGTCTGCCCGCATGCCCCGGCGGACAGACTTTGCAAAAGAGGATGATTCTATAAATAGGAAGAAAGAAGCGAGGCTATGCGTCTGTCCTATCGGATGCTCCCATGGCTCTGAACGACCTTGCGGGAACTGCGTACGTGTTGATCTGATGGGGTGTTCTATAATATAAGGAAGAAAAAATTGAGCCCCGGGTATCTTTCAGGTCCGGGACTCCTTGGGTTGATACGGATGTTTTGTCCTGGGTCTGCCGAGACCTGAAGGATTGCAGCTCAGGCTTTTTGTCTTCCGGGACTTGCGGAATATGTAACCCCCGTTCTATCGGCAGGCACCGATCTTTTCCGGGTACGTGCATCCGTTTCTTTTACTTTTCCTCTTTCAGCTTTCGCCTTTCTTCCCGGCGTTTCCGGAGATTGGTATGACATGGTTCGGCCCGTGTCGCGTCAGGTTCAAGGTCCGCCTTGACATGGAGTCGAAGCCGGAAGTCTCTTTAACTTGCACTATTAGATAGTTTTATTCATTGATTTAAAACGATTCCAGAAAATAGTATGACATTTGTGTCATACCACTTTTACTTTAGAAATCCCAGTTTCTATAAAAAATGGAAATTAATGTAAATCTTGTTTTGGCCTTTTACTTTTTCTTTTGCCTGAACGCCTTGTGTAAAAATTTTTCGTTTCAATTTTTCTTTTTTTTCAGGATTGGCTTGCCAGGGGAGGATTTTGTCTTTATAATAGGTCTCGGTGGGAAAAAGTGGTTCAAAGTGGTCTGCATGTGGAGCAATGTGGGCATTGAACGTCCCTTGCAGCTGCTTCCCCTTTTCTCCCACAAAGAATGATTCCAAGGAGGTTTCCCATGTTCATCGGCTCGTATCGATATGCACTCGACTCGAAAAACCGTGTCAGCGTACCGGCCAAACTGCGTGAAGAACTCGGATCCGACTTGGTACTGGTCCGTGACATCCGTCAGCACTGCCTTCGCGTGTACACACCCGAGCAGTGGAGAGAGCGTGTTGCGGAGATTTCCAAAATGCCTGCGCGCGTAGCGGATGCTGCGCTCCGTAAGCTGAACAGCTCGGCCTGCGAGCTTTCGGCCGACACGCAGGGGCGTATTCTGATTCCGTCCTCTCTTCTCGGTCTTGTCAACATCAAGAAGGACATCGTCTTCGTGGGTTTCGTCAATTATGCCGAACTCTGGGGCGCCGAAGAGTACGACGCCTATATGGGCGCCGAGGATTTCGATTCGCTCAAGGATACGCTCGAGGAATTCGGATTCTGATAAACAGTTATGGTGAAGCAAGAAATGATTCATTTCTCGCATGTGCCGGTTTTGCTGGATGCCTGTCTTTCGTATCTCAATCTTGGATCGGGGGTAGGCACCTTTGTCGACGGTACGGTCGGCGGAGGCGGTCATTCCGAGCAGATTGCCCGACGTCTTACGACCGGGCGCCTGATCTGCCTGGACCGGGATGACGCAGCGATTGCCGCGGCGGGAGCGCGTCTTGCTCCTTTCGGCGCCCGTGTCATTCTGCGCAAGAGCAATTTTTCGCAGTTTGGGCAGGTTCTGGATGAACTGGGGGTCGACCGGATCGACGGAATGCTTCTGGACCTGGGTGTATCCTCGTATCAGCTGGACACCCCCGAAAGAGGTTTTTCCTATATGGCCGACGCGCCGCTGGACATGCGGATGTCCCAGGACAGCCCCATTTCCGCCTTTGACGTGGTGAACGGATACAGCGAGGACAAACTCAGACAAATTCTATATGACTATGGGGAAGAACGCTTTGCCGGACGCATTGCGTCTTCTATTATTCACGCGCGTGCGGTCGCGCCCATACGTACGACGGGCGAGCTCGTCGAGCTGATCAAGGGCGCCATTCCGGTTTCGTCGAGAACCGGCGGTCATCATCCGGCCAAAAGGACCTTCCAGGCCATCCGGATTGAAGTCAACGGCGAACTCGACGTCATCGAACCGACCATCCGGCAGGCGGCCGAAAGGCTCAGCCCGGGAGGCAGGCTGTGCATCATCACCTTCCACAGCCTGGAGGACCGGATCGTCAAGGAAACCTTTTCGTCTCTGGCGCAGGGCTGCATCTGCCCGCCCCGGCTTCCCGTATGCGTCTGCGGAAGAAAACCGCAGGGCCGGGTCGTGACGAAAAAACCGGTTCTGCCCGATGAGGACGAACTGGAACGGAATCCCAGATCGCGCAGCGCAAAGCTGAGGGTGTTTGAAAAAGCCGGACCGTAAGGCGGAAAGAAAAAATATGCAGAACGAAGAAGAACGCGACGGGACGCAGGACGAACCGAAGGCCCCGCAAAAAGCGAAAAAAGAAAAAAAGACGCTCCGGCAACGGTATTTCGATTTTGCCCGCAGCTGGTTTCCCGCCGAGGACACCGAAGTCCGGGCGGTCGGAGCGAAAGCGTTTCCAACCCGGTATTTTGTCGCCGTTCTGATTCTGACGCTGACCCTTTTGCTGGTCGTGGGAAGTTCGGTGCTGGTCGCGCAGACCAAGAGCCTGGTGGAAAAGCAGCGCAACGAAATCGAGCGCCTCGCCTACGAACGGGAGATGCTGGAGAACAAGCTCAAGGTCAAGAACGATCTGCTCCGGTTTGAGAAGATCGCGCGCAACGAGCTGGGTATGGTTTCGGACGCTTACATCACACAGCATTACGTATCGCTTTACGGCGAGGAAGGAATAGAGAATTACAAAGACACGGACGAACAGAGCGGACTTTCGGCTCTGGTGGATGTGTTCAAGTAAGGAAACGATGGGACGGTGAGCCGGATGCGAAAGACCGAAGAGAATAGAAGCAGCGCAATCCGGGCAGCCGTCATCGGCACGGTCCTTCTGGCCCTGCTGATCGTCGTCATCGGCCGCATCTTCTATCTGCAGACCGTAAGGGAAAAGGATTATTCCATGCGGGCCGTCCGGGAAATGGTCGGCAAAGTGGAGGCGACTCCGCTCCGCGGGGACATCAAGGACTCAAACGGGCAGACCCTGGCGACGAACATCGTTACCTACCGGGTCTTCATCGCCCCGGCCAATATCTACACGGCGCAGACCTCCCTGCAGGACGGAGAGGAAAGCGCGGACATGGATTATCCCGCCCTGATCACCGATAAACTTTCGGAACTGCTGGAAGTGGATCCGGAATTCATCCGGGAGAATCTGACTTACACGCGGGCTCTGGACCGGACGATCGCCCGCAACGTCAGCGAGGACAAAGCGCTGGAAATCAAGGGGTTCATCGCCGAGTACGGACTGGAGCAGATGATCTATCTGGAAGCCCAGGCCACACGGTACTATCCGTACGGTTCGCTTGCCAGTCACGTCATCGGGTTCACGTCCGGGGCGACCGGCTCCGGGTTGTACGGGCTGGAATACCAATACAACCAGATGCTGACCGGAACCGCGGGACGTTACGTGAGCGCCTACGACGCCAAGAGCAACGAGATGCCATACGCGTACGAAGTGTACGTGGAGGCCGAGGACGGATACGACCTGCATACCACCCTGAACACCTACGTGCAGAACGTGGTGGAGCGGGAACTGGAAAAGGCCTACCTCGAATCCGGCGGACAGAACCGGGGCTGTGCCATCGTCATGGACGTGAACACGGGCGGCATCCTGGCTCTGGCTGTTTACCCTTATTTTGATCTGAACCATCCGCGGGACCTGACCGGGCAGTACGAACAGCTTCTGGCCGAATCCGGTCTTGAGGAAGGATCCGAAGAATACATACAGAAAAAAGGCGAGCTTCAGCTTCTGATGTGGTCCAACAAGGCCATCACCGAGGGATATATCCCCGGTTCGACCTTCAAGGTCATCACCTCGGCGGTATCGCTCGAGGAAAAACTGTTCGACCTGAACTCCGAATTCTATTGCAAGGGATACCTGAACGTCAACGGCTCCACCATTCACTGTGCAGAAGTGAACGGACAGGGGCACCTGACCTTCGGCGAAGCGATCCAGGTTTCGTGCAACCCGGCCCTGATGACCATCGGGCTCAAGATCGGAGTGGATAAATTTTACGAGTACTTCCAGGCTTTCGGGTACCGTGACAAGACCGGCATTGACTTGCCGGGCGAGCAGTTCAGCGAAAGCTGGTTCTGGAGCGAGGATACGTTCAAGGGATCGGACATCTATCTTGCGACCGCCTCGTTCGGGCAGAACTTCAATACAACCGCCATTCAGCAGATCACCGCCATCTCGGCCGTGGCCAACGGGGGAAAACTGGTCACACCGCACGTGGTGGAGAGCATAACGAACAAGGAAGGCAATACGGTATACGCGTTTGACGCGGACGCGGGCGTGCGCAGGCAGCTTCTCAGCGAGGACGTCTGCTCCACCATTTCGGAGATTTTGCGTCAGGGCGTGGCCGGCAACGGAGGAGGCAAGAACACCTACGTGGCCGGGTACCGGGTGGCCGCCAAAACAGGGACATCCGAGAAAAGGGACAATCCCGGCTATTACGTCTGTTCCACGGTTGCGTACGCGCCGGCGGACGACCCGCAATACGCCATGATCCTGATCGTGGACGAACCTACCAAGGGCGTCCTGTACGGAAGTTACGCCGCGGCTCCGTACATTGCCAACACCTTCAAGGACATTCTTCCTTATCTGGGTGTGAAAGCGGAATACACAGAGGCCGAGCTGGACAAGATGTCCGTCAAGGTTCCGTCGGTGACGTATTGGAGCGTCAACCAGGCGGTTTCGCTGTGTGAGAAATACAATTACAAGATCGAAATCATCGGAGAGGGTGAAGTGGTCAAGGCGCAATTGCCGGTCGGAGGTTCGGAAATCGAATCCCTGGACAAGACGATCGTGCTTTACACGGAAACATCTGAGCCGACGAAGAATATCATGGTTCCGAGCCTGACGGGTATGACGGCCAGCGCCGCATACAATATGATGCACAACATGGGGCTGAACGTCAGAATCGAGGGGTCGAGCAACTACCTGACGGGAACGGAAGCCATAGTGGTTTCGCAGAGTCCGGTATACGGCACAATGCTTGCGAGGGGCGACGTTGTGACGCTTACATTCCGGTACAGCGAACAAAGTGATTAAAAAATCAGCGATTAAAAAAATCAAGGAACAGACAGCGAAGGGACGTGCATGGGAATGCCGGGGGGCAATTTCGGCGCGGCTGTCTGTAGGGATGGGGCAAAAAATGAATGTCACGGTCGGAACCAGTCAATTGAATCTGGCAGCAGTGGCGGAACTGTGCGGGGGTGTCCTCGTCGGTCCGAATCAGCCGCTGACCGGCCTGTCCACGGACTCGCGGAGTGTGTTCAAGGACGCGATGTTCCTGGCGATACGCGGGGAACGCGCAGACGGGCATGCCTTCATCCGGAAGGCCATGGAAAACGGATGCTCATCGGTCCTTTGCGAAAGACTTCCGCAGGACTTTGAGGGCAGTGCCGTCGTGGTTCCGAACACAGTCAAGGCGCTCGGAATCCTGGCCTCCTTCGTCCACGCCTCGAAAAAGAGAAAAACGGTCGCCGTCACGGGAAGCGTCGGCAAGACGACCACCAAGGACTGCATCTGCGCGGTGCTCGAAAAGAGTTATGCGACCGAGAAGACGCAGGAAAATCACAACAGCAACATCGGTATGCCGATGGATCTGCTGGCCATGCGGGATCTGACGCAGGCCGCGGTTCTGGAAATGGGCATGAACGCGCTCGGGGAAATCGAGGAGATGTCCGACATGGTTCATCCGGATGTGGCTGTCATCACCAACATCGGAAGTTCCCACGTGGGCCTTCTGGGCTCAAGGGAAAACATATGCAAGGCAAAGCTGGAGATTGTGCACGGGATGTCGGGGGGCACTCTGTTACTCAACGGCGATGAGCCATTGCTTTCCGCCTATCGGAATTCCGACCTGCAGGTCATGCGGGTCGGGATCCGGGGCAACAACCTGGATTACCGCGCGGTCAACCTGCGCTACGAAGCGGACCGGACCACGATGGACCTGTATACGCCTCACGGAATCGTCCGCGATCTGACGGTGGACGTGCTGGGAGACGCGGGTGTCTGGGCGATGATGAATGCCTTTGCGGTCGGAGACCTTCTGGGCGTAAAGGAAAACAAAATACGCGAAGGACTGAAAAACCGGGCCAAGGCTCCGCTGCGGCAGGACGTGCATTCCTTTGCGGACCTGCTGATCATGGAGGACTGCTACAACGCAAGTCCGGAATCCATGAAAGGCGCGGTGGATATACTGAACATTCTGCGGAACACCCGTTCCGCCGGAAGAAAGGTCGCGGTTCTGGGCGACATGTACGAGCTGGGAGATATGGCTCCGGTTCTGCATCGCGAGGTAGGCCGTTACCTGTGCAAAAAAGTGGACGAACTGTACACCATCGGGTCGCTTGGCGCGGAAATCGCGCGGGGCGCGATGGAAGCGGGATTCGACCGGTCTCACATTCACGTCAATCCGGACGTGAAGGACAACGAGGCGACCGGACGGGCCGTCGTACAGGGGCTGACGCGCAACGACGTGGTCCTGTTCAAGGCCAGCCGGGGCGTGAACGCCGAAGAAATCGTTAAGTATGTGGAAAATCACTATAGGACAGAATATTCATGGATCAGTTGATTGAAAGAGTTCCGCTGCGGCTCATTGTGTTTGGATTTGTTCTCCTTTTCACACTCTGGCTCGGAAAGAAACTTCTCCCTGCCTTGTATAAATTCAAATGCGATCAGCCGATCAGCGGCTATCTGGAAGAACACAAAGCGAAAGCCGGTACGCCGACGATGGGCGGCTTGTTCTTCGCCATTCCGACATTGGTCGCCGTCCTCCTTGTGACGCTGACGGTTCTGAAAACGGATGCCCCCGTTCAGACGGTCACGTCCCTTGCGGGAATTCTTTTCCTGTCTTTGGCCAATGCGGGAATTGGTCTGTGGGATGATGTCCTGAAAATACAAAAGCGAAAAGCAGCAATAGCAAGGGGGGAAACCGAAATCCACAACGAGGGATTGAAAGTCATCCCGAAACTTTTGCTCCAATTCGCAGCCTCAACCCTGACGGTCGCCTTCCTGGCTCTGACGGGCAGCATCCAGACCGTGATGCATGTTCCGTTCACTTCCGGCGTCGTCGACCTCGGGTTCTGGTATTATGTGATCTCCGTGATTCTGATTGTCGGGTTTGTCAACGCGGTAAACCTGACCGACGGAATCGACGGACTGGCCTCTGTGATGGGGCTTGTGTGCATGGCCTTTCTGTTCTTTGTGGGACAGAAGGCCGGACAGCTGGGCCTGGAATGCTCCGGACTGGCTCTTGGAGCCGGCCTTACGGGATTCCTCGCCTACAACTGGCATCCCGCCAAGGTGTTCATGGGGGATACGGGTTCGCTGTTTATCGGCGCCGTACTGGGCGGCGCAGCCGTTTTGAGCGGCTTCCTGATTGAATTCTTGATGCTCGGCCTTCTTTTCTGGCTGGATATGGGAACGTCGGTGCTGCAGGTGGCGGTTTACAAACTGACCAAAAAGCAGTTGCCGGACGGAACATATGAGGGAAAACGTCTGTTCAAAAAGGCGCCGGTTCATCACCTGCTGCAGGAAATCGGCTGGTCGGAAGAGACGGTGGTGCTGGTGTTCGCCCTGGGAACCTTTTTGCTGGGGCTTGCCGCATATTTCGGAATCGGATAAAGGAACGGTACGGGGATGGATACGGAGAAGCAGAAAAAAGAAAAAAAGACGCCCCGTATCATCGCCTGGCTGAAAGTGTACAATCCCGAATCGCGTCAGAGCGGTTCGCTTGAGTGCGGGAGCGTAGATTATCCGTATCTGCTGCTGGTTCTGGCCCTTCTGGCCTTCGGGCTTGTGATGGTCTACAGCTCCAGTTCCATCTATTCCATTCAGAGACACGGGCCCGCGTCTACTTATTTTCTCCGCAGCCACCTGATTTATCTGGTTGCCGGATTGATTCTGACTTTTCCGTTTGTTTTTTATGCACAGCCCTGGTTCTGGAAACTGTTTACCGTCATCCTGTTTGTCGTGACTGTCCTGCTTCTTATGGCCGTTCTGGTCATCGGGCAGAGTTTCGGCGGCGCGAAGCGCTGGCTGAATCTGGGGATTGTCACCATACAGCCCTCCGAACTGGCCAAAACGGCCGTGGTTCTGGTGCTGTCGCTGTATATGAGTCATTACGCGGGCAAAATTGCCAAAGGCAACAACTGGAAAACCCGCTTCCGTTACGGAGTTCTGATGCCGGGAATCCTGCTCGGCGTCATCCTGGGTCTGATTGTGCTGGAAAAGCATCTGTCCGGCCTGATTATCATCGGAATCATCGGCGTGGTCGTCATGCTGCTGGGCGGCAGCGACTGGCGCTGGATACTGGGAGCGGCTTTGCTTCTGGCTGCCGGTGCGATTCTGGTCCTGAGCGTTTCGGAGTATGCGCAGGTGCGCGTGGATACCTGGATTCATCTGGACCAGGCGGATCCGCTGGGAAAGGCCTGGCAATCGCTCCAGGGGCTGTACGCCATCTCGTCCGGAGGACTGAGAGGCACAGGGCTCGGCGCAAGCCAGCTCAAGTTCGGGTACGTATCCCAGCCCCAGAACGACTTTATTTTTACGATCATCTGCGAAGAACTCGGCTTCTTTGGAGCCGCAGCGGTGCTGCTGCTGTTTGCGGCGCTGGTATGGAGAGGCTTTGTCATCGCCCGGCACGCACCCGACCGGTTCACATCGATGGTGGCCTACGGTCTTTCCATCAAGGTGGCGGTTCAGGTTTTGCTCAACGTGGCCGTGGTAACCAATCTGATTCCGAATACGGGTATTTCGCTTCCGTTCTTCAGTTCGGGAGGAACCGCCCTGATCATGCAGATTTTTGAGGCGGGCATCCTGCTCTCCATCTCCCGCTACCGGCGGGTAGAGGAAAAGGAGGAGGAAGAGCCCGAAACCGTACAGGCGCCCGGCGTCTGACCGACTGTTTTACTTTTTCAGAAAGGAGGCCCCGCATGAAAGTGCTGATGAGCTGCGGCGGTACCGGCGGACACATTTATCCCGGCATCGCGATTGCGCAGACCATTGCCGAAGCGTATCCCGACGCCGAATTGGTTTTCGTCGGAGCAACGGACGGGCAGGAAAAAATCATCGTGCCCAAGGAAGGGTATGAACTTCACCTGCTTCACGTGGAAGGCCTCAGAAAACCGAAACTGTCTCCTGTCAATCTCCGGATCGGCATTCTGGCCCTGACTGCGTTGCATAAGGCGAAGGAACTGATCCGGGAACTGAAACCGGACCTGGTCATCGGAACGGGAGGTTACGCCTGCTGGCCCTCGGTCAAAGCCGCCTCGGAATTGGGAATCCCGACGGCTTTGCACGAATCCAACGCGGCTCCGGGAAAAGCCGTGAAAAAACTGCAGGGCAGCGTGAATTGCATTTTTACCAATTTCGAACAGACCGCCGCGTATCTGCCGCGGGCCCGACGCATCGTCCGGGTGGGAAACCCGACTCGTTCCGGCTTCCGGCTTCTGGATTACGAGAACGTGCGCAGGACGCTCGGAATCGGTTCGGAGAAAAAACTGATCCTGTCGGTCGGGGGCTCCGGCGGCGCGGAACATTTCAACGCAGCCATGCTGGAGCTGATGAGCGAATACGACCGGAATGAGGAGAATCTGATTCATGTACACGCGGCGGGCAACCGTCCCGGATTGTACGAGACCATGACAGAGCAGGCTGCCAAAGCCGGCCTTGAGGGTCTGGAACGCATTCGCATTGAGAAATTCATTTACAATATGCCGGAATATATGGCGGCGGCGGATCTCATCATCTGCCGGGCCGGGGCTATGACCATATCAGAGCTGGCGCTGTTGGGAAAAGCGTGCATCCTGGTTCCGTCGCCCTACGTGGCCAACAATCACCAATATGCGAACGCCGAAGTGCTCTTCAGGGCGGGCGCGGCCGGCATGATATTCGAGCCGAAGGAAGAAAACCTGAAAGGTTCCGCCTTCGTGCCGCAGGTCTGCGAGATTCTGGGGGATAAGAACCGGGCAGACCGGATGGGACAATTAATTAAACAGTTCGCGCTGCCTGACGCGAACCACAGGATTGAAGCAGAGATCGCGCAATTACTTGGTTCGCGCGATGAAGCATCGGCTTAGGCGGCATGTTAAGAGGGGAATTGAAAATGGAAGAATTCAAACCGAATCAGGCCTTGTTTGGAGAAGTGGTCTCTAAAATCCGCCGTAAAATGAATAAAGTCCGTGTCGCCATCGTCCTGGCTGTCATTCTGTCCATGATGTTGTGCTTTCTGATGGTATTTGTATCCGCGTATCAGGCAGACGACCTGGTGGTGAAGGGGCTGGACCGCTATGAGGCTCAGGCCATTCTGGACGCGGCCAAACTGTCCAACAAATCCGATCTGATTACCTTCGATCCCGCCAAGGCCGAGAAGAGAATCCTGGAATCCTGCCCGTACGTCCGTTCGGTGGAAGTGGTTTGCGACTACCCCAACGGAGTCAACATCAAAGTCAACGAGGAAGTCAACATTTTCGTCGCGCAGGCGAACAACGGGTCCTATGTGGTTCTCTCGGACGAATTGCGCGTGCTGGAAGTGACGGACGACAAGGAATACATCGACGCGCAGAACTTTATGAAGTTGTCCATTCCCGGAGTGGAAGAACCCGAGGTCGGCAAAAAACTGAGCGCGAAAGATGGCCGGGATCTGTCCTATGCCGTGACCTTTCTGCAGACCATGCTGAAGTCCGATATCGGAAGCGAAATCAGCGGTGCGGATGTGTCCGAGAAGTTCAACCTGAGCATTCAGTGCGGCTCGCATGTGCTGTATTTCGGAAGTGCCGGCAACCTGGATACCA
Source organism: Clostridia bacterium (assembly GCA_017455185.1). Classification (GTDB taxonomy): domain Bacteria; phylum Bacillota; class Clostridia; order Oscillospirales; family CAG-272; genus RUG14240. Next base: position 16,583 of record JAFTBN010000005.1, read on the forward strand.
AATTGCAGGTCGCTTACAAAATGATGGAAGACGGAGTCTTCTCCCGCTATTCTTCCGCTTTGTGCAACATCAGCAATCCGGACGGGGCAACCGTCAGGGAGAATACAGCCGCTGTGAGCACGATCAATCCGTAAGCAAAGGCCAGATACAAAGCAGAAAAGGGAGCGGGACGCCATGACAGGACCCGCTCCCTTTTGGCTTCCTTCATGGCGGGGTAGAGAAAGAAGAAAAACACATTTTGTTGTGCATATCAGGGAAAATCACCACAAAATGACAGGGTTTTGAAGAAAAAATGCGAAAAACCCTCTTGACAAAAACCTGTTTCTATATTATGATATAGATATGATTCGGATTCTTGCGCTTTTTCGCGACGGGGCGGTGGCCTGACACCGAAAACCGGGACGGAAAGCGGCGGTGTATTTTGAGACTGGAGGAGCAAAAGATGATTTTTGAGCATGATGATAGTCGTCCGACCGGTGTTTGCATAAAGGCGATTGGCGTTGGAGGCGGCGGCAGCAATGCGGTCGGAAGAATGATTAAAGAGAATATTCCCGGTGTGGAATTCGTGGCTATCAACACAGACCTTCAGGCACTGGACCGTTCCGAGGCAACCACCAAACTCGCCATCGGAGAAAAGATTACCCGCGGATTCGGTGCGGGTGCCAATCCTCAGATCGGTGCACGGGCGGCCGATGAGTCCATCGAGGCCATCAAGGCATTGCTCAAAGGAACCGACATGGTGTTTGTAACCGCCGGAATGGGCGGCGGCACCGGAACCGGCGCTGCTCCGATTGTGGCCCGTGCCGCGCACGACATGGATATCTTGACGGTCGGCATTGTGACCAAGCCTTTCAACTTCGAAGGGAAGAGAAGAATGCAGCAGGCCGAGGAAGGCATCCGGGAACTGAGCCAATATGTGGACTCGCTGGTTGTGATTCCGAACGAAATGCTTCACCTGACGTCGAGCACCAAGATTACCATTTGCAACGCGTTTGATATTGCGGATGACGCTCTTCGCCGCGGCGTTCAATCCATCTCCGACCTGATTGTCAACCCCGGTTTCATCAACGTGGACTTTGCGGACGTAACCAGCGTTATGAAGAACGCAGGATATGCCCATATGGGTGTCGGATACGGCACCGGCAAGGACAAGGCCGAAGAGGCCGCAAAGCAGGCCATCACCAGCCCGCTGATGGAATCCACCATCACCGGTGCACGCGGCGTCCTGATGAACATCACGGTCAATCCGAACACCAGTCTGGACGAAGTGGAAATCGCTTCGGAAGTGGTGGCAAAGGAAGCCAATCCGGATGCGAACATCATCTGGGGTATTACGTACGACGACGATCTGGATGATCAGATCAAGATTACGATTATCGCAACCGGTTTTGATAAGCCGGTGGATGATGCTTCCATGAAAGTGGAGCCCGCTCCGCCTAAGCAGGAAGAGAACCGGATGCCGCCCCGTACGAGCCGTCCGCCCGAATCCATGCGCAAGCAGCCCGAGATTGAGCCTACGGTCCGCCCGGTCAAGCCGGCCAAGCCGCGGGACGTTCTGGACAATGACGAGATTAACACCTGGGGCAGAAGATAAACGATAACAGATAACAGATAACAGATAATAAGATCTATTTCGGAATGGCATGATCTCTGGATTATGCCATTCCGTTTGTTCAGGAGGGTATCCGGAAGAGCCAGCCGATGCCCGCGGCAGCGGAAAGACAGATGGCAAAGAAAAACAAAGAACCGGACCGGAGCATTGAGCTGACGTTCGGTTCTTTGTTTTTCTTCCGCCATACCGAACCGGTACGTCCGGACGGGTTCGGTACAGGTTACCTCTTATCTGAGGGATCATACGGCAGCTCCGCTTCGGCTTCACACGCGTCGAGCGCAATGTCTTTCTCGCAGAAGGGAATCTTTCTGTCCCCGATGAGCTGATAGGTTTCATGGCCCTTACCGGCCAGAAGGAGCACGTCGTTCGGCTTTGCCAGGCGGATGGCCCATCGGATGGCTTCCGCCCGGTCCGCTTCGCGATAGATCTGCGCGGAGGTGCCGGTGGACCGGACGGCTTTCTCAATCTCGTCGAGGATGCTTTCCGGGTCCTCTTTGCCCGGATTGTCCGAAGTCAGCATCAGGACGTCCGCATACTGCGCGGCGACACGGCCCATTTCGGCCCGCCGTTCCCGGGTGCGTTCTCCCACCGACCCGAACAGGCAGATCAGTCTGCCGCGGACCATAGGGCGCAAAAGCGAAAGCACTTCTTTCAGACTTTGCCCGTTGTGCGCATAATCGATGATGATGCGGCAATGTCCCGCGGGGTTCAGAACCTGAAACCGGCCCGGTACGGACAGGGTAGGCAGAACCGGCGCTATGGCATCGGGGAAAAAGCCGAGCAGACAGAGCGAAGAAAGCGCAAGGCCGGTGTTGTACAGGTTGAAGCGGCCCGGAAGGCCGGTCTTCAAAGGATGAGCCTGTCCTTTTTCCATAAAGACAAAGTCCGAGGAGAACGTGCCGGGAACGGCTGTGACCGAGGAGATGGAAAAATCCGCTTCGCCGTCCAGGGAGAAGGTGAAGGGTGTCCCTTTTGCCATCCCGAGCAGGCGGGGTGTGTGCGGATCGTCCAGGTTGAAAAGCTGCGGCCCGTCCGAAAAGTGGGAGAAGAGCCCGGCCTTGGCCAGAAAGTATTCTTCCATATCCGCGTGTTCTCCGGGACCGATGTGGTCCGGGTAAAGATTGGTAAAGACGGAAAGACCAAAGTGTACGTGATCCACCCGGTGAGTGACCAGCGCCTGGGAGGAAACTTCCATGACGACGTGTGTAATCCCGTCTTTTCGCATCTCGGCAAGGCGGGATTGGAGCAGAAGACTTTCGGGGGTGGTGTTGGGATTGTCCAGATGGACGCCCTCCCATTCGCAGCCCGTCGTCCCGCAGAATCCGGCCTTCACGCCTGCCGCCCGAAGCAGGGAATAGAGAAGATAGGCAGTGGATGTTTTTCCTTTTGTCCCCGTTATGCCCACGACGCACAGGTTCTTTGACGGATGTCCGTAAAAGGCGTCGGAGAGGGCGGAAAGTGCGGCGCGCGTGTTTTCGACGCGGCATTGCAAAGCGTCGGAGGGAAGGGAAAGTACCCGCTCGGTCAGGAAGGCCCGGCAACCGCGCTCATAGGCTTCGGGCGCGAAATCATGGCCGTCTGCCCGAAAGCCGGGCAGACACACAAACAGCATGTCCGGCCCGGCCTGTCGTGAGTTTATGCAGATTTCTTTTACTTCCGCTCCGGCGTACCCGGGAAGGGCCGGAAGGCCGGCCGAAAGCAAAAGCCGGTTCAGGGAAACGGCGGACATCATCGAACCTCCGGGAAATGTGTTTTCAGATAACGCTTCAGGGCTTTGAAGGGCGACTCGTTTTCTTCGGGAAGCACCAGCACATAATGCTCCTCAAGCAGATGGCGGTTATCCGCCGCAAATTCCTTCATTTTTTCATCGACCGGGATCAGGCACAAAAGGCTGGACCGGTTTTCCAGGGCAATGCGGTGCAGAGTCCCCAGCAAAAGGACCTGCGCGTCTTCGGACGGCTGCTTGGGAAGGCGGAAGAGTTTCTGCTTTTCGATGAAGAGCCGGTCCGCAGGGGGGATGAAGGAGGAGAGAACATAAGGGGAAAGACCGTACCGGAAGCGGAGACGCAGATGAAGGAACAGGGATCCTTTTCCTTTGCCGGGCAATACGGGAAGAAGATATCCGTACAATCCGTTTTGCATTTTTTCTTCCTCCTCTCTCCGGATGTCTGTTTTCTTCCTTGATTATACTTCATGCCGGCGGGGTTTGTCAATGAAAAAACAGGGGGGGAGAGGCGTCATTCTGTCCCACGCCTTGCAGCCGCCTGACGGGGCCTTATGACCCCGGCCGGAAGTCCGGTATTCCTTGACAATCTGCGCCTCTTTCTGTATAATAAAAACCAGGATGACGGCCCCTGTTCGGCGGGCTTAACAAGGAAAGGCAAGGTGTAAGCCGAGGGATGACCAAAGAGGAACTGTATCAGATTTTTCGGAAAATACCGGTGCTTTCGACTCCGCGTCTGACTTTGCGCGCACTGCAGGTGTCGGACGCTTTTGATATGTTCGATTATTCCCGGCGCAGCGACGTGACCAAATATCTGCTTTGGTTTCCGCATCGCTCGGTGGAATATACGAAGGAATACCTGCGCTATATCGGCCAGAGGTACGCGGTGGGATCTTTTTATGACTGGGCCCTGATCAACCGGGACGACGGGAAAATGATCGGCACCTGCGGGTTCACTTCCATCGATCTGTCCAACCGCTCGGCCGAAATCGGATACGTTCTCAACCCGGATTACCGGGGACACGGACTGGCGGCCGAGGCCGGGGCGGAGGTGCTCCGGTTCGGGTTCGAAGTGCTGGGGCTGAACCGGATTGAAGCCCACATCATGTAGGGCAACGACGCGTCCTTGCGGGTGGCGGAAAAACTGGGCATGCATTTTGAAGGTTGGAAGCGGGACGGTATCTACATCAAAGGGTCGTTCCGTACCATCGGGATCTGTTCGATCCTGAAAAAGGAATTCCGATAAGAGGCATTTGGATAAAACAGCAGGGCCCCGAAGTCTGACTTCGGGGCCCTGCCTCTTTACGGGTTGAAAGGGAAGAAAACCTCTACGGAAGGATTATTCCTTCTTTTCTTCCTCTTCCACTGTTTCTACTGTTTCTGCTGTTTCTTTCGCCTCTTCTTCGGGAACCTCAGCACTCTCGCCTTCCTCTCTGGATCTCTTCAATGCCAGGTTGGTCAGGATACCGAGAATCAAGGCAACGGCGATTTCGGTGAAGGTGATGGAAAGCTTTCCTTTTCCGAACGTAATGGCCAGACCGCCGACACCGGCAATCAGGATGACCGAAACGGTGAACAGATTGCGGTTCTTATCCAGGTCGACTTTCTTTACCATCTTCAGACCGGATACGGCAATGAATCCGTACAGGGCCATGCAGACGCCGCCCATGACGCAGGAAGGAATGGTGTTGACCAAAGCCACAAACGGGCTCAGGAAGGAAATCAGGATGGCCAAGAAAGAAGTGGCGCAAATGGTGACAACCGCGGCGTTCTTGGTAATGGCAACGCAGCCGATGGACTCACCGTAGGTGGTGTTCGGGCAGCCGCCGAAGAATGCGCCGGCCATGGAACCGACGCCGTCTCCCAGAAGGGTGCGGGTCAGACCGGGATCCTTGGTCAGATCTTTCTCAATGATGGAGGAGATGTTCTTGTGGTCAGCCAGATGCTCCGCGAAGACAACGAACGCGACCGGAACATACGCTGCCGCAATGGACACGAGGTAGGAACCGTTGAGCTCTCCGAACGCGCCGAACGCGGTCAGGAAAGTGAATTTCGGAACGCTGATGAAAGTGGAGAAGGCCACGTGACCGTCGGTCAGAAGGTCTTTGAAGGGCTGGAAATTGATAATCTGCAAAGCTTCGTTGCCGGCTCCCTTTCCAATCAGGGTGAAGATCAGAGCGACGATGTAGCCACAGGCGATACCGATGACGAACGGAATCAGACGCAGGGTCTTTTTGCCGTAGGTGGAGCAGATCATGGTGACGAACAGGGTAATCAGACCGATCAGGATGCAGATCAGGACGTTGCCGGTTCCGGTTCCGCTCGACTGCAGGTCGCCGACGGCGTTTCCTGCCAGGGAAAGACCGATGATGGTGACGGTAGGCCCGATAACGGCTGCCGGCATCAGTTTGTCGATCCAGGCTACGCCGATGGCTTTGACGAGCAGAGCGATGACGACATAGACAAGGCCGGCCATGATGGCGCCGATGATCAGTCCGAGATATCCGAGTGCCATGGTCGAAGCACCCGCGAAAGCGGCGGCCATCGAACCAAGGAATGCAAAAGAAGATCCAAGAAATACCGGGCTTTTGAATTTCGTGAACAGCAGATAGACAAGCGTTCCGACGCCCGCACCGAACAGAGCGGCTGCCGGAGACATGTCATGTCCGACGATAAGCGGAACAACGAGTGTGGCCGTGATGATTGCAAGCAGCTGCTGGACTGCAGTGATGAGCAACCGGCCAACGCCCATGTCGGAAATCTTGGCGTCGGTTCCGTACGTCATTTTCATACGTTTTTCCTCCACGGAGTATGTATTGAATTTTACTTTCGGTCCGAAGACCATTAAGTACAAAACAGGCAGAAAAAAAGTCAAACCAGCAGGACATGGTTTGACGGCAGCACAGGGATACACTCCTATTCTTTCATTGTTCGGGTTCCAGAGTCTATGAACGCAACTGCCGTTTTTCTTCTGGCTGTTTCAAGTATAACACCTTTTTTGGGGTTTGTAAACAGGATTTTTGATTTTTTTGCCAAGTCCCGTATCTTAGAAAAAGAGCGGGATCCATACACGAAAACAGATACAGGGTGATCCTTACAGACAGAGAACTGCTCCGGACGCCCGAAAAACGCATGTCTGCAAGAACAAAAAACAGAGCCGCAAAACCAAGTGCGGCGGGTTTGGCCTTTGGACTGGACAACACCAAAAGATTGTGTTATAATGCCCCTGTCAATCCTGTTCTTTTTATATATAAGGTAAGTGGCGAGGGATTAAAATGGAAGATTTATTGAAGAGAATCGAGGAAGAAAGAGCCGGTTTTTCCAAAGGCAAGAAAATGATTGCCGATTTCATTCTGGAACATTATGAAAAGGCTGCCTATATGACGGCGCAGAAACTGAGCGAGGCGGTGAAGGTCTCGGAATCCACCGTGGTCCGGTTCGCCAATGAACTCGGTTTTGCCGGTTATCCCGAATTTCAATTTGCCCTTCAGGAAATCATCCGCAACCGTCTGACGTCGGTTCAGCGTGTGGAAGTGACCAACAGCCGCATCGGTTCATCCGATGCCCTGAAAAAAGTGCTCATGGCCGACGCGAACAAGATCAGGCAGACGCTGGAGAACACGGACAGCGCGGCCTTTTACCGGATTGTGGAGACCATGGTCAACGCCAACCATCTGTATGTGGTGGGCGCACGGTCTGCCTATATGCTCGCCAATTTCTTCGCGTTCAATATGCACATGGTGTTTGAAAACGTGCACGCAATCGATCTGTCCTCCTCGGGCGAGATGTTCGAGCAGATGCTCGACATCGGGAAAGGGGATGTGCTGTTTGCCATCAGTTTCCCCCGGTATTCCACCCGTGTCATCAAGGCGGTTCAATACGCCAAGGACGCCGGCTCGACCGTGATCTCCCTGACTGACAGCGCGGATTCCCCCATTGCCAAGCTGGCCGACGACTATCTGCTGGCCCGGAGCGATATGGCCTCTTTCGTGGATTCCCTGGTCGCGCCCCTGAGCATGATCAATGCCATCATCGTCACGGCTGCCAGAAGCAGGCAGACCCAGGTGACCGCCCGGCTGCACAAGCTTGAATCCATCTGGGATGCGTACGAAGTGTATGACAAACAGAAGAGCTGACGCAAACGGATTGTGGGACGTCCTGGTCGTCGGCGGAGGAGCCGCCGGCATGATGGCGGCCTGCGCGGCGGGGCAGTGCGGCGCTTCGGTGCTGGTGCTCGAGCGCAACGAGCAGCCGGGACGGAAGATCCTGATCACCGGAAAGGGCCGATGCAACCTGACCAACGATTCGGACCGGGCGACCTTTCTGACCCAGATTCCGCGCAACCCGAAGTTCCTTTTTTCTGCCTTCAATCATTTTTTCATAGAAGAGACCAAAGAGTTTTTCGAATCACGCGGCGTTCCCCTGAAAACCGAGCGGGGGCGCCGTGTCTTTCCTGTATCGGACCGTGCGTCGGATATCCGGCAGGCCCTGGAAAGCGCCTGCAGAAAGGCAGGCGTTTCCTTTGCCCGGGAACGCGTGACGGGCATCCGCCCGGTGGACGACGGCACCTTCGAGGTCGACGGCCCGCAGGGGGCAATCAAAGGGAGAACCGTTGTCCTGGCGACGGGAGGACTTTCCTATCCGCGCACCGGTTCGACCGGGGACGGGTACCGGCTGGCCCGTGAACTCGGGCATACGGTGACCGGCCTTTGTCCGTCTCTTGTGCCGCTGGTTTCGGCCGATTCCCGGGTGCGGGAACTGCAGGGGCTTTCCCTGCGGAACGTCGGATTGAAGATCCGGGACGCGGACCAGAAGACGGTCTATGAGGATTTCGGCGAGATGCTGTTTACCCATTTCGGACTCTCGGGCCCCATAATCCTTTCGGCTTCGGCGCATTTGCCGGCCTCTTTCGGCCCGGGACAGTATTGCGCCTGCCTGGATCTGAAACCTGCGTTGGACGAAAAAACGCTGGATGCCCGCATTTTGCGAGATTTTTCCGCCTATGCCAATCGGGACCTGGAAAACGGAGTGGCGGACCTTCTGCCTTCCAAAATGATTCCGGTCCTTCTGGACTATGCCGGACTGGACCCGCGAAAAAAAGTGCATGAAATCACGTCCGAGGAGCGCCGCCGTCTGCGCCTGGCGCTCAAGGATTTCCGCGTACGGATAGACGGCACGCGTCCCGTGGAGGAGGCGGTCATCACGCGCGGAGGAATCGACGTGCGGCAAGTTACGCCTTCCACCATGGAATCGAAACGGGTGAAGGGATTGTATTTTGCGGGGGAAATATTGGATGTGGACGCCTATACGGGCGGGTTCAATCTGCAGATTGCCTTTTCCACGGGGCATCTGGCGGGAACGTCCGCCGCGCTTGCGGCGCGGTCCGGTTCACTTGCGCAATGAGGAGGATGAGACGATGTTTCAAATCGCGATAGACGGCCCGAGCGGGGCCGGGAAAAGCACGGTGGCCAAGGCGCTTGCGGCGCGGCTGGGCATCGTATACGTGGATACGGGTGCGCTTTACCGCACCATCGGGTATTATGTCCGTTCCAGGGGCGTGTCCCCCTCGGACGCACGGGGCGTGGAAGCGCTGCTGGGTCAGATTCACATCCGGGTTGCGTTTGAAGAGGGAAGCCAGCATGTCTATCTCAACGGAACGGATCTCGGAAACCGGATCCGCGAGCCGGAAATATCGATGTACGCCTCGACGGTCTCGGCCATTCCGGCCGTGCGCACCTTCCTTCTGGAGACCCAGCGGCAGATTGCGCGCGAGAATTCGGTCATTATGGACGGCCGGGACATCGGAACCGTCATCTTGCCCAAGGCCGACCTGAAGGTCTTTCTGACGGCCAGCCGGGAAGCCCGTGCCAAGCGCAGGGTGCTCGAACTGGCGCAAAAAGGCATTGAGACTACGTACGCTCAGGTTCTGGAGGATATGGAGAAGCGGGACGAGCAGGACCGCACCCGCGCGGTCGCTCCGGCTGTCGCGGCGCCGGATGCCGTTGTGGTGGACAATTCGGAACTGACCTTTGAGGAGACGCTGCAAACCATTCTGAAACTGGCGAAAGAAAGAATTGCGGAACTGGGAGACTGATGCATGGACGTCGGGTACCGTATCATTCATACGATTTTCAAGTGGCCGGTCCGGCTGCTTTTCCGCGTACATGTGCACGGGGCGAAAAACGAGCCGAAGAAAAAGGACGGTCCCTACCTGATGTGCGTCAATCACTATTCCAATCTGGACCCGATGCTTCTGGCGTCCGCCGTCCGGCATCAGCTGCCCCACTATATGGGCAAGGAGGAACTGTTCCGCATCAAGCCGCTGAGCTGGTTCTTCCGCTGGATGGGCGCGTTTCCCATCCGCCGGGGCGGAGCGGACGTCAAGGCGTTGCGCCGGGCGGTCGAACTGATGCAGGAAAAAAGGAAAGTGGTTTGCGTTTTCCCTCAGGGCAGGCGCTGTCCCGGCGTACATCCAAAGGATACGCCCGTCTACGGCGGCATCGGGATGCTGGCCGAGTGGACCCGCATGCCGGTTCTTCCGGTTCTTATCTGGGTCAAGGGGTTCCGGTACCGGCCGTTCTGCCGGGTGGATATCTACATCGGCAAACCGATTCCGTTTGAGGAACTGCCCGATCCCGGGGCCGGGAAGGGACGGTACGAACAGATGAGCGGATACATCTTTTCCAAGATGCTGGCCATGGCGCCGGAGGAGGGGACGGATGAGCGGTAGAATGCAGATCACCGTAGCCGAAAATGCCGGCTTTTGCTTCGGAGTCAAGCGGGCGACCGACGCGCTGAAGAAGGCGCTCCTCGAAAAAGGACCGTCCGATGAAATATACACTTTGGGTCAGCTGATTCACAACGAGGTATATCTGGCCGAACTGGAAAAAAAGGGCGTCCGGGCCATCACCGAGCAGGAGATGGAGTCGGTGGCAGACAGGGCCCGGGAGGGCCGGAGAGTCACCCTGTTTCTGCGTGCCCACGGGGTTCCGATGGAGACACTCGAACGTCTTGACCGGATCCGGGCGGCCAACCCCCGGTTTGATTACGTGGACTGCACCTGTCCGTTTGTACAGAAAATCCGGAAGATTGCCCATGATTGCGACGAAAAGAAAAACATCCTGATCCTGTTCGGCAAACCCGAGCATCCGGAAATCCGGGGAATTGTGAGCTGCACACGGGCTAAAACGCTTGTCTTTGAGGATGCGCAGAAACTGATGGACTACTTCCAATCGGGCGTATTGGACAAAACAGACAAAAATAATTTTGTTTTCGCGGTACAAACGACCTTCAATTTGTCACAATGGCACAAAATCACGAATTTTTTGGATGGACTCTTTACAAAATCACAAATAAATGATACAATATGCAACGTTACCGAAGTTAGACAGACAGAAGCAAAAACCATGTCTGCGCAGAACGACCTGATGATCGTTATCGGCGGAAAGGACAGTTCCAACACCGCCAGATTGTACGAAATATGCAGGGAGAACTGTGCTCAGACAATCCGGATAGGTCAAGCTTGTGAACTGTCGGACTATCGGTTTCAATCCTATACAAAAAAAGTGGGAATAGTGGCCGGGGCATCAACCCCCGACGACTACATTGAGGAGGTTTACCAAACAATGAGCGAAATTTCAAACAATGAAAATTTCGATGAACTGCTTGAATCTGAATCGTCCTGCAAGATTATTAAGACAGGAGAAATCGTCAGGGGAACTGTTGTATACGTTTCCGATTCGGAAATCCAGCTTGACCTGAGCGCAAGTGTTACGGGCTTTATCAAAGCCGAGCAGATTACTGACGATTCGTCAGTAAAGCTGACCGAAATGTTCAAGCCGGGAGATCAAATCGACGCAAAAGTCATCCGCGTTTCAGACGTGGACGGCATTGCGGAGCTGTCCAAGAAGGCGGTTGACTCGAACAAGAGTTGGAATGCCTTGACGGAAGCGAAGGAAACAAAGGCAGTGTTGACAGGAAAAGTGATTGAAGCAGTGAAGGGTGGTTTAATCGTCCTCGTGAATTCGAATCGCATTTTTGTCCCGGAATCTTTGTCCGGCGTTCCGAAGAACGGCTCTCTGTCCGAACTGGTCGGCCAGACGAAAGAGCTGCGGATCATCGAAGTGAAGGAGAACGGCAAGTTCAAACGGGCCGTCGGTTCCATCCGTGCCGTTGCAAGAGAAAAGGCGCGTGAAGAACGCCGCGAGCGCGAAGACGCGTTCTGGGGCGGTCTCGAAGTGGGTCAGGTTCGCACCGGTAAGGTCAAGAGCATGACGGATTACGGCGTGTTCGTTGACATCGGCGGCTTTGACGGACTGGTTCATATCACCGACCTGACCTGGAAGAGAATCCGCGTTCCGTCGGATATCGTTTCGGTCGGCGATGAACTGACTGTTTACATCAAGTCTTTCGATCGTGAGAAGAAGCGCATTTCCCTTGGCTGCAAGACCGAGGAGAACAAGCCCTGGAACATTTTCACAAGCCAGTATTCGGTTGGCTCGGTGGCATCTGTTACCATTGTGAACATGATGGACTTCGGTGCTTTCGCTCAGATCATCGACGGCGTGGACGGTTTGATTCATATCTCTCAGATCGCAGATCATCGGATCGAAAAGCCGAGCGACGTGCTTGAGATCGGACAGAATGTGGATGCGAAAATCATCGACATCGACTATGACAAAAAGAAGGTCTCTCTCTCCATTCGCGCCCTGATTGAAGAGGCGCGTGCGGCCGAGGCAGAGGAAGCCGAAGAAGCTTCCGAGCAGGCTGAAGAGGCACCCGCCCAGGAAGAGAACGCCTGATTTTTTCAAAATCAAATAATACAAAAAAGAAGTAAGAGGATATCCGGTTTTCTTACTTCTTTTTTACATGGAGGAACCAAAATGAAAAAGAGATGGGTGGCGTTCCTGCTGGCGATGCTCTTTATGGCCCTGGCCCTGGCATCCTGCAAGGATAAAGACAACAGTCCGGAGACAGAGAGCTCTGCGCAGAACGGGGGAGAGGAAACCGAAACCGAAAAGGAAACCGAACCCGCAAAGGATGAGAACATGGAGATTTCGTTTGACGACATCAACATTGCCTCTTTTGCCTGGAAATACACGGGCGGGCTGTATGAGCAGAATTATACCTTTGTTCCGATCGAAGGGACAACGACGACGTTTCAGTCCTCGGACAGTTACATGGATTCGCTGGCATTGCCGGCCGACTCGGTCATGGTGTACGGAGATACGGCGCAGAAGTTCAAGGCATGGAACGACAGCGGCAAGTTTACGCTTGACATGATGATTCCCATCAACCGCGCTTCCAAGGACTATTTTGAAAGCGACAAGACGCGGTACGAGGACATCCAGATGGACGCTTCGGGCCATTATCTGGAGCATTCCACGGGCGGATCCTACTATATGGTTCCGACCGACCGCTGGACCGAATACATCTGGAATATGCTCAATCGGATTGCGAAATCCTATCATCCCGATATGATCGCCCTGGAGGAGCCCGAAATGTGGCACCGGTCCGGGTATTCCGAAGCATTCAGGAGGGACTGGAAACTCTACTATGGGGAAGACTGGGTCGACCCGGCCTCCTCTTCGGAAGCGGCCTTCAAGGCCATGCGTCTGAAGACTTATCTGTTTGTGCGGCTTCTGACCGACGTTTCCGAGCGGATGCGTGAGAAGTATCCGGACATCAAACTGGTCATCGCGACGCATTCCAACGTCAATTACAACGCATGGAATATCACGGCGGGCCTGAATCACTATCTGGCTCTGGGCGTCCTGGACGGCGTCATCGGACAGACCTGGTCGGATACGATTCATTCCTCGTTCCGCTATGCCGGGAAGTCCATGGTGGACGAATACGCCAACGCCTATACCGATTACATTTCCTACATCGACTCGGTGGCGGACAGCCCGCTGTTCTATGCGCTGGCCGATCCGGCTTCCGACCATGGGTATACCTATGAGGAACATAAGTTCATGTACCGGCAGACGCTGGCGGCCCAGCTGATGATTCCGGAAGTGCAGCGGTTTGAAATTCTGCCCTGGTCCAACCGCGCGTTCGGTTCGGCCGCACCCGAATACAAGACCATCCAGATGAACATGTTCACCATGCTCGAGGACATTTCGGGCAAGGACGCCAGTCTTCTGGCCGGAACGCCGGGCATCTCGTATCTTCTGGGCGATTCGGTTTCCTGGATCGCGCCGGGTAACGGATGGGCGCTCAACTCCTCGAACGGCGTGTACGGAATCTGCCAGCCGCTGGTTTATCAGGGGATTCCGCTGAAAATGAAGGCGATGGACCAGATCAAGTCCAAAGCCGACCTGTCCAATGTGACGGTCCTGATTGTATCCTACGACAACATGCTGCCCGACGATTCCTCGGTCAACGAGGCAATCGCGGAGTGGGTGAAGGCCGGCGGTTCGCTGGTCGTCGCTACGGGGCACAACGACTACTGGAATTCCGCCTCGGAGTGCTGGTCAAAGGACGGCTCGCCTCTTCAGCAGCTGATCAACGACCTGGGATTGAAGGATACGGTCCGCTACGGGGAACTGTACGGCATTCCCATGCAGACGCTTAAGTGGACTTCGGACTTCGAGCCGGACAACCCGGTGGCGGACGAGAACCTGTATTACATCTATACCGATTTCGCGCTTCATTTTGCGGGCGGCGAACACGTCCTGGCAAAAGTGGGCGACTACAATGTGGCCATTGAGCAATCGGTCGGAAAAGGACACGTCGTTTTCTGCGGACTGCCTTCGGCCTATTACGCCTCCAGTCTGTCGGGCGCGTCATTGATCCAGGCACTGACTCAATACGCCGTGCAGTATACCGGATATTCCTATGCCACAACCAATCTGGTGCAGATGAAGCGTGGCAACTATGTGATCCTTCACGCGCTGGACAAAGGCGAGGAAGTGTACGGAAAGTACATCGACCTGTACGATTCCAAACTGACCGTCCGGGATTATGTCCCGATTGAGGCGGGAGATTCCAGGATTTTGTTGGATATTTCAGGGCTGGATCTCAGTGTTCCGAGGCTTGCCTTTGCGGGTGCAACCATGGCCGGGGAAGTGAAGGAAGACGCAAACGAGACCGTCTTTACGTTTACCTCTCCGACGCAGATGAAAGTCGCCGCCAGACTGCTGGCGCCCAAGGGTATGTACCCCGAATCCGTAAAAGCCGAGTCGGGCTCCCTGAACCTGACCGTGGAACAGGCCTGGAGCAACGGGGACTCTTCGCTGCTGCTGCACATCCAGGGTTCGGTCGAGCCTTGCACGGTAACGGTCAGGTGGGGGAAGACACCGGTGAGCGACAGCTATATCGGCGCGGTCATCCGGGAATCCGTCAAGACCAACAACCAGAATCTGGATAAGGATTATCTGATCAAGAACACGGCCAATGCCAACGGAAACCTTCGGTTCTGCGACAATGCGGGTGAGCTGATCTACCGGTTCGATCTGAAGGACAAAGGCCAGATCACCTATTTCTTCTCGGTTTTCCAAAACTATGTGGTGGAGATATCCGGGGACGGGGAAAACTGGACGCAGATTGCGGACTACTCCCAGGGCGGCAAGGTGCCTCACCTGACCACAGGCGGGAACAACGTCGTCATCGAAGTCAACCCCGCTTCGTGGGGCTTTAAGGACGCACTGTATTTCAAACTGTACAACGCCCGGAAGAACATGGGCTGGGGCGGCTCGATTACGGAAATCGCCTGGGAATACCCGGATCCGAACGATACGGGAACCGAGGAACCGGACCCCGATCTTGAACGGACGATTCTTCCGACGAGGCAGGAGAATTCCGAGAGCGTAATCACCGAAAGCGCCGGGGAAGTTTGCCGTCGCAATGTGCTTTGCAACCAGAACGGAAATGACTGGGGTTACCTGATCTACAATACGGCGGGTGCGAATTCGGGCGTACGGTACTGCGACCTGACGGGCGAGTTGGTTTACGCGTTTGATCTGCGGAACATGAAGGATGCGCTGTTCAACCTGACCGTGGCGCAGAACTACATCGTGGAGATTTCCCAGACCGGTCGGGATTGGGAACTGGTGGCCGACTATAACGAAGGAGGAACGGTTCCCCGGATTGTCGGCGGAGGCAATTCCACCGTGCTGTCCGTCCGTCCGGAGGAGTACGGCTTTACCGAATGCCTGTACATTCGCATCCGGAATACGGATACGTCTTTCGGATTCGGCGGGACCATCCGGGAAATCCGGTGGAATTATACCGCGATTGCGGATTACGTCTATTATCTGACCTGAACCGGTCGGACGCAAAAAGAGAAGCGGCCTGTGCGTTTTGCACGGGCCGCTTCTGTATGGAAACCATTCAAACCGGGAATGATCCGGTTACGTATAGTCGTTCTCTCCGCCTTCGTCGGGCAGGGAGGAAGGCAGGGGCGGGATGATCTTGGCCGGGGAAACGCGGGGCGTTTCAACCGGCTTTTTCCGGTTCTCGTAATAGGATACCACCGAGCGCATTTTTCTCAAGCGGGACAGGGCCTCGGGATACAGCAGCACGCTTCCGGCTCCCAGAAGAACACAGCCGATTCCTCCCAGTACGGAACAAACCGGTCGGTTTTTCCGGAAGGCAACGGCTCCCAAAAAGAGCAGGCCGCTTCCGCTCAACACCCCTAAAGACAGGGGAAATGGTTCCGGTTTCTTGATTTTTTTCATGGATTGATTCTCTGATCCTTTTATCCTTTTTTGGACAGGGTTTTGAGATAGGCGTTGATGAATCCGTCGATTTCGCCGTCCATCACCGCGTTGATGTCGCCCGTTTCATAGCCGCTCCGGTTGTCCTTTACCAATGTATAGGGCATGAAGACGTAGGAACGGATCTGCGAACCCCATTCGATGTTGTTCTTGTTGCCCTGAATCTGGTCGATGGTTTCCAGCCGTTCCCGGATCTTGATTTCCATCAACTTGGATTTGAGCATGCGCATCGCGGTTTCCTTGTTCTGCAGCTGGCTGCGTTCGGTCTGGCAGGTAACGACGATGCCCGTAGGCTTATGGGTCAGACGGACCGCGGAGGAAACCTTGTTGATGTTCTGTCCGCCGGCGCCGCTGGAGTGAAAGGGAACGAAGTCGATGTCCTCGTCGCGGATGATCACCTCGTCCAGTTTTTCAAACTCGGGCATGACTTCAATTGAGGAAAAGGACGTATGTCTTCTTCCCGCCGCGTCGAACGGGGAAACCCGTACCAGGCGGTGCACGCCGTTTTCACTTTTGAGCATTCCGTATGCGTTGATTCCCTCGACGTAGATGGTAGCGCTTTTGATGCCGGCTCCGTCGCCGTCCTGCCAGTCGGTCAGCTTGTAGTTGTACTTGTGGCGTTCACACCAGCGCGTAATCATACGGTAGAGCATCTGGCACCAGTCCTGGGCTTCGGTTCCGCCGGCGCCCGGATGGAAGGAAATGAACGCGTTGTTGCGGTCGTATTCTCCCGACAGAAGAATGGCAATCTTCTGCGTTTCTTCGGTTTCCTCGATTTCCTTCAGCTCGTTCTGTACGTCTTCGACCACGCTTTCGTCGTTTTCCTCGATGCCCATTTCGGCCAGGGTGATCGCGTCTTCCAGGCGGGTGCAGAGCCGGGTGTAGTTCTCAATGGTATCCTGGGCCTGCTTGAGCTGCTGGAGGACTTTGGAGGAGGTTTCCTGGTTGTTCCAGAAATTCGGGTCCAGGGTCTGCTGCTCAAGTTCCACCGATTTGTCTTTGAGATAATCGATCTGAAGGGCGGACCCGAGTTCTTTTATATCTGCGCGCAGGGCAATCAGCTTGGCCTTCGCGTCTTCCAATGCAATAATCACGTTTCTGTCTCCTGATGAATGATTTCTTTACGATTATACCATAATCCGGGCCTGTACGCAAGGGAAAACTCATCCAAGCAGAGCATTCAGCGTTTCGATGGCGTTGTCTACCTCCCGCTGTGAAACGGCGGATTTGGCCCGCTCCAGGATTTCCCCGGACACGACGCCCGTTCCCGCTTTTTCGGCTTCCTTGATCAGATCGTCCAGATCCTTGCGGTCCTTGGCGATTTTGCCGCGGGTCAGGACCAGGTCGTCCGCTTTGAGCGTCAACTCGGAGGGCATTTTCACCAGGAAGATCCGGATGTTGCGGATGGTCTCCAGTTCATCGAAGCGTGTTTTTCCTGCCGAGGAAACCGGAAGCATCAGGTGATTCCAACCTTCGACAAGGCCCAGAGAACTGAATTCATAGGCAAGTTCAATCTGGTCGACCGTCTGGGAAATCTCAATGCAGCAGCCGGCGGGGAAGGAATACTCCCGGTCCAGATAAATCCAGAGTTCGAAATACCATTCCGAAAAGTCGTCGGGCACCTGCGCGATGTTGGCGCTGTTCCCGTCCCGGATGAAGTAGATGTTGGGCATGCCGGAAGTGGTGAAGCAACCGGCTCCGGCGACCATGTTTTCGGTGTCAACGCCGGTCTTGGAGCCTCCGATTTTCCAGTTTTGCTGTTTGTCAAACGTTTCCAGGACGATGTATTCGTCCGAGACGTCTCCGGGCTTGGCCAGGGATTCATAGGCTTTCCGGATGGCTTTCAGGGAGTCGGAGACAACTGTGGGATCGGAATCCGAAAGGCTGAGCTCTGCGTCCCGGACGGCATTTTTGAGATTGTTTACGGTGCCGGATTCATACTTCTTATCCGCTTCGGGAATCCATACGTTCCGGGCGATTCGGATCTGCGCTCCGAGCACGGCCGTCTCGTCGGTCTCCCATCCCATCAGGTCGGCCAGATAATCGGACAGGAGAACGCCTGCCTCAAGCTGGGACATGTAACTGGGATGGCTGTGGGTTCCGACGCCGTTCTTGACGGTATTCTGAACCGGGAACTGGAAGAAGAACACTTCGGAGTCGCCTTCGTCGTTGCATTGTTTGACGGCTGCCTTGAGGTATGCGCTCAGGCCCTGGCCCATCAGGCCGTATGCCCAGACAATCACGGCATGGGGATTGTTGGCCCGGACCAGACGGATCATGTCGCAGGCCATCTGCGTATAGGTGTCGCCCGGAATGGCGCGGTTGTCAATCTGCGCACCCTGGTCGTTGGTTCCCAGGTTGATGACCACCACGTCGACCGGATTGGACTCAAAATCCCATTTCTTTGGGTCAACGCTCTGGTTGGGCAGGTTGGCCACGCCGGTGTAAGCGTTGAACATGGTGGCCCGGTTCGATCCCGTCACGTAGCAGATGCCCGAACGGGAAAGGACGTTGGCGTTTGCGCCGAGCCTTTTTGCGGCAAGGGTGGCATAGGTCAGCGTTCCGTCCTGCGTCCTGGTCGTGAAGTCGCCGCTTCCGTCCGCGATCATGTTGCCGAACCCGCTGGTGATGGAGTCTCCGACAAATTCAATGATCCGTTCTTGCGCCTGAGGCGGTTCGACGCAGAACTGCCCCTGGACCTCGATTTTGCGGATGGTCAGGGTGGCGGACTCTCCGTACATCGCCTCGTTCCGCTTGCGGACTTCAACCGTATGAAGTCCGGACTCCAGCCCGGACGCCAGCGTATAGGTTCCGTTTTGGGTGATGGTCAGCGTGGAGGAGGGAATCGGAGAACCGTCCAGAAACACCTGCAGATAAGCCAGGTAGGTCGGATTGGTGCTCGAGGTGTTCAGAAGGACTTCGGCGCCGGTTCCCATGAACCGGAAGGAAAAGCCGCTGTTGGTCCAGTACAGTTTGAATGTGTCTCCCGCAATCGGGACCCGCCCGTACAGACGGAGAAAATCGGTGGCTTTGCTCTGCTTGTCCGCCATCGGCTCGTCAGAGGGTGTGTTTTGTGTTTCCAAGGCCGTTTCCTGCGAATCGGTTTGCATTTCGGTTTCTCCGGTAGTGTCAGTTTCTTTTGGTTGATCCGGTTCTTTTACCCCGCATCCGGTCAGAAGAGCGCTCAGCAAAAGCACAAAAGCGAGGAACAGGGTGAGTGTTTTTTTCATAACTCCTCCGCATCAAGGTATAAAATGATGCTTAATTGTAACATGAACCGGGGGCAAAGTCAATCCGACGCGGCGGAAAGCAGAAGCCCCATAAAAGCGATATTTTTTATCACGTTTTATCTGGCAGATTGATTGACTATTTTTTCAAACTCGGGAAGAATGCGAAATTCTAAGCGAAATCTATGCGAAATTATGCGAAATCGCATTGACAAATTTCGCTTATTGTGCAATAATGACACTGCACTATTGGGTCTGGAGGTTTCGTATGAAATATATTTCAGCCGCTGATGCGGCAAAGAAACTGAATATCACGATCAGAAGACTTCAACAGCAATGCGCCGAAGGGAAAATCCCCGGCGCAAAAAAAGATGGACGTCGCTGGCTTGTTCCTCAGAATATCATCCGGGATAGTGACGGCCAGAAAAAACCGCTTCCTATCGGAATATCCGACTACAAGGTCGCGACATCAGATTACTACTACGTTGACAAGACGATGCTCATCAAGGATTTCCTTGACAAAAAGCCGCTTGTCTCTCTCTTCACGCGCCCGCGCAGGTTCGGCAAAACGCTGAACATGGATATGCTGCGCGTGTTTTTTGAAAAGACCGGCGAGGATACCTCAGTTTATTTCAGCGACAAAGCGATCTGGTCTTGCGGAAAAGTGTACACGGCTTATCAGGGACAATATCCGGTCATTTTCTTATCCTTCAAGGACGTAAAATGCGCCGACTGGCAGGAAACCTACAGAATGATCATAAATTTGATTTCCGATGAATGTAACCGCCACTTGGAGATTATGAATAGCGATGCGTTGAACGAACATGAAAAAGAACGCTTCAAACAACTTCTTGAGGGGACGGCGGATTCAGCCGATTATCAACTTTCGCTCAAAACATTGTCTCTGCTCCTGCACAAGCATTATGGCAAAGAAACTGTGATCATTATTGACGAGTATGACACGCCGATCCAGCAGGGTCATACGATGGGCTTCTACAAGGAAATCATTGCATTTATGCGCAATTTCTTCTCAGGCGGCCTGAAAGACAATTCGCACCTCGCGTTCGGTTTTCTTACCGGTATTCTGCGCGTGGCGAAAGAAAGCATTTTCAGCGGGTTGAACAATCTGACCGTCAACTCGATCCTTGATGAACAGTACAGTGCGTACTTTGGATTTACGAAAGAGGAAGTCCGTCAAATGCTCGAATACTACGAGCGCGGCGATAAATTCGATGAAGTCTGTGAGTGGTATGACGGTTATTTGTTCGGCAGCACGGAGATATTCAACCCCTGGTCGGTCATCAACTACGTTTCCGAAAACTGCTTCCCCAAGGCGTTTTGGCAGTCCACCGGCAGCAACGATATCATCGGTGAGATCGTGGGTGAAGCGAACGACGAGATCAAGGAAAATCTCTATCATCTGCTCTCCGGCAAGACCGTCACGTCCTATGTCGACACGGGCGTCATTTATCCCGAGGTGCAGAATAATCCGTACAGCATTTACAGCTTTCTGCTCATCGCCGGTTATCTGAAGGTCGCAAAGGTATATCCGCAGCACGATGGAAATTATATGTGCGACGTCGCAATCCCAAACAAGGAAATCGCCTTTGTTTACAGCAAAGAAGTGCTGAACAGAACCGGAAAGACAAGCGCCGCTATCTCCATTCAGCAGGCGATCTTTTCGAACGACACGCAGAAGCTGCAGAAATTGCTGGAAGAATTTATGCTTTCCTCCATCTCCGCTTTTGACGGTTCAAACGAAAGCTTTTACCACGGCATGATGCTCGGCCTCTGCGCCGTGCTTAGCAGTCGCTATAGAATCAGATCCAATGCGGAATCCGGATACGGTCGCTTTGATATCGCGCTCATTCCAATCAGCAAGTCAGATCCCGGCTTTATTTTCGAGTTCAAATACGCCGGAAAGGATAGTGACAATCTCGATGCGCTTGCAGGAAAAGCGCTTGCGCAAATTGAAGAAAAGAAATACGAAACCGAGCTGAATTCCCAAGGTGTGATCAATATCACAAAGATCGGTATCGCGTTCCGGGGCAAAAATGCGGTCGTAAAACGAAACTAATCACGTTTAATAGCCCCCGCTACCAAAAAATCAAATTGCCGTGCTTAACAGATTATTCTTATTTGCATGTTAAAATGTTTTGATTAAACAATTGTAGGTTCGCTATGAGAAAAGAGTTGTTTTTAAAACTGAAAGAGGCCCTTTTTTCTGTGGCACCCATCTCGGTGATTGTCTTGTTTCTTGCCATGACGCCGCTGGTGGATTTATCCGTCGGGGAGATCGTCATTTTTGCGCTGAGCGCACTCTTCCTGATTGTGGGCATTGCCCTGTTCAGCCTTGGTGCGGATATGGCCATGACGCCGATGGGCACGTTTGTCGGTTCGGGGTTGACCAAAACCAAACGAATCGGTATGCTGATGGGGGTCTGTTTCGTCCTGGGACTTTTGATTACCATCGCGGAACCTGACCTGACGGTGCTGGGAGAGCAGGTAAAGGAACTGATGAAACCCGGCCTGCTGATTGCGGTGGTCGGGGTCGGCGTTGGCCTTTTGCTGCTCGTCGCCGTGCTGAAGATCGTTTTCAAGAAAGATCTGTCCCTGTTTTTGCTGTTTTTCTATCTGGCCGTCTTCGGGTTGTCCGCTCTTCTGGCGGAGGAGGGAAAACTGTCGTTTTTGCCCCTTGCGTTCGATTCGGGCGGCGTGACGACAGGGCCGATTACCGTTCCGTTCATTATGGCGCTGGGTGTCGGTATTGCCAATACCATAGGAGGCAAGGGCTCGAACGAGAACAGTTTCGGTCTGGTTGCGCTTTGCTCGGTCGGTCCGGTTCTGGCTGTGGTGCTGTTGTTCCTGTTCTCCCGCGGGGAATTGCAATATCATCTGGGAGACTATTCGATGCAGATGTCCTTCGGTTCCATGATGCGGTCGCTCGGACGGGTTGCGCTGGAAGTGCTCCGGGCCCTGGGACTGATTGTTCTGTCCTTCCTGGTTTTGCAGGTGACGGTGCTCAGACTGCCCAAAAGAAGGCTTTTCCGTATCGGAAGCGGGCTGCTGTACACTTTTTTCGGCCTGGTCATCTTTCTGACAGCAGTTCAGGTGGGATATATGCCGGTCGGATTTAAAATCGGACAGCAGGTCGCGTCTCTGGACCGGGGCTGGATCATCGCGCTGGGCTTTGTATTCGGTATGGTGGTCGTTCTGGCCGAGCCGGCGGTGCATGTCCTGACCAAGCAGGTCGAGGAAATCACGAATGGCGCGGTCAGCCGGAAAACCATCCTGATTTCCTTGTCGGTCGGCGTAGGCATTGCCATCGGGCTTTCCATGATCCGGATTGCATTCGGCTTTTCCATATTGTACTATCTGGTTCCCGGGTATCTGATTGCCATGGGGCTATCGCTGCTGGTTCCCAAACTGTATTCCGCTATCGCGTTTGATTCGGGCGGAGTGGCCAGCGGACCTTTGACTTCCAGCTTCATTCTTCCTTTGGGGATTGGAGCCTGCTCGGTGATGGCCGGGGAGCAACAGATCCTGTCTCAGGCGTTCGGCATCGTCGCGATGGTCGCACTGGCCCCGCTGATCACCATTCAGTTCCTCGGGTTCAGAACCATCCTCACCGCCAGAATGCGCCGTCGGGTTGCCATTCGGCGGATCGTTTCGGCCGAAGACGAGCAGATCATTTATTTTTCGAAGAAGAGGTAGGCGGCATGGCACAGAGCAGTGAAACCAAGGGAAAGCGTCGGGCGGTACGGCATTCGCAAACCACCAAAGCCGCTTCAAACCGGATTGAAGACAACCGGCTTTTGCTGCTGGTAACGGTCGTCAACCGGAAAAAGGCGGATTATTTCACGGATTTGATTCAGTCTTTTGAAGTCAATCTGCAGGTGCAGGCAACCGGTTTCGGAACCGCTTCCCGTATCGAAAGCCGGAGCATGGCCGATCCGGAGAAAATGGTCCTTTTTTCGGTCATTCAGGAAAACCAGGAAAAAAAGTGTCTCGAACTGCTGCGCGACCGGTTCCGCACCATACGGGGAGGAGAGGGAATTGCGTATACCATTCCGTTCTCCAGTGTGATAGGGAAACTGATTTACGGCTTTTTGGGCAACGATGACAGTGTGGTATGAATTCGGAGTAGTCTATGGAAACAAGCAAAGAAAAATTTGAAGTGATTTTCTGCATCGTGAATGCGGGCTATTCGGAAACGGTGATGGACGCGGCCAGGGAGGCGGGCGTCCGCGGCGGGACGGTCATCCGCGCGATGGGAACCGCCAACAAGGAAGCCGAGGAGAAATTTCATATCTATGTGCAGCCCGAAAAGGAAATCGTGATGATTCTGGTTGCCCAGAAAATCAAGGACAACGTCCTTCATGCGATTTACAGAGCCTCCGGTCTGAACACGGCCGGGCAGGGCATAGCGTTCTCCGTTCCGGTGCAAAGCGTGGTGGGAACGGACAAAAAGAAAGCGGATCCGGAAGTGCTGAAGAACAATCCGAATACCGCGGAGAATACAGAAGAGGAAAAGCAAGTTGCGCCGGATCCGGCGCAAAAGGAGATAAAAGAAGATGAACAATGAGAACGATAAGTTGAACGAAAAAGAATCGGTCCTTGTGACGAGAGAGACCGTTATCAGCGACCTGTTGGAAATCAACCCGAGATGCGGACGGTTTCTTCTGGAAATCGGGATGCATTGCCTGAGCTGCCCGATGTCTTTGGGGGAGACCCTGGAAGAGGCGTGCGAGGTGCACGGCGTGGACCCGGATGAGCTGATTGCGGAAATCAACGATTTTTTGGTGAATGGTTCGGATGAGCCGGATGACGCCGGTCTTCTTTGATGGATTCGGAAAGGGAGAAGTGTGGGATGTTCTGCGTAGACGGTCTTGTGCTGCAAGCCAAAAAAAGAGGTGAGCACGATCTGTTTCTGCAGGTGCTGACGGCCGACAGAGGGCGCATTCTGATCTGCGCCAAGGGAGGCCGTTCCGTACGGAGCGGGCAGATGCCCGTCTCACAGCCTTTCACTTACTCCAATATGGAAGTCTATGAGAAAAACGGCTTCCTTTGGCTCAAGGGCGGCTCGGTGATTCATTCCTTTTACTCGGTGTCCGAAGATCTGGAATCGTTTGCCGTTGCTTCCTATATGGTGGAGTCCGTGCAGGATTTTACCGACGAGGGGGTGACGGACGAGTCGGTGCTTCGCCTGCTTCTGAATCTTTTATATGCGCTGAGCGAAAAAAAGGCGCCCCCGGATCTGGTCAAGGCGCTCTGGGAATTCACACTTCTGTCCCTGTCCGGATACGCTCCGGATCTGCAGGGCTGTGCCGTGTGCCACAAGGGAGCTCCCGCCTTTTTTGATATTCAGAACGGGCGGCTGCTTTGCCCGGAAT
The DNA here is from genome assembly GCA_017455185.1 of Clostridia bacterium. GTDB lineage: Bacteria > Bacillota > Clostridia > Oscillospirales > CAG-272 > RUG14240. The sequence goes on from JAFTBN010000005.1 coordinate 41,257, forward strand.
GCAAGGCCAGGGAAGAAGTCAGGGCTCCTTCTGAGGATGAAAGGGAGGAAAGCCGTATGATTGCGCCGGTATTGGATGAAACGCTTGCCGCGATGCGCTACCTGGAGCGGACCGATAGCAAAAAAATAATGGGCTTTCCGCCTCTTGGACCGGCCGGCCGGATCAATCTGGAACAGTTGGCGGAATCTTTCTTTTTATATCATGTAGGGCATTCCTATAAGTCTCTTTCCTTTTACAAAGGTATGAAGGGGGAGGTGGAAAAAAGATGAGTGTCCGCCGGAATACGCTTGGAGAAAGACTCGAAACCGCCATTCCCTATGTGAGGCAGGGCGACAGAGTCATCGACGTCGGAACGGATCACGCCTATCTTCCGATTGCATTGGTGCAAAGGGAAATTGCTTCTGCCGTTCTGGCCACCGACGTCCGGCCGGGGCCTTTGGAGATGGCTTTGGCCAACATTGCCGCCCTCGGATTGGAAAGACGGATTGCCCTGAAGCAAAACGACGGGCTTGCGGGTCTGGAATGGTTTTCACCCGATACCGTTTTGCTGTTCGGAATGGGCGGGGAACTGATTGTCGAGATCTTGGATAAGGCCCCGTTTGTAAAACAGCCGCCGGTTCGCCTGGTTCTCCAGCCGATGACTCACGCGGAAATATTGCGGAGTTGGCTGAGCCGAAGCGGTTTTTCTTTTTTAGGGGAAACGATAAGCCGGGAACGGGGAAAATACTACCAGACCATCTGCGCGGCCTATACCGGGGAATGCAGGGAACTGTCCACGGCAGATGCGTATCTAGGGCCGGTCAATCGCCGCATCAGAGGCGAATTGTTTGAATCTTTTCGCATTTATACGGCGGGACAGAAGAAAAAGATACTGGAAGCCTGCAAAAAGGCCGGCCCGAAGGGCCAGGCTGAAGCCGGGCAGGTGCAGAGCATTTTGGATGCGCTGGAACAGGGGTAAACCATGAGAGTAATAGATTTGTATGAAGCGTTGGAGCAGTCCATTCCGCGTTCGCTGTCCTGTGAATGGGATCATGACGGGCTGATGGTTTGTCCGGATCCGGACCTGGAGGTCAGACGGGCTTTGGTCTGCCTGGACCCGACCGACCGGATGATGGAGTATGCAATCCGGCACGACTGCCAGGTGATTCTGTGCCACCATCCGCTGCTGTTTCACGGATTGCAGGCGCTGGATCCCAGAGACGGTCTTGCACAAAAATGCATGGACATGGTGCAAAACAGGGTAGCGGTCTTTTCGTTCCATACCCGGCTGGATGCGCTTCCCGGAGGGGTAAACGACTGTCTGGCCCAGACCATAGGGCTGCAGCGCGTGGAACCGTTTCTGAGCGAGGGACTTCCCATCGGCCGGATCGGCGAATGGACCCGGGGAGGGACACTTTCGGACTTTCTAGAACACGTCAAAACGGTTCTGCACGTGCCGGTCCTCCGGGTGGGGGATGCCGGAAAGGCACCTTACAGGGTGGCCATATTGGGCGGTTCCGGGAAAGACGACGTGGAGAACGCCAAAGCCGCCGGAGCGGATACGTTCTTGAGCGGCGAGCTCGGATATCACCAACTGACAGATGCCGCGTATACCGGAATGAATCTGATAGCGGCCGGGCATTTCTTTACCGAGGATCCGGTTTGCGCCGCGTTGGAGAGAATGCTGCGGGATTTGGATTCCTCCATGGATGTGGTGTATCAGAACAGCAACCGGGTCAATTGGATATAAAGGAAGGAACAGAGACATGACGTATGTGATTTCAGATATAAGAGGGTATTACAGGGCGTATCGTTCCATATTGGAGCAGATTGAACTGACGGATAAGGATTTGCTCTACGTGCTGGGGAACAGCATCGATTACGGTCTGGATTCGATTGAAGTGCTCAAGGATCTGAGTATGCGGACCAACGTTCTGCCCGTGCTGGGGGAGGCGGAATACCGCGCCTATAAAATCCTCTCCGGCATGAATCAGTATCTGGAGAGCGGAGAAAGACCCCCGCAGTCTTTTATGAAGGAGATGGCGCAATGGGTCAGTCTGGGCGGAGAAAAAACGCTGGAGGATTTCCGGAAGCAGGATTCGGATATGCAGGAAGGATTATTGGATTTCCTGGGAGAAATGCCCGTATACGAAGAGGTGGAGGTAAAAGGAAAGAAATATCTTCTCGTTCACGCCGGGATTGCGCATTTTTCCCCTGAAATGGATCTGGAAGCATGCGGAATTGAAGATTTTATCGGAGAACCGCTGGATTTTAACCGGACCTATTTTACCGACCGGATTGTTGTGGCAGGTCATACGCCGACGTCTGCCGTGCCCGGAGCGGTGCCCGGAAAAATCTATCGGACTCCTCACACGATTGCCATGAACGCAGGAGTGGATGTGGGCGGAAAACTGGCATGCCTTTGCTTGGAGACAGGTGTAGAGTATTATGCGCACGGATGAAGGATTGAGCAAAAACCAACAAATCGAAATCGAGATTGAGGGCACAAACAATCTGGGCTACGGCATTTCGCATGACGCAAACGGGAAAATCATATTCGCAAATAACGGAGTAAAAGGGGACAGGCTGCTTGTGCAAATTATTAAAGTGGCCTCTTCTTATTATGTGGCCAAGACTTTGCGTGTTTTGTCGCCGTCTCCGTTTCGTCTTGAAACTCCGGCATGTCCGGTGCACGCCTCCTGCGGAGGCTGCGTCTATCAGCATGTCCTTTATTCGTATGAACTGTCCGCAAAACAGGAACGAATCAGAAATGCCTTTCGGAAAGCCGGTTTGCCGGACGTGACGGTTGAAGAGGTCCTGTCTACAAACCAGACCTGTCATTACAGGAACAAGGCACAATATCCGGTTACGATGCAAAACGGAAAATTGCAGATCGGGTTCTATGCCGCAAAGACGCATCGGGTTGTTCCTTCTTTTTCCTGTTCTCTCCAACCGGATTTATTTGAGCGGATTGCACGCTCAGTGTGTGAATTCGGAGACCAAATGGGGTGGACCGCTTACGATGAAAGCACCTGCACGGGAGAGTTGAGACATCTTTATCTTCGCATGGGCATGAAGACCGGGCAGATTATGGTTTGTCTTGTGGTGAATGGAAAAGGTCTTAAGGGGGAGAATGAACTGTTTGGCCGGCTGAAAGAATCTTTTGACGGAATCCGGAGCCTTTGGATCAATCAGAATACAGACAGCACGAATGTGATATTGGGGAACAAGTATAGGCTTCTGGCCGGAGAAAAAACAATAGAGGATATTTTGTGCGGTAAAACTATTCATTTGTCGCCTGAATCTTTTTATCAGGTCAATCATGACGGGGCGGAACGATTGTATCAATTGGCAGGACAAATTGCAGGTCTGTCAAAAGAAGATGTGCTTTTGGATCTGTATTGCGGCGTTGGAACGATAGGTCTGTCTCTGTCAGATCGGGTTCAACGCGTAATAGGAATCGATATCGTGCCGGGTGCGATAGAAAACGCGAAGCAGAATGCAAAAGACAATCACATACAAAATGTGTCTTTTTATTGTGGAGATGCTGTATCAGTCAGTCATTTGATTCAGGACATTGAGAAAAGCAACCGTGAAGTTATTCAGCCGACAGTCATAGTTCTTGATCCGCCCCGAAAAGGAGTAAGCCGGGACGTAATCGATTTCATTGAAGAAAAAGGCATTCCCAAAGTCGTATATGTATCCTGTGAGTGTGAAACGATGGCAAGGGACGTGGTTTTGTTTATGGAGCGCGGGTATAGGATTTCCAGTCCTGTATATGGATTTGATATGTTTCCTCGGACCGGACATGTTGAGACAGTTGTATTGATGTCAAGAAGCATATAGTATTATTTAATATAAGAACATAATATATTGTGGTTATAATTGTGAAACGATTGATAATAACCTAATAATCATTTATGAATAATTGCACAATAAATAGGCTAAAATTACTAAAAAGCATTCAGGTTACATTAGTTTTATCTAAATTAAGATACACATATGCTTTATGTATGTGATTTTACAGTAAACAGCACAGCCATCCGAATATATCGGCAGGCTGTGCTGCATTTTATATAACACCAAAAATATCCGACAGGCTTGTATCTGAAAGGATACGCTTGCTTGGCTTGTTTACATTTGCTAACATCATTTCCGTTCTGTTGGCGATAACAACATCCACAAAACGATTCGTATCTATTCCCCGAAGCGTGAAAAACAACAGGGGATCTTCATCAAGCCTTGCTCCGACTCCGTACAGCACCGCCGCAACGTGCTTGCACATAAGCGCCCAGTCGGGACAGCTGCAATTAAAGGATATTTCCTTCGGGCTCGGAAAAAGACCGCCATGACCGATAAAAACCTCTTTCAGCTCCTCAGGAAAATCCCCGCTGACAAGTTTGCTCAGGTTATCTACCTTTTTGCCGCATTTGTCTGTTATGGTCTGTATCTGCTGCTCGGAAAGCGGACTGATACGAATTTCTACCTTATATGGTGTTTTTCTTGTTCCCTGAACACGAGCAAGTATTTTTCCCTTTGTTATTTCAAGATCAATAACGGCCCCTGTCTTGACATATCTTTTACCCCTCGGAAGTCTGTTGTCAAAATCCGCATATCTTTCAAGGTTGCTGCACCAAGCGTTTCCCCACCAGCTTTTGGTGATCTGACGTCCGGTGATAACAACAGGATGCAACTCCTTTCCTTTTTTTGCAGCTTTTTTGGTGGTCGCCTTTGCATTTTCTTTCAGTTCCCTGTCTGTGGGCTGAGGAAAGTTCATTTCATCCCAGTAACGCTTTACCATAGCTTACACCTCCAGTCTGAGCATAGACAGAAGCTCGTCATTGCTCATTTCCGTTATCCAGTTTTCGCCGCCTGAGCCTATCACATTTTCCGCCAATTCCCTTTTGGAATTGATAAGAGCATCGATTTTTTCTTCAACCGTTCCCTGACAGATGAATTTATGCACCATGACATTCTTGTCCTGACCTATACGGAAGGCTCTGTCTGTTGCCTGATTTTCAACAGAAGGATTCCACCAGCGGTCAAAGTGAATGACATGATTAGCTTTGGTAAGATTCAGACCTGTACCTCCTGCACGGACAGAAAGCACCATGTAGGGCATATACTCCTCACTCTGGAAACGGTTTACCAGTTCCGAGCGTTCGTTGACACTGACACCTCCGTGAATAACTCCTCCTTTGCAGTGAAATATCTGTTCAAGGAATTTATCAAGATGTTCTGTCATTTCTTTGAACTGGGTAAATACCAGAACTCTTTCACGTTTTTCGTAAATGGTCTGACATATCTCTCTGAGCATTTCAAATTTACCGCTTTGCATCGGGTCAAATTCATCCTGACCGAGATACTGATCTGGATGGTTGCATATTTGTTTGAGATGAAGCAGAAGGGAAAGTATCAGTCCCTTTCTTTGTATGCCTGTACTTTCAAGAAGAGCATCCTCGGTTTCTGCCAGAAGCTTTCTGTAAAGGACGGTCTGTTTCTTTGAAAGCTCTATGTAATCAGGCTGCTCCAGCTTTTCAGGCAGATCGGAAATAATCCTTTTATCTGTTTTGACCCTGCGGAGCATAAAGGGTGCTATCATATTTTTGAGCTTTGCATAGCCCTCGGGATGATCCTGGAGGCTGCGGCAGAATTTGCGGAATTCATCTGAACTACCGAGCAGTCCCTTGTTGAGAAAATCGAATATCGACCACAGATTGAACAGATCATTTTCGATAGGCGTACCTGTCAGGGCAATCTTCATTCTGCTTTTCAAGGTTTTCAGCTGTTTTGTCTGCTTTGTCAGGGGATTTTTTATTGCCTGAGCTTCATCAAGAATAATACAGTCCCACTCTCTTTCATAAAGGCTTTGAATGGTACAAGCCATACGGTATGTGGTAATTGTAAAAAATGCTGACGATTCTTTGAACTGTTCGGAAAGAGTATCAGCCTTTTTACCGTAAAGTATATCAACAGTCATTTCGGGCGTAAATTTTGCGCCCTCCTTTTTCCAGTTGCCGAGAAGCGATGCAGGTACTACAAGGAGTACCTTTGCATCAGGCTTTTCCTTTCGCAGACTTTCCAGAAAGGCAAGTATCTGCACGGTTTTTCCAAGTCCCATATCATCCGCAAGACAGGCTCCGAAACCGATCTTATTCATTTGCAGCAGCCAGCTTCTGCCGCTGCTCTGATAGGGGCGAAGTTCTCCGCAGAAGGATGAGGGGAGTGGTTCTTTTTTGATCTTATCAGGACTTCTCAGCGTTTTTAGAAATTCCTTCATCCATTTTCCGTTGGTTATGATAACGCCGTTATTTGCTTTATTATCCGAGGCTCTGGATATTTCTGCACGAAGGGCTTCAAGGAAGGTTATACTGTTCCTCTGTGTTTTCAGCTCTTTAAGCAGAGCTTTGAGTTGTGCGTGGTTTACCTCTATCCATCTGCCTTTAATAAAAGACAGACCTTCTGTCTGATTTAAAAGCTGCATTATTTCATCCTCGGTCAGTGGAACACCGCCAACCGTAAGGCTCGGCGTCATGCTCAGTACCGAATCAAGCCCCAGTAGCTTCGGCTTTTCATCACCCACTTTTATTGAAACAGCAATGCTGTTATACCGCTTTTTCCACCAGTTGGGTATACGGCATCGGATGCCAACTGACTCTAACTCGGGCATATCATTTAGCAGACTGTACGCTTCGTCGGAAGAAAGTCCGAGAGGATGAAAAAGCTCTCCGCTTTCCATAAAACTTCCGATCAGCTCCGATACTTCGGCTGCCTTGTTAAGGCAGGAAAGCAGATCGAGTATTTTTCTCTTATCTCCGTTATATTCCGTCAAGGCATATTGCAGCGGAACATGGCGTACTCCACCGTTTTCAGTTTTGGTTGCATAAGTCGCAAGAAAAGCAAACGGGTAATCTCCCTGAGTGTTTTCTACCAAATGAAAGAAGATTCTTTCCGGAACATGGAGTTTTTCATTCTGTTCAGCAAAATAAAGTGACACCTTTCCGGGATATTCCTTTATCTCTTTTCTGAAAACCTCAAGGAAGCGGCTGTATTGACGCTTTATCCAGATCTTTGTCACATATTCCGCACCAAGTACAAAGGGGACACCCTCCAGCAGCATTTCGATAGTTTCGTTATCGGGAATAAGTTCCGTTTTTTCACGGCTGAGCTCAATACCGGAAACAGCGGCAAGATCCTCAGTAAAAGTTTCTGCCAAACGAAATATATAACTACCCGCCGCATCAAGATAATCTGGACGTGCCGAAAAAACAAGACGGTAAAAGGTCTGATAGGGTGCGGTTGAGAACTCATCTGCTATATCGCTGTGATTATTCTGAACTGCATTATCTATACGAAAAGAATCCTTTGTAATAATAAAACTGATCTTATCCATATTATTCTTCACTTTCTTTTTTATCAACGAAAAACTCCGGATGGTTCTTTATGATGAAAACAAGATGTTCTTTGAATTCCTCGCTGAAATCATCAAGGTCGTCCATTGCTATTACTCTATAAATCAAAAGGCCCAAAATATTATTTATCATATCTGATCGGGAGTTTCTCGTTATTAATACTCCCGGAGATTTTTTGTCCTTTTTTATCCTGTCGTGCAGCTTCCAGAAACGCTCAGATCCAATTTCATCAGCACGAAGAATTTCCATATATTCTTTGCAAAGCCTCTCCATATATGCTTCCTGCCAGTTGGCTATTTTGTTTCTGTATAGTTTCCAGTCTTTCTCTGAAAAGTTGTAGGAATTCAATTGTTTTTCCTCCTGAATTATAATTATTGTTATGTTACTTCCAAGCGGATTATATTTTTATTCTATCATAGGGTAGGTTTTATTTCAATTATAATTCAACTATTCAGATAATCTTCTATACAAAAAAAGCCTCAATGCAAAAGTTTGGGGGGATGAGAGGATAGAACCATGAGCTTTGATTCCATCGTAATGGTTTAAAAGTATTGGCAAACCACTTGAAATGTGGATTCTCAGTTCCATTGCAGACATCCATGATATAGTCCATTTTGTCAGCCATTTCTGCATCCGAACTTGCGTTAAATGCATCGTGAAACAACTCTTTTACTATGTCAATTGCACAAAACAACTTGTTTTCTGCAAGCAGTCGATTATAGCGATGCTCGTTTTCTCTTAATTGCCGCCGTTCGGGCACACCAAACAATGGAACCGCACATTGTGTAATGAATCAGTTTTCCCCCAAACTTTTGCATTGAACCCAAAAAAATAAACCTGTATTATTCATAGCGCAAGGTTAAACAGCGCTATTGTTTTATATTTTAAAGGGGTTTCGAAATTATCACTTTTCACTTGATTAGTGATACTTTTCTACCCGTTTTTACAACAAAATAGGGCCTTCTCGTGGTATAATGTAATTAACCAAAAAACACAATAACCACAAGGAGAAGTCCCTATGTCTATTGTAACCGAAGCCACGTTAAAATGCAACTCAAAATTGAACCTAAAATTAATTGGCAAGTTGAAATTGGATCAAGAAAGAGGAGTGAAATACCTGAAATACCAGAGGATGCAATAAGAGAAATAATTGTTAATGCTTTTGCACATGCTAATTATGAGATTGTTCCAGAAATTGTAATAGGGATTCATCCAAATAAAATTGAAGTATATAATCCGGGGACATTTCCAGATGAATAATAATCTTTCGTCTTTTAAGCGTAATAGACTGATATTAGACATTTTGTTTAGAAGTAAAGATGTTGAAAAATCAGGAACTGGCTTTCAAAGAGTTAATGAATTATGTATCAAGCAAAATGTTTCATGGAACTTTAGAAAGGTAGCATACGGATTCTTTTTCGAATTTATCAGGACAAATGTCCATTTAAATGTCCAGACAAATGTCCATTTAAACAAACAAGAACAAACAATTTTTAATTTAATATATGCAAACGAGCATATTACAAAAGAAGAATTGGCAATAAGAATTAATAAATCAGAGAAAACAGTCCAAAGGATAATTTCAAAGTTAATCTCTAATAATATGATAGAAAGAATAGGATCTAATAAAGATGGTTATTGGAAAGTAAAAGAATGAAATAAATCCGGGTGCCTTGACTCAACTGGTCAACGGCATATTCCTGACGCCGAGGGTCGTGTTGATGTCTCGAGGCGGGTCGTGACTACAGATTACATAATGAAAAGGAGCTTGAATGACAAACAGTATAATTGAGATAATTCCTTCAAAGAGATTGAAAGAGTATTTGCTAGATCACCCGATCCAACTGTCCGTTTTACAACAGGCTACGATCGTTTCGGAATATGCTGCGAAAAGACATAAGATAAAGCTGTTGAAACAACTTGTAGAAATTGCCAAGGCTGATTCTGAAAAAAAGCTTTTGAACACTGCAATAGCAGAAATCAAAAAAACGGGATATACGGGGGAAGCATCTAACAGAATATATGCTTCATTGTTTCCACATGAGGGAATTCCTCTTTACCCCTTTCTTGAGGTTTGTAATCTCCCTGTTTTGTTTCATCAGGGCGACCTGATTGGATATAGAAACCGTCATTACTATGTAGCGGGATGTCCCGTGATAAAGGAGAACAGTGATTTTACGGATGAATGCTATTATTGCTACGATTTGTCTGTAAAAATCGAGTCCGAAGAAGATTTGTTTGCTGCTCATAAGCATATCCACGTTTGTGAAGCGGGATAGTGGCCTTATAATGGTGTAAAATTGAAATGAGCCAAATGCTCACTCCTGAGGTATAATGTAGTTAGCTAAAAACAAAAAAGCCTCGGAGGTATTACAAATGGCTCAACTTAATTTTACCCTAAATCATGAAGAAATTCTACAGCTTTTAGAAAAAGATAAGGATTCTG